>CANJKM010000285.1 GCA_947474805.1 Caulobacterales bacterium | reverse complement strand
TGCCCGCCGCGACCGAGGTGTAGTCGCTCTGGTACTTCGACAGGTTGTAGGAGGTCGCGTTGTAGAAGGAGAAGTTGCGACCGACCCGCAGGGTGAAGGCGGCGTCGACGCCGTCGGTCAGGACGTCGCCGACGTTGACGAGGACCGAGGTGCCGCCGGCGATGCCGCTGCCGGCGATGCCGCCGGGGTTGGTGGCGATGGCCAGCAGGCGGTTGTTGAACTCGACGTGGTAGTAGTTGACCTGACCCTCGAGCGCGACGCCGTTGGAGAAGTTACGGCGGGTGCGCAGGCCGGCCTCATAGGTCCAGCTGGTCTCGGGCCGGCCCTCAGTGGCGAAGGCGTTGAAGGCGGGCTGGCTGCCGGTGAACCAGGGGCCGCCGCCGCCAGCCAGATAGGCCTGATACTGGCGCAGGTTCTTCTGGACGTTGAAGTAGACCTCCTCGGTCCCGGTCAGGTCGTAGGTGGCGCCGATGGCGGGCAGGAACCAGTTCTTGGTGTTGATCTTGCCCTGCGGCAGGCCGCCGGCGAGGCCCGACAGGGAGCCCGTGCGGGGCTGGACCGGATAGCGGCCGTCGGCCCACTGGGCGCTGGTCTTAAGGCCGCCCTGGATCAGCAGGCGGCTGGTCGCCTGCCAGGTGTCCTGGATGTGCAGCTGAAGCTGCTGGATTTTGGCCTCGCCCTGGTACTGGGTGTAGAGCGGCTGGGCGACGTCGAGCGGGCGGATATAGGGGGTGCTGTTCCCCAGCTTGTTGACATCGACGGCGTACCAGCGGCGCCATTGGGTGGTGCTGTTGTGCTCGTACCAGCCGCCGAACTCGATCTTGTGGGCACCCAGATCGATGTTGAACGCCGAGGTCACGCCGCCGCGGTTGATGCGGTATTCGGTCGTCCGGGTGATTAGGCCCGAGCCGCCGGTCGCCGCGACCAGGGCCGCGCCCGCCGCCGTCGCCTGGGCGGCGGTCAGGGCGGTGCAGGCGGCGGGCAGGACGCCGTTGCCGTTGCCGCTGAAGCGGCAGTTGGCCGGAAGGGTCGCGTAGGCGGGATCGAGGTAGGGCTGGGCGGTGGTGATCGACTGGCCGAGCGGCCCGGCGACGACGCCGGCGCCGTCGTTGTGGTGATAATAGCCGGTCGCCGCCCAGGTGATCTTGTCAGACAGGCGCGCGTCGTAGCGGGCGTAGGCGAGATAGTCGGTGCGCTGGGCGTCCGAATAGTAGTTGCGGTAGTTGCCGCCTTCGGCCGCCGGTGAGTTGCCCTGCGGGGTGAGGTAGGTCCGGTACTGGGCGAAGTCCGGATAGGCGAAGGGCTTGGTGTAGGGGGTATAGAGCTGGGCCGCGGTGGCTGTGCCGCCGACCGAGGGCTTGAAGAAGACGGTGGCGTCTTCGTTCGGTTGCTTCATGTCGTTGTAGTCGAAATAGGCCGTCAGCTTGCCGATCTTGCCGTCGTGCACGAACTTGGCGTTGGCCTGCCAGCCGCCCTGGTTGCCGTTGAAGTCCCAGGCGCGCGCGTGCTGGCGGGCGGCCGAGATGTAGGCCGAGTTCTCGCCGTTGGGCCCAAATGCGCCGGTGTCCAGTCGGACGAAGGTGCGCGAGGCGTTGTAGCTGCCGAATGTCTGCGCGGCCTGAATGCCGAAGCGCTCGACCGGGGTGGAGGAGAAGGTCTCGACCGTGCCGCCGAGGTTGCTGTTGGAGGCGGTCGCGAGGTCGCCGGCTCCGGTGGCCACGACGACGCGGCTGACGTTCTCCGAGATCAGCGCGCGCTGAGGCGAAAGGCCGTTGTAGTTGCCGTAGCTCTGGTCGCCCAAGGGGACGCCGTCCATGGTGTAGCCGAGCTGGTTGCCGGCGAAGCCGTGGATGAAGATCTGGGCGTTCTGCTCGTTGTAGCCCCAGGGGTCGGCGGTGATGTAGAGCACGCCGGGCAGGGTCTGGATCGCCTTCAGTGGCGAGACGCCCGGCAGGATCTTCTGGATCTCGGCCTGCGGGATGAGGGTGGCCGAGCGCGTCGTCTTTGCCGTGACCACGATGGAGGACAGGCCTTCCGACGCGGTGTCGGCGGCGCCGGCGGTCTGGGTCGCGGGCCGCTCGGCGGCGCGGGCCATGTCGGCGGCGAAAAGCGCCGCGGTCAGCGCGATCAGGCTGGACGTGGTTCGGATCATGGAAGGCCCCCTGGGTACGGATCGTTGCTGCACTGCACAGCGGGGCGGCTTTGCACTCCGATCACGCAGGTTTCGTATCGGTTTCTTGGCGATGGCGTGACAAGGCGGGGCGGCGACGGGGCGAGCGCGCGTCCGCGGGGCCTTAGCGCGGCGCCAGGCTCCAGGCGCCGAGGGGCGCGGCCGCGAAATTCGTCTTCATCATCGCCGGGTTCGGACTCATGATGCGGTGGCGCGACGCCTCGCCGAAACGGCCCGGGCGGCGCCGGGTCTTGGTGGGGAGCGACGATGTTTCTGAAGAACGCCTGGTATGTCGCCTGCTGGAGCCACGAGCTGGCGGGCGAGGGCATGATGGCGCGGCGCATGCTGGGGCAGGACCTGCTGCTCTATCGCCTGTCCTCGGGCGGGGTCGCGGCCCTGGCCGACCTGTGCAGCCACCGGCTGGCGCCGCTTTCGATGGGGCGGCGCGAGGGGGACGCGGTCCGCTGCATGTATCACGGCCTGCTGTTCGACGGCGGCGGGCGCTGTCTGGAAATCCCGCGGCAGGACCGGATCCCCGACCGGGCCCATATCCGCAGCTATCCGGTCGTCGAGCGCGACCTGTTCGTCTGGGTGTGGATGGGCGATCCGGAGGCGGCGCGGGGCACGGCGCCCCCCGACTGCCACCGGCAGAACGACCCGGGCTGGCGCTCGATCCCCGCGACCATGGACTATGCGTCCGACTACCGCCTGATCATGGACAATGTGCTCGACTTCTCGCACCTGACCTATGTGCATGAAACGAGTCTCGGCGGGTCCAGGACCATCGCCCAGACCCGGCCGACGATCGAGCCGATCGAGGGCGGGCTGAGGCTCAC
>CANJKM010000284.1 GCA_947474805.1 Caulobacterales bacterium | reverse complement strand
GGAATCTCCTCGCCCGCCATCTCGGCGACCTGGAGCACGGTGAGACCGGGTTCGAACTCGATCTCGACGCCGTTGACCTTGGCTTTGGCCATTCTGTTACTCCGCCGCCAAGGAGGCGCCCTGCACGTGCGGGCGACCGGCTCGGTAGTTTGTGATCCGCTCTTCCACTTCGCCGCGGAAGTGGCGGAACAGGCCCTGGATCGGCCAGGCCGCCGCGTCGCCGAGCGCGCAGATGGTGTGGCCCTCGACCTGGGTGGTGACGTCGAGAAGGAGGTCGATTTCCTTCATTTCGGCCTCGCCGCGCACCATCCGCTCCATCACCCGCCACATCCAGCCTGTGCCCTCGCGGCAGGGGGTGCACTGGCCGCAGCTCTCGTGCTTGTAGAAGTAGGACAGGCGGGCGATCGCCTTCACGAGGTCGGTCGACTTGTCCATGACGATGACCGCCGCCGTGCCGAGGCCCGACTTCAGTTCGCGCAGGCTGTCGAAGTCCATCAGCGCGGTCTCGCACTGTTCGGCCGTGATCATCGGCACCGAGGAGCCGCCGGGAATGACGGCCTTCAGGTTCTTCCAGCCGCCAATGACGCCGCCGCAGTGCTCTTCAAGCAGCTGCTTCAGCGGGATCGACATCACCTCTTCGACGTTGCACGGCTTGTTCACGTGGCCCGAGATGCACATCAGCTTGGTGCCGGTGTTGTTCGGACGGCCCATGCCGGCGAACCAGTCCGAGCCCCGTCGCAGGATGGTTCCCACAACCGCAATGGATTCAACGTTGTTGACCGTGGTCGGGCAGCCATAGAGGCCCGCGCCAGCCGGGAACGGCGGCTTCAGGCGGGGCTGGCCCTTCTTGCCCTCAAGGCTCTCCAGAAGCGCCGTCTCTTCGCCGCAGATGTAGGCGCCGGCGCCGTGGTGGATATAGACGTCGAAGTCCCAGCCGTGGACGTTGTCCTTGCCGATCAGCTTGGCCGCATAGGCCTCCTTGACGGCCTGCTCCATCACTTCGCGTTCGCGGACATATTCGCCTCGCAGATAGATGTAGGCGGCGTGCGCCTGCATCGCGAAGGAGGCGATCAGGCAGCCCTCGATCAGGAGATGCGGATCGTGCCGCATGATCTCCCGGTCCTTGCAGGTGCCGGGTTCGGATTCATCGGCGTTGACCACGAGATAGTGAGGGCGGTCCTTCACTTCCTTGGGCATGAAGGACCACTTCAGGCCCGTCGAGAAGCCGGCGCCGCCGCGACCGCGCAGGCCGGACGCCTTGGTCTGGTTGATGACCCAATCGCGGCCCATGTCGAGCATGTCCTTGGTCGCGTTCCAGCAGCCGCGCTTTTTGGCGGACTCCAGGTCGGCGCCCCTCAGCCCATAGAGGTTAAGGAAGATGCGGTCTTTGTCTTCGAGAATGCCAACCATCAGGCCGCGGGCTCCGTGTTGGGCAGCTTCTTGATCTTCTTGGCGAGGCGGCCATCGTAGAGGCTCTCGTCCAGAAGCGTCTGGGGTCCGCCCGCGGGTTCGCTGACCGTCCGGCCGTTATAGGGACCGGGCTTGGGGGTCTCGCCCTTGCGGAAGGCGGCGATGATCTGGCCCAGGGTCTCTGGCGTCAGGTCCTCGTAATAGTAGTCGTTGATCTGGGCCATCGGCGCGTTGCAGCAGGCGCCCAGGCATTCGACTTCCTGCCAGGTGAACAGGCCGTCGGCCGACAGATGGTCCTTGGCGCCGATCTCTTTCTTGCAGAGATCCATCAGGGCGCCGGCGCCGCGAAGCATGCAGGGCGTGGTGCCGCAAACCTGAATCAGCGCGGCCTTACCGACCGGCTCCAGCATGAACATGGTGTAGAAGGTGACGACCTCCAGCACCCGGATGACCGGCATTTCCAGCAGGGCGGCGATGGCGCGGATGGCGGGCTCCGAAACCCAGCCTTCCTGCTTCTGCACCAGCCACAGGACCGGGATCACCGCCGACTGCTTGCGGTCGGCCGGGTATTTGCCGAGCCAGAACTTGATCTTCTCGTTGGTGTCCTTCGAGAAGGCGAAGCTGGCGGGCTGGGTCTGGGCGAGGCGACGGACGCTCATTTGGCGAATTCCACGCGGGCGATCTTGTCGCCCTCGAAAAGATAGATGGCGGCGACCTCGAACGTCGGCGTCGTGCCGTCGCCGCGGTCGACCCGCTCGTGGTCGATGACGGACTGGCCCAGCACGATCCGGTTCAAGAGCTCGGCCTTGTTCTTGGGGAACTTGGCGAAGGCGTCCTTGTAGCGGGCGCGGTAGGCCTCGATGCCGGTCGAGGTGATCTCGCCGCCAGCATTGGCCACGACCACGCCGTCGGTGAAATAGCTGCAGTAACCGTCGAGGTCCTGGGCGTTATAGGCGTCGAGCTGCGCCTGGGTGATGCTCTCCAGGCTCAACGGTCGACCTCCCCGAACACGATGTCGAGCGAGCCGAGGATGGCGGAGACGTCGGCCAGCATGTGGCCCCTGTTCATCCAGTCCATCGCCTGCAGGTGGGCGAACCCCGGCGCGCGGATCTTGGCGCGGTAGGGCTTGTTGGTGCCGTCGGCCACGAGATAGACGCCGAACTCGCCCTTGGGGGCCTCGACGTAGCCGTAGACCTCGCCGGCGGGCACGTGGAAGCCCTCGGTGTAGAGTTTGAAGTGGTGGATGAGGGCCTCCATGGAGGTCTTCATGTCGGCCCGCCGGGGCGGGGTCACCTTGTGATCCTGGGCCAGGACGGCGCCGGGCGTGGCGCGCAGGCGCGCGATGCACTGGTGGATCAGCTTGGTCGACTGGCGCATCTCTTCCATGCGGCAGAGGTAGCGGTCGTAGCAGTCGCCGTTCTTGCCGACGGGCACGTCGAACTCGAGGTCGGCGTAGCACTCATAGGGCTGCGACTTGCGCAGGTCCCAGGCTACGCCCGAACCACGCACCATCACCCCGGAGAAGCCCCAGGCGAAGGCGTCTTCTTTGGTCACGACGCCGATATCGACGTTGCGCTGCTTGAAGATGCGGTTGTCGGTGATCAGGCCCTCGAT
>CANJKM010000283.1 GCA_947474805.1 Caulobacterales bacterium | reverse complement strand
GGCATAGGTCCGACACCGGCACCCCGGTCTCCTGCTCCCGCAAGATCGCGATGATCTGCTCTTCCGTGAATCTTGATCGCTTCATCCGTCCGTCCCTTTCCTGGGGCGGACTCTAATTATTCCTGGCTGAGTTTCAGGGGGTCACGTCAGTGAGCACAGCGCCACTATCGGCGTGTAATCCATTACATGATAGCTTCGCATCCGCCGAGCCGTGATGGACTAATTTCGGCTGGAGGACCGCGCTTGAGGACTGACGCCGCGTTCGTCGCCTTCGGGGAACTGCTGCTGCGTTTTGGCGCACCGGGATCGGAACTGCTCCTGCAGACGCCCCGCCTCGACGTTTGGATCGGCGGTGCGGAAGCCAATGTGGCGATCGCCCTCTCCTGCCTCGGCCATGACACCCGAATGTTGGGCGTGCTGCCAGACAATGCGCTGGGCCGCGCTGCCCGTGACGAACTCCGCCGCCACGGGGTCGACGTGTCGGGGCTGGTGTTTCGCCAGGGGCGAATGGGCCTCTACTTCCTTACGCCCGGCGCCATCCGCCGCGCACCAGAGGTCCTCTACGACCGCGCCGGATCCGCCTTCGCCGCGGCGCCCGCCGACCTGATCGACTGGGATGTGCGATTCGAAGGCGCCGGTTGGTTCCACATCTCCGGGATTACCGCGGCGGTGGGACCGACAGCCGCCGAGGCCGCGGTCCGCGCGGCCGAAGCGGCGAAGGCCAAGGGGCTAACCGTCTCTTTCGACTGCAATTACCGCGCGAAGCTCTGGGAGGCTTGGAACGGCGACGGCCCTGCGATCCTGCGCCGCCTTCTCGGCTGCGCCGACGTGCTGTTCGGTGATCAGCGGGACATCGCCCTCATCCTAGGCCAACGCTTCGAGGGCGACGTCGAGACCGTCCGAGCCAACGCCGCGCGCGCCGTTTTCGACACCTTCCCTGGCCTCCAGCGGATGGCCTTTACGCACCGCGTTCAGCATAGCGTCGACCACCATGATTTGTCGGGTCACCTCTTCTCGCGGGAGGGAGCCTGGCGCACCCCGCCCATACCCCTATTTCCGATTGTCGACCGCATCGGCGGCGGAGACGCCTTCGCGGCCGGCGTCATTCACGGCTTTCTGCGCGATTGGGATAACCAGCGCACCCTGGATTTCGGCGTGGCGGCCGGAGGCCTCAAGCACGCGATCCCGGGCGACTTCGCCCCCGTCGGCGAGGCCGACATTCTAGCCGCGCTTTCTAGCGAAGGCCTGGACGTGCGCAGATGAGTGAGACCCATTACAACCTCGCCTCATCACGGCCGGTGTTCTCCGTCGCCGCGCTGAGCTAGACGGGCGCCTTTTCCCCCCGCGCCCGAACGGGCCTCTCGGCCGGGGCTGGGCCAGTCGTCTGCCGCTCCACCACCGCCGTCGGCAGCACGATTACCTCGCCTGTGGATTCGCCGCGGAGCAAGCGCAGCATCTGACGCATCGAGTGGTAGCCAAGTTCGGCCGTCGGCACGTGGACGGTCGTCAGTTGTGGCTCGTATAGGCTTGCGATCCGCTGATCGTTGAAGCCTATGACTGAGATATCCCTCCCGATCTCCAGCCGCGCCTGCTTCACCGCCTGCAGGACCCCGACGGCCATCTCGTCGTTGGCGGCGAACACAGCGGTCGGCGGCGGCGTGGCGGCAAGCAGGGTGCGCATGGCCGCCTCGCCAAAATCGATGCTGAAGTCGCCCGACAGCACCGGATAGGCGCTCGGATCGAGCCCGGCTCTGCGCATCTCGCGCTCGAAGCCTTCGCTCCGATCCTTGGCCATGGACATCTGACCCGGGCCGGCGATCTGAGCGATCCGCCGATGACCGAGGCCGATCAGGTGTCGCGCCGCCTGCGCGCCGGCTTCAGTATGGTCGATGCAGACCGTGGGAACCGACAAGCCGTCGATGGCCTCCAGGGCCGCGACCAGCGGCGGCATGGGTCTTCGACGCGTTGCGAGCGCAACGGCGTCCGCGCTGGTGACCAGGATGACGCCGTCCGCCCGCCCGCTGGCGACCTGATCCAGAAACAGCCCTTCGCGCTCGGCGATGTACTCGGTGTGCCCCATCAGCACGTCGTAGCCGAACTCGCGCGCGGCGACCTCGACGCCGCGGAATACGTCGAGAAAGAAGGGGCTGAGGCTGCGGGTCACCACGAATATCAGACGCGTCTCCTGCATGCGCAGGCCACGGGCGATCAAGTTCGGCTGGTATCCCAGCCGGTGGGCGACGGCGAGCACCCGCTCCCTCGTCTCGGGCTTCAGGAGCTCAGGGCGCGACAAGGCGCGCGAGACCGTCGCCACTGAAAGTCCTAGCTCCCGTGCGATGTCCTTGATGGTCGCCTGCCTCGCCTGCTTCACCGCCACTGCCTTCCTGCGCCGACCCGAGTTCGGGGTCCGGCCGCCAGCTCCTCGCTTCGGGTGTCCTGCCTTGTCAAGATGCTGCTCAGAAACTGTCGCACAGTTCTCGCCGGTTTGGTGGAACTGACACGTTAAATTGGGGTCCGGTCAGGTTAACTCGGCATGGCGGCGCGGATCCCCTGCCCGGCTTCATGTTCAGGCGGCGGCCGTCGCGGCCGCCCACGTCCGATGGGCCTCGGCCCGGAACTGGCGAAGGGTCGGGCGGCGGATCAGATGGGGCTGGAGATTGAAGGTGTTGTAGACGGCGGCTTGAGTGGCCAGGAACCTCTGAGCTGAGGCCCGCGACTTGAGCTTCTGCTGCTTTCGCTCTTGTCGCCGGATCGACAGATGGGCGTTCTCCGCCAGGCTATTCTCCCGCATGCCGCCTGGCTGGTGGCGATCAGTCAGCCCAAAGTCCCTTGCCGCGGCTCGATACGAGGCCAGCTTGTCCGTCGTGATCGTCTCGGGATGAGTTCCTTGGTTCTTCAAAAGCTTCCGTAGAAATTTCAACGCGGCGGCCTTGTTGCGCCGCGCCTGCACCAGCATGTCCAGAACCTCGCCTTCATCGTCGACGGCGCGCCAGAGAAACATCCGCTTGCCGCCGACCTTCACCACCATCTCGTCCAGATGCCAGCGACCGGTTGGCCGTGGCCGGCT
>CANJKM010000282.1 GCA_947474805.1 Caulobacterales bacterium | reverse complement strand
GCCGAAGATGGCGATCTCGGCATAGGGGTTCCGATAGGCCCGCGTCTCCGGCGGGATCGGCACATCGACCACTCCCCACCGGCCCAGAGACCAGACCCCGCCGGCTTCCGGCGCCGCCCAGCCCTCTGTCAGATAGGCGGCGCCATCGCCGCCGGCCTTGAAGACGGCGGCCGGAAGCGCGGCGCAGGCGGCGTCGACCACCACAAGCCCCCGGAATGGCGGGCCCTGGCGACAGGCCGGCTTGTCGTAGAGGTCGCCGACGGGGGTGGCGATGCGCGCCACCGCGCCGGTGTGCAGCGGGATGCCCGCCTTGAGCACCTCCTCGGCGGCCGCGTCGCGCTTGCGCCGCAGGGAGGCGGAGCCGACGATGTAGCTGACCAGGGGACGGACGTTCGCCGAGGCGAACAGGATGTCGGTGCGCTCCAGGCCCCGCTGCATCCTCAGGGCGCGTGTGTCGGCCAACAGCCTGTCGACGGCGCGCACATCGAGCACGCCGGGCAGGGAGAAGATGACGGCGGCGACGGCCGACTGACCGAGCACGACCAGGGCCAGGGTCCAGGCCGGCGCGGGCCGGCGAAACCTGACCAGACAGGTGATCCAGAGCGGCAGGTTGAGGCAGAGCATGGCGCCGATGCCGAAGGCCTGCTTCTTCACCGCATAGGTGGAGGCCTCGCCCAGGAGGATGAAGCTCGCCATCTGGGCCAGGCCCGCCGCCGCCGCCGCGGCGCCGAGCCCGGCCAGGAGGGCGCCCGCCCGCTCCGCCGGGCCGGGCGGCTCGACCGAGAGGGCGCGGGCGATCAGCACCCAGGCCGAGATAAAAAGGAGCCCGGCTTCGGCGACGGCGAGCTCGACAAAGCTGAAGTCGACGGCGTAGCCGACCACGCCGTCATTGGTCGACAGGACCCGCATGCCCCAGAAGGACGGGTGGGCGACCACAGCGACGGCGATGGCGACGATCCCGGCCGCGACCCGCCAGTCGATCCGCTTCTCACGGATCAGGTCGCGCAGGCCCTCGACCCCCAGCAGGGCCATGGCGGCGCCGGCCAGATGCAGGGTCGGGATCAGATGAGTGAAGCCGCACAGGGCCACGGCCACGGCCGCGAACACCGCATAGGCGGCGCGCGAGCGGGCCAGCAGCGGCTGGCCGATCACGAGGGCGGTCAGGGCGAAGGCCTCGCCGAACATCTGCGAATAGAAGAAGTTGGAGACGATCTCGGCCCCGAAGCTGACCCGGGTGAGGGCGGCGTTGGCGATGGCGAGCAGCCCGCCCGCGACCAGGACGAACAGTCCCGCCCGGCGCGCCTGATCCAAGAGGCAGAACCAGACCAGGGCGGCGCAGAAGACGCCGATCAGGGTCAAGGCGTTGAGGTCGGAAAGGCCGAGCCATGTTCCCGCCGCCGCCACGCGGTGGCCGAGGTCGGGGTAGCCGTAAATCTCGCTCATATAGGCCTTGGCCGAGGCCGGGACCCAGCCGCCGTGGCGCACCGCGTCGAGCACCTGCAGGTGGTAGGTGATGTCGACCGAACCGGAGACGATGCGGTTCCAGCCGAAACCGATCGCCAGCGCCAGAGTCGCCGCCAAAGCCGCGCCGGGCGTTACAGCGCCGGCGCCCAATCCCCTCAAAGCCTTCATGGTCAGAGGTTTGCCTTGTGTCGCCAATCGCGACAAGCCGCTGTCGCGGCGCTAGAAGCTCCCGGTGAACACACCCCCGATCGACGCCAAGCCCGCCCTGCGCCGCGACCTGCGCGAACGCCGTCGGCGGCTGAAACGCGAGCGCCCCGACGCAGCGGTGCGCGCGGCCCAGGCCTTCGCCGCCGTGCTGCCGGGCTTTGGGACGATCCGGATGGCCTCCATCTACCATCCGCTCGGGACCGAGCTTGATCCCTATCCGGTGGCGGCGGTGCTCCGCCGGGCGGGGGTGGAGATCTGCCTGCCGGTGTCGGTGGCGCGCGACGCGCCCTTGATCTTCCGGCTGCTGCGCGACGGCGACGCCATGCATCTCGATGCGGCGGGGGTGATGACCGCCGGGCCGGACTCGCCCGAGGTGCGGCCCGACCTGATCGTGGCGCCGCTGATGGCCTTCGACGGCTCGGGCGTCCGGCTCGGTCAGGGCGGCGGCTATTACGACCGCACCCTGGCGGCGCTCCGCCAGGCGGGCGCCCCGGTGCTGGTCATGGGTCTGGCCTACGCCGGTCAGGCGGTTGACCTTCTGCCCCGAGGGCCGCACGACCAGAAACTCGACGCCGTCCTGACCGAGGACGGGTTCAAAAGGTTCGATGCATGAGGTTCGCCTTCTTCGGCGATGTGGTCGGAAAGCCGGGACGCGACGCCCTGGCCCTGCATCTGCCGGGCCTGCGCCGACGGCTCGGGCTGGAGTTCGTTGTGGTCAACGCCGAGAACGCGGCCGCCGGTTTCGGGATTACGCCCGGCACGGCCGAGGAGCTGTTCGAGGCGGGCGCCGACTGCCTGACGCTGGGCAACCACAGCTGGGACCAGCGCGAGGCCCTGACCTATATCGAGCGCGAGCCGCGCCTGCTGCGGCCGCTCAACTATCCGCGTCTCTCTTACGCGCCGGGCGCGGGGGCCTATGTCTATGACACCCCGAGCGGCCAGAGGGTGCTGGTGGTTTCGCTGCACGGGCGAGTGTTCATGGACTCGCTCGACGACCCCTTCTCGGCTTGCGACAAGGCGCTGGAGGACTGCCCGCTCGGGGTGGCCTGCGACGCGGTGATCGTCGACATCCACGCCGAGGTGACCTCGGAGAAGATGGCCATGGGCCATTTCTGCGACGGTCGGGCGAGCCTGGTGGTCGGCACCCACAGCCATGTGCCGACCGCCGACGCCCAGATCCTGCCGGGCGGCACCGCCTATCAGACCGACGCGGGCGCCTGCGCCGACTATGACAGCGTCATCGGCATGCAGAAGGAGGAGGCGGTGCGCCGCTTTTCGACCCGCATGCCGGGCGCGCGGTTCACGCCGGCGACCGGGCCCGCCACCGCCTGCGGCGTCTTCGTCGAGACCGACCCCAAGACCGGCCTGGCCGTCCGCTGCGAGCCGATCCGCATCGGCGGACGGCTG
>CANJKM010000281.1 GCA_947474805.1 Caulobacterales bacterium | reverse complement strand
CGCGCTCGGCTTCGGCTTCCGCTGCGGCTTCCTCGGATTGCTGCACCTGGAGATCATCCAGGAGCGCCTGTCGCGCGAGTTCGACCTCGACCTGATCGCGACCGCGCCCTCGGTCATCTACAAGATCACCCTGACCGACGGCTCGGTCATGGACCTTCACAACCCGGCCGACATGCCCGACCCAGTGAAGACCGCCACCATCGCCGAACCCTGGATCAAGGCCACCATCTTCACCCCCGACGAATACCTCGGCGCGGTGATCAATCTCTGCCAGGACCGGCGCGGCGCCCAGCGCGAGCTCTCCTACGTCGGCACCCGCGCCATGGTGGTCTATGACTTGCCGCTGAACGAGGTCGTGTTCGACTTCTACGACCGGCTGAAATCCATCTCCAAGGGCTACGCCTCCTTCGACTATCAGATCGAGGACTATCGCGTCGGCGACCTGGTGAAGATGTCCATCCTGGTCAACGCCGAGCCGGTCGACGCCCTGTCGATGCTGGTCCACCGCTCCAGAGCGGAAGCCAGGGGGCGCGGCATGGTCGAGAAGATGCAGGAGCTGATCCAGCCCCACCAGTTCCAGATCCCGATCCAGGCGGCGATCGGCGGTAAGATCATCGCCCGCGAGACTGTGCGGGCCTTGCGCAAGGACGTGACAGCCAAATGCTACGGCGGCGACGCCAGCCGCAAACGCAAGCTTCTGGACAAGCAGAAGGCCGGCAAAAAGCGGATGCGCCAGTTCGGCAAGGTCGAGATCCCGCAGGAGGCCTTCATCGCGGCGCTGAAGATGGACGACAACTAGGTCCAAAATCTCCGCGACCACTGGCCGCTTGCGGCTTTGCCGAATGAGTTCAGAATGCTTCCGAATATCAGGGAGGGCGTCATGAAAGTCCGTGTCGGAACCAGCCTCTGTTTCGCCCTCGGCCTGGCCCTGGCGGGCTCGCCCGTCCTGGCCCAGACCGCCGCGCCCGCTGGGGCGCTGCCGGCCCCCAATGTCGCCGTCGATCCCGAGATCGCCCAGGAGATCGCCAGCGCCATCCTGGCCGCCTCCCAGGACCGCGCCGCGCGGATGACCGTGCCGGTGATGATCAACGGCCAGGGCCCCTTCCAGTTCGTCGTCGACACAGGCTCGGAGCGCACCGCCATCGCCTCCGACCTGGCTGAACGGCTGGGCCTCAAGAAGGGCAAGCCGATCATCATGCACGCCGCCAATGTCAGCGAGCGGCGCGAAACCGGCGTCATCCAGGATCTGCAGGTCGGCTCCGGCAAGGGGCTCAAGACCGAGGCCATCCTGCTCGCGCGCGAGAACATCCTGGTCGACGGCATGCTGGGCATCGACCTGATGCGCAAGCAGCAGATCGTCATGGATTTCAAGGGCGCCAAGCTCTCGGTCGAGCCGGCCAGGAAGGAGCGCTTCGACGCCAACGCCGTCGTCGTGCCCGGCCGCTCTCTGTATGGCCAGCTGATCCTGGCCGACGTGAAAATCCGCGGCCAGTCGATCTATGTGGTGCTGGATTCCGGCGGCGAGAGCACGGTCGCCAACTCCGCTCTCGGCCGGATGCTAGCGCGCCCCGATCCGAACCAGGCCAGCGTCGCGATCATCGACGTCACCGGCCAGGAGGCCAGCGCGCGCGCCGCGATCCTGCCCGACGTCTACCTCGGCGGCATCGTCATCCGGAACCTCGGCGTCGCCTTCGCCGACCTGGCTATCTTCGAGCGGCTGAAGCTGAATGACCGCCCGGCCATGCTTCTCGGCATGGACGTGCTGCGCAAGTTCGACCGGGTGGCGGTGAATTTCGAGCGCAAGCAGGCCGCCTTCAACATGGCGGCCGAAACCCCGAGCTTCACTGTCCGATAGAGACGCGCCCGCTCAGACTGTGGCCTCGCGGTCCGCGCGCTGGGGCTTGGCGGGCGAGAACAGCAGCCGATAGAGCTCCGGCTCGTAATGGCGCAGCAGGGTGCGAGCGAACTCGGCGGGATCGGCGCCCACCGCCTCGGCCCAGGCGCCCTGGATTTCGACCGGCGCGCGGCCCAACCCGCTCTCCACCTGCGAGATGAAGGTGTAGTAGCGAAGCCCAACCCGCTCGGCGAGTTCGGCCTGGGTGAGATTGGCGCCCGCGCGCAGCGATTTCAGCCACAGCCCCGCTTCGCGCCGCAGCCGCTTGGTTTCGGCGGCGCGGACAGGATCGCTGGGCGTTCTGGGCATGGGCGCACCCTAGTCGGCTACAGTTGTTTTGCAACTATGCGAAGCTGCACACGACGGCCGGCGCCTTTCTCCTGGATCAGCCGATGTTATGGATGACGCCATGACCGACGCCCCGCCCCGCTCCGTCCGCCTCTCCGTCGCTGACGCCTATGACCGCTGGTCCCAGGCCTATGACGACTATCCCAACTCCCTGGTCTACGCCGCGACCCAGGTGGTCGCCGCCCTGGCCCTGGGCGTCGCCGGCCAGGACGTGGTCGAGTTCGGCTGCGGCACCGGCCGTAATCTGGAGGTGCTGAAGCGCGGCGGCGCGGGAACCCTGACGGGCCTCGATCTCTCCCCCGGCATGCTGGCCAAGGCGGCCGAGCGCGGCCTCGGCGCGACGCTGATCGAGCACGATATGACCCTGCCCGCGCCCCTGCCGGACGCCTGCGCGGACCTCGTGCTCTTCTCCCTGACCCTGGAGCATATCGCTTCGCCGGCGACGCCCCTGCGCAAGGCCAGACGGCTGCTGCGGCCGGGCGGGCGGATCACGGTGATCGAGATCCACCCCTTCCTGTCGCTGGGCGGGCTCGCGGCCCACTTCATCCTCGACGGCGAACAGGTCGAGATGCCGACCTGGCCGCACAGTTTCTCGGACCACCTCAACGCCTTCGCGGAGGCGGGTCTGGTCGTCGCCGGATGCAGGGAATGGCGCCCGCGCGACCTCGGCCCCGACACGCCCGAACGGGTGTTCAAGCGCGGGGCGGACACGCCGCTGGTGGTGGAGTTCTCGCTGCGGGCGGGATAGGGGCCCACGCCCCAAGAGCGTGTCATCCCCCGGCTTGACCGGGGGACCCAAGCCGCGGGCTCGGCTGTCCCCGACGTCGCTTGGGTGGCCCGATCAAGTCGGG
>CANJKM010000280.1 GCA_947474805.1 Caulobacterales bacterium | reverse complement strand
TCCCTTGTCGTCCGGGATGAACCGGTTCTTGTCCATGTGGACGTATTCGCGGTCGCGCAGCACGGTCAGGATCGAGGCGTAGGTCGAGGGCCGGCCGATGCCGAGCTCCTCCATCTTCTTGACCAGGCTGGCTTCCGAATAGCGCGGCGGAGGCTCGGTGAAATGCTGGTCGGCCTTGGCGGCGATCACGCGCACATCGGCGCCCTCGTCGATGGCCGGCAGGCGGGCTGAGTCCTCGTCGCCCTCGTCGTCGCGGCCTTCCTCATAGACGGCCAGATAGCCGTCGAACTGGATGACCTGGCCGGTGGCGCGCAGGCCGAGCGATCCGTCGGCGTTGTCGAGATCGACGGTGGTGCGCTCGATCCGCGCCGATTCCATCTGGCTGGCGATCATCCGGCGCCAGACCAGCTCATAGAGGCGGGCGAGGTCGCCATCGAGGCGCAGGGTTGAAGGGTGGCGCAGCAGCGAGGTCGGCCGGATGGCTTCGTGGGCCTCCTGGGCGTTCTTCTGCTTGGTCTTGTAGAAGCGTGGGGTCTCGGGGACGTAGGCTGCGCCGAAGCGGCCCTCGATGACCTGGCGGGTCTCGGCCACGGCCTCGGGGGCGGTGGAGACGCCGTCGGTCCGCATATAGGTGATCAGGCCGCCGTTCTCGTCGACGCCCTCATAGAGCTTCTGCGCGGCCTGCATGGTGCGCTGGGCCGAGAAGCCGAGCTTGCGCGAGGCCTCCTGCTGCAGGGTCGAGGTGGTGAAGGGCGGCGGCGGTGAGCGGCGGGCCGGCTTCTTCTCGACCGAGGCGACGCGCAGCGAGGCCATCTCGACCGCCTTGCGGGCGGCCTTGGCGGTGGCTTCGTCGGGCAGATCGAACTTGCCCAGCCGCTTGCGGTCGAGCTTCACCAGCCGGGCCTGGAAGGGCTGAGGCTGGGTTCCGGCGTTCACCTCGGCCTCGACCGTCCAGTACTCCTGGGTCCGGAAGGCCTCGATCTCAATCTCGCGCTCGACCACCAGCCGCAGGGCGACCGACTGCACCCGGCCGGCCGAACGGGCGCCGGGCAGCTTGCGCCACAGCACCGGCGAGAGGGTGAAGCCCACGAGGTAATCGAGGGCGCGGCGGGCGAGATAGGCCTCGACCAGCTCCATGTCGATCTGGCGCGGGTGGCGCATGGCCTCGGTGACGGCCGACTTGGTGATGGCGTTGAAGACGACCCGCTGGACCTCGGCCCCCTTGATCACCTTCTTCTTGTTCAGGACTTCCAGCACGTGCCAGGAGATGGCTTCGCCCTCGCGGTCCGGGTCGGTGGCCAGGATCAGCCGGTCGGCCCCCTTCATGGCGGCGGCGATGTCCGCCAGCCGCTTGGCCGCCTTGGGATCGACGTCCCACAACATCTCGAAGTCGTTGTCCGGCTGCACCGAGCCGTCCTTGGACGGCAGGTCGCGGACGTGACCGTAGGAGGCCAGGACGATGTAGTCCGACCCCAGATACTTGTTGATGGTCTTTGCCTTGGCCGGGCTCTCGACGACGACGACGTTCATTCGGGGAAGGGCGCTCGGGCTTCGGGGACGCGGAAAGTGGGGGCGGGACCCCGGTCCTGTCAACGGACGCTCTTTAACTCTATCCGATGTGGACCGATTAAGGCGGCCTTCCTACCGTCAGATCTCGTAGTCCGGCTCTTCCGCCGTCAGCAATCCCAGGGCCTCCAGCTCCGCCACCAGCTTTTCGGCGGCTTCGGTGGCGGTCAGCTTGGCGGTGTCGAGCGCGAGGTCGGGATTCTCGGGCGGCTCATAGGGGCTGTCGATGCCAGTGAAGCCCTTGAGCTCGCCCGAGCGGGCCTTGGCGTAGAGGCCCTTGGGGTCGCGGCTCTCGGCCAGGGCCAGCGAGGTCGAGACATAGACCTCGAAGAACTCGCCCTCGCCCATCAGGGCCCGCGCCGCGTCGCGGTCGGCGCGGAAGGGCGAGATCAGCGAGACGATCACGATCAGGCCGGCGTTGGCCATCAGATGGGCCACCTCGGCCGTGCGGCGGAGGTTCTCGCTGCGGTCGGCGTCGGTGAAGCCGAGGTCCTTGTTCAGCCCGTGGCGCAGGTTGTCGCCGTCCAGCAGATAGGTGTGACGGCCGAGGCCCGACAGCTTCTTCTCGACCAGGTTGGCGATGGTCGACTTGCCCGCGCCCGACAGGCCTGTCAGCCAGACCACGGCCGGACGCTGGCCCTTCAGCGCGGCGCGGCTGGAGCGGTCGATGTCGAGGTGCTGCCAGTGGACATCGGTGGCGCGGCGCAGCGCCCGGCGGACCATGCCCGCCCCGACCGTGGCGTTGGTGAAGCGGTCGATCAGGATGAAGCCGCCGGTGTCGCGGTTCAGCTCATAGGGGTCGAAGGCGACCTGCTGGTCGAGGCCCAGCCGCACCTTGCCGATGCCGTTCAGCTCCAGGCCGGCGGCGGGGGATTCTTCCAGGGTGTTGACGTCGACGGTGTATTCGACCGCCTCGACCACGGCCGAGACCAGCTTGGCGCCGATCTTCAGCCAGTAGGCGCGGCCGACCTGCAGCGGCTGCTCGGCCATCCAGACCAGCATGGCCTCGAACCGGTCGGCGATCTGGGGCGGGCGGTCGGCGGTGGCGATGACGTCGCCGCGCGAGCAGTCGACCTCGTCGGCCAGGGTCAGGGTGACCGACTGGCCGAAGCGGGCCTCGGGCAGGTCGCCGTCCAGGGTGACGATGCGCTCGACCGTGCTGGTCTTGCCCGAGGGCAGGATGCGCACCGTGTCGCCCGGCGCGACCTTGCCGCCGGCGATCAGGCCGGAGAAGCCGCGGAACTCGGAGTTGGGGCGGTTGACCCACTGGACCGGCATGCGGAAGGGGGCGGCCAGGGCCTCGCCCTCCACGGGCACGGTCTCCAGATGCTCCATCAGGGTCGGGCCGGCGTACCAGGGCGTCGAGGCGCTCTTCTCGGCGATGTTGTCGCCCTTCAGGCCCGAGATCGGGATGGCGATGAATTCGCCCAGGCCGATGCGCGCGGCGAACTGGCTGAAGTCGGCGACGATGGCGTCGTACTTGGCCTGGTCGAAGCCGATCATGTCCATCTTATTGACCGCCAAGACGGCGCGCTTCACCCCGATCAGGGAGCAGAGGAAGGCGTGGCGGCGGGTCTGGACCAGGACGCCCTTGCGCGCGTCGATCAGGATCACGGCCAGGTCGGCGGTC
>CANJKM010000279.1 GCA_947474805.1 Caulobacterales bacterium | reverse complement strand
AGTTGTCATCGACGTGAACCGCGAGAGCGCTGCCGTCATGGCCGAGATCAAGAGAATCACGGGCGAACGAAACCGAGTCCTGACGGCCGGCTTGAGTGAAACCGACCAGAGAGCCCTTCGCTCGCTGCTCTCGAAGCTCTACGAGAACGCCCACAACCCCAAAATGTTCGACATCTGAGGCGGGGAACCGAGCGCAGCCGCCAAGCTGCACAAGACCGGAGAGCCCCCTCCCCTTAGCCAACTCCGCTGCAATCCATCACTCCTCCGCCGCCTCAATCGATGCGGTTGGCATCTACGACGAAGGAGTGATGTCTGCGTGGCTACTTCGACTTAGTACTTGAACCGCAGGCCAGCCTTAGTACTTGAACCGCAGGCCAGCCTTATAGGTGCGGCCGATGACGTCATAGAGCACCGCCCCGGTCGCATTGCCGCCCGCAGACGGCGGCGGATCCTTGTCGAACAGGTTGTTGATCACTCCATAGATCTGAATTTCGCGGCTATCCCGCTCAAGCAGCCGGTATTGGAAGCCGGTGTTGACGTACCAGACCGCAGGGCGACGGTTCTGGCTGATGCTGATCGGCGAGGCCGGGTTGTAACGGCTGTCGTCCGGACCGATCAGGGTGGTGTCGCCCCGGGTCGGGCTGATGTAGCGCGCCTGGATATTGGCGTTCAGGCGACCCACGGCGTAGTTGGTCTGCAGGTTCCACGACCACCTGGGCACCGTCTGGCGCACCCGGTCGATCGGGCCCACCGGGTCCACCGTCACCAGCTTTTCGACATGGCTTCCCAAGGCGCGAAGATCCAGATGGCCGGGCACGCCCTGCATCCAGCTTTCCGGGACCGAATAGGAGACCTCGAAGTCCAGCCCGCTGGTTTGCAGCGAGTTGAAGTTGAGCTGGCGGTTACGGACTTCGGCGATGGTCGCCGGGTTTGTGTAGGTCACGTCCTGGCAGAGGACGGTCACGCCAGCGGCGCAGCGATCGACGACCAACTGCGGTGCGAGCTGAGTGATCACGCCATTGATCCGGATATCGAAGTAATCGACCGAGGCGCGGAAGCCAGCGAGCCAGGACGGCTGATAGACAACGCCGGCGGTGGTGGTGTTGGCCCGTTCTGGAGCCAGGTCAGGATTGCCACGGGCGAGCGCATTGGCCTGGGTCGAGACACCCGTGTTCGGGTTGATAATGCCCACGCGCGTCTGAACTGCGGTCGAGAATAGTTCGCTGAGGTTGGGCGCGCGAATATCGCGCGACCGGGTGGCTCGGAAGCGAATATCTTCGACCGGCTCCCAACTGCCGCCGATCTTCCAGGTCGTGACCGGGCCGCTGGTCGAATAGTCGGTGTGGCGGATGGCTGCGTTCAACTCGAGAGTCTTGAACAGGGTCACGTCCTTGAGCAGCGGCACCACCGCTTCGCCGTAGAACTCCTTGGTGTGGTACTGGCCGCGCAGCGCCTTGTAGTTGTTCAGGTCGAACCGGCTCGCCTGGGACTTGGCGTCGACTGTGGTGGCCACCTGTTCCTTACGATACTCGAAGCCGAAGGCCACTGACACCGGGCCGGCGGGCAGGCTGAAGGGCTCGCCCGAAACGTTGATCGCGCCGACATTCTGCTGGGTCGTCACATCGTTGGTGCCGACGCCTCGAACATAGGCGATGGCCGCCTGGGACGGGGAGTTCTGGCCAAAGATGTTGAAGGGCACGCAGCCCGGATCGGCCGCGGCAAGGGCGGCGCCCGGGCGGCAGACGATGTTCCCGCCGGCATCCCGCACCGCGTCAACGGCGGCGGTGTAGTTGCTGTTCAGGGTCGACTGGTTGTTCTGAATGTAGTGGTTCTTGCCGTACTGATAATAGGCGTCCCACTTCCAGCTGCCGGTGATGTCGCCCTTGATCCCGGCGACATAGCGGTTGGTCTTCTGGTCGGTGCGGGTGGTGTAGAAGCCGTAGCCGTTGTCATAGGCGACGCGGCCGACGGTGAGGGTCGCGAGGTTCAGCGTCGTCATCTGCGTGCGGATGGACTCCGGCAGGAAGGCGTTGTCGCGCTGGATCGTCAGGCTGGCGTCGTCGCGGCGGCTCGCGGAGAACCCGCGGAAGATCGATTCCGCGTGAGAATACTCGCCGAAAACACTGATCTTGTTGCTGATGTCGTAATTGACGCGCGACATTGCAGACCAACGCTCGATCGGATTGATCAGGTTCGAGCCGCCGACGAAGTAGACGCCGACGTTGCTGTTGGCGCCGCCGCCGACCATCTGGTTGCCGCCCACGAGCGCGCCCGGGACGAAGACCGAGGTGGCTCCGCCGGGCAGGAACTGGATGTTGTCCAGCGGACCGCCGAAGATGATCCCGCCGGGGGTGAGCCGGTCGGAAAATCGGACATCCTGGGCGACGACGCGGGACGGCGTGCCGGCAGCACGGGTGGCCGCCAGGGCGACGGTGCCGTAGGCAAGCCGGCCCCAGTCGCGCGCGACGTAGCTATCGGGGATGCCCTTGTTGTCGACGTACTCGCCGCCGACGATGATGTGGCCCTTGCCGCCCGCGAAGCCGGTCCCGGCGGCGGCGCTGACGCTGTATTCCTTGTTGTCGCCCACGTCGGACTGACCGTATTGGATCTGCCCCTGGAAGCCCTGCAGCTTGTCTTTCAGGATCAGGTTGACGACGCCGGCGATAGCGTCGGAGCCCCATGCCGCCGAAGCGCCCCCAGTTACGACCTCGGTGCGCTCGATCAGGCTCGAGGGGATCATGTTGATATCGACCAGCCCTCGCGGGTCGGTGGGCACATGCCGGCGGCCATCAACCAGCACGAGGGTGCGCGCGGTGGCGGCCGCGCCCTGCCCGTTCAGGCCGCGCAGGTCGAGGAAGCTGCCGCCGCTGCTGCTGCCGCCCCGCGCCGCAGCGGCCGGGCTGCCGCTGGGTCGGAAAGCGGGAACTTCGTTGATGACATCGGTAATGTTCGTGGCCCCGCGAGCCTGAACCTGTTCGGCGCCCAGCACCGTCGTCGGGGTGGGGGAGCTGAAGCCGGACCGAGCGACACGGGAGGCGGTGACCACCACCTCACCCACATCGGTGCCTTCGGCGACACGAGCGGCGTCCTGCGCATAGGCGCCATTGGCCATCGACAGCACCGCCGCCGAAACAGTCAGGAGCATACGGGATCTTACAGGCATGAAGGCGAACATCGCTTCCCCAATCTTTGTTTGTTAATTTCTTATTGGAATAAGT
>CANJKM010000278.1 GCA_947474805.1 Caulobacterales bacterium | reverse complement strand
TATCCCAAGGCAGGGCTGACCCTCGGGGGCAGGCAGAACCTCGCCGGAGGAATTGAAGTCTCGTAGCGCGAGGTCCGTAGTCAGGCTTTCGCGCGGACCGGTCTCCCAGGAACGCCCCGTCCTTTTCAGGACGGGGCGTTGGAGGCCCGATGTCGGGGGAGGACGATCGGGCAGGGGGACTTGGAAAGGATGGCGTTACGCGGCTTCCTGGATGTCCTTGAGGAAGCCATCGACTTCCGTGCGCAGGTTGTCGGACTGCTCCGCCAGCAACTTGGCGGCCTCGAGCACCCGCATGGAGACCTGGCCGGTTTCGCCGGCGGCTTGCGTGACGCCGACGATATTCGCGGAGACCTCGTTGGTGCCGACAGAGGCCTGTTCGACATTCCGCGAAATCTCGGCCGTGGCGGCGGTCTGCTGCTCGATGGCCGCGGCGATGGTGTTCGAGATCTGGTCGACCTGGCCGATGGTGCCGAAGATGCTCTCGATCGCCGTCACCGAGGACCTAGTTGCACTCTGCACCCCCTCGATCTGGTTGGAGATTTCCTCCGTGGCCTTGGCGGTCTGGTTGGCGAGACTCTTCACTTCACTGGCGACCACCGCGAAGCCCTTGCCGGCCTCGCCGGCGCGCGCCGCCTCGATGGTGGCGTTGAGGGCGAGCAGGTTGGTCTGTTCGGCGATATCGGTGATCAAGGCGATCACCTTGCCGATGCGCTGAGCCGCATCATCGAGGCCGCGCACCAGGTCCTTGGCGTGGCTGGCTTCTTCGACCGCCTGTGCGGTCACTTGCGACGACTGGGTGACCTGGCGGCTGATTTCCTTGATCGAACTCGACAGTTGCTCGGTCGCCGCCGCCACGGACTGCACGTTGGCGGAGGCCTGCTCGGACGCGGCCGCCACGGCCGACGACTGCGCATTGGCTTCTTCCGCCGCCGCCTGCATGGAGGCGGCCGAGCCTTCCATCTGCTTGCTGGCCGAGGACACCGAGGTCAGGGACATACGCACCGCGTTGTCGAATCTTTTGGTGCGCTGGGCGATTTTCTCCGCCCGCAGTTCCTTGGCCTTGCGCTCGACTTCCTTGGCCATGAGCTCGGCTTCCTGGGAGGCAGCCGCATCACGGGCTTCGACCAGCTTGCCGCGGAAGAATTCGAGGGTCCGCGAAGCGGCCCCGACCTCGTCGCCGCGACTCGTGCCGTCGATAGTGAGCCCAAGGTTGCCCTCGGCGACCTTGGCCATGGCGTCGGTCAGATGGCTGATGGGCGTCACGACCGTGCTGTTGATCATCGCCATCGCGCCCAGCGCCACAACGATCGCCAGCGCCGCCACCCCGGACATGGTGTAGATCGCGACGGTATAGCTCTCCGCCGCGGACGCCACGGAGGCATCGGCGCCCTTCACGCTGTAATCCGCCAGATTATCGATGGCGGCCGCGGAGTCGTCGAATACAGACTTGGCCTCTACGAACTGCACGCCGGCGTCTTTATCATCGCCCTTGGTGGCCGCGGCCATGATCGAATCGACAACCTTGGCCTGATCGGCGAACGCCGCGCGCACCTTCGCGACATTGGCCTTGTCGGTGGCATCGACCGCGAGATCCTTCTCGTAGTGGTCGAGCATCTCGGCACGCGTCTTGCGACGGGCCTGAACGTCGGCGAACGCGCCGGCGCGGGCCTCAGGTGCGGTGGAGATGAGGCCGCGGGACAGGCCGGTGCGAATCTGCGCATTGAGGTATTTCAGATCGCCGGCGAACTTGACGCTGGGCAGCCAGGTTGTGCCGAGGTCGAGCGTCGCGTGGTTGGTCGAGCGGATCAGGGTGAAGCTGGCCAGGCCGAGGGCGCAGGTCAGCGCGATCATCAGACCGAAGGCGATCATCGAGCGGGTTTTGATCGACAGATTTGTCAGCGCGCTCATCTCTTCACTCCATTTCCCGACGGGGCCTACCATTCCTCTTTTCGCCGCTCGCGAGCGTTCTTGCGGGACAGCACACCCGTAGTCATGACTCGCCTAGGCTCACGGGCGAAGATGGCCCGCGGGATAGGGGGGCCGACAAAAAGGGATAGGGCGGGAATACTTTTGGTTATCCCCCTGCCGCGCACACTACTCACGGACGAAGACGTCCCGGTCTGTGCGACCGGGGCGTTGGTGTGGTGCTGTCGCGGGTGAACCGCCGTGAGGGGGCGCCCGGCGGCGGCCGGACCGTGATCAGGAGGATGATCGCCGATCAGTTCGACTCTTCGGATCGTGCGAGGCGGCCTGGCGTGGGATGAATGGTCGCTCGGGTGGCCGAAACCGATGGGGCCGCCGTGGCGTGATCGCGTATTTGAAGGTTTGCGGGGATCTCTTGCGCCGTCAGCCTCGGGCAGGCGTTCGGATGCAAGGTCCGTTGCGGGCGCGGTCTTGGTTGGAAATCAGGGCTCGACCGGCGTGCGGCGATTTTGCTTGTGCCGCACCGACTCTCACAAACGCGGGCGATCAATCGCTTAGAGAGAGAGTTTGGTGCCCAGGAGAGGACTCGAACCTCCACGTCCTTGCGGACACTGGCACCTGAAGCCAGCGCGTCTACCAATTCCACCACCTGGGCGCCCAGGACCGCGACAAAAGCGGGCGGTCATGAACAGGGCGAGACGGATACCCCCCACGCCTTGGCTTGTCAATCTAAGCCCGCGCCCGGGGGGGCCTTTTTTGCTGCCGGTGGGCCGGGCCGCTCTGTTGCCAGGGCGGCGGTTTTTATGCGAGGTCTTCGGGACCGGCACGGCCCCGCGCGGGCCGGGTCCATGGCATTGGTCTTGATCGGACGGACTTAAGAGTATGGCAGGCAAACTCGTCACCGTTTTCGGGGGTTCGGGCTTCATCGGCCGCCATGTGGTGCGCCATCTGGCGGCCCACGGCTGGCGCGTGCGGGTCGCGGTGCGCGACATCGAGAAGGCCGGCTTCCTGCGCCCCGCCGGCAACCTGGGGCAGATCTCCGCGGTCGCGGTGACGATCGCGGACGCCGCCAGTGTGGCGGGCGCGGTGAAGGGCGCCGACGCCGTCATCAATCTGGTGGGTGTGCTCTACGAACGCGGCAAGCGCTCGTTCCAGGCCATGCATGTGGACGGCGCCAAGCGTATCGCCGAAGCCGCCCGCGCCGCCGGCGCCACGCACTTGGTGCATCTGTCCGCCTTGGGCGCGGACGCCAGCTCGCCGTCCAAATACGCCCGCAGCAAGGCCGCCGGCGAGGCCGCGGTGCACGGCGCGTTCCCGGGCGCCACC
>CANJKM010000277.1 GCA_947474805.1 Caulobacterales bacterium | reverse complement strand
GGCGTCCGCCGCGACGCGGGGCTCGGCGACCGTATCGTCATGCGCGGCCGCAAGGACGGCGAGCCGGTGCTGGCCTACACCCATCCGCTGTCGGTGACCGATCCCAACATCAAGCTGGAGATGAACAAGGAAGGCTTCGGCTTCAATCTCGACGGCAAGGTCGGCCCGACGGACTATTTCGACCCGCTGACCAAGGAAGCCGGCGTCGACAATGCGGCGGCGCGGGTGTTCGGCTGCTTCGACCGCACGCGCGGCACGCTCGAGGCGCCTCCCGGCAACTGGTCGTACCGGTGGAGCCACTACATGGAGGGCGCCTCCTGGCTGATGTCGATCGACAACCACGCCGACCGCCCGCTGAACGTCAAGAACGAAGAGTCCGTCACCATCACCTTCTATCGCGGCCAGCAGAAGCCGATGCAGAACGGATCGGGCTATGTCCGGGACGTCACCTACGCGATCGACCCGAGTTCGCAGTTGAAGACGCTGACGACGTTCAAGGGCTCGATCAAGGACGGCAAGTTCATGTCGGAACGCACGCCGCAATTCCGCATGATCGCCTCCTCGCGCATCCAGCCGGTCTTCGATTTCAAGTCGGCGCTGATGCGTGTCGAGTTTAACCCGGATGGGACCCTGCGGGCCTTCGTCGCCGGCTATCTGCCGATCAAGATGATCTACTTCCCGTTCGGCGACTATGCGGCCTCGGCCGAGGGCAGCGGCAGCATGGACGTCCCGGGCGTCTATCACGCCCTGCAGAAGAACGCGGACAGCGACATCGACAAGGTCGGCGACGTGCGGACCCGCATTTCTCAGACCTATCAGCTCAGCGCGGTGCCGGCCTATCTGATCGAAGAGGCGGCCCAGACCCAGACCGCGCGGGCCAAATAGGCTTTGACGCCTGACGGCGGGCGACCGCCGTCGCGGACCTGACAAATGCGCCCCGTATCGCCTTCACCGGCGGTGTGGGGCGCAGCGCTGTCGGACCGGCTTTTTAAGAAGGCCGCGCCCAGGTGGACGAGGCCCATCTGGTCTAACCCCGCGCCCCGCTTCCCTTGGCGGAGGGGGCCGACACCTAAGCTGATGAGGCCCATCGTGCCCCTGGATATCGCGCCCGGCGCTTCGCCCTCCATTGAGATCCTGGCTCCCGTCGAAGGGCGCGCCACCGAGATCCTGACGCCCGCGGCGCTGGACTTCCTCGCCGGCCTGCACAGGCGTTTCGACGCCCGCCGCCGCGAACTCCTGGCCCTGCGCGTCCAGCGCCAGGCCCGCTTCGACGCCGGCGAATTGCCCGACTTTCTGGAGGAGACCGCGGCCATTCGCGCCGGCGACTGGCGCATCGGCCCCATCCCCGCCGACCTGACCGACCGCCGGGTCGAGATCACCGGGCCTGTCGATCGCAAGATGATCATCAATGGCCTGAATTCGGGGGCCAAGGTGTTCATGGCCGATTTCGAGGACGCCACCGCCCCGACCTGGAACAACCTCATCGAGGGCCAGATCAACCTGCGCGACCGCTGGTCCGGCCGGCTGGACTACACCGATCCCAAGACCGGCAAGGCCTATGCCCTGGGTCCAGACCCGGCGGTGCTCAAGGTGCGCCCGCGCGGCTGGCACCTGCCCGAAGCCCACGTCAAGATCGACGGCGAGACCATGTCGGGGGCCCTCTTCGACTTCGGCCTCTACCTGTTCCACAACGCCCGGGCGGCCGTGGCGGCGGGGTCGGGTCCCTATTTCTACCTGCCCAAGCTGGAGAGCCGGCTGGAGGCCAGGCTGTGGGACGAGGTGCTCACCCACGCCCAAGCCACGCTCGGCCTGTCGCACGGAACGATCAAGGCCACGGTGCTGATCGAGACCCTGCCCGCCGCCTTCGAGATGGACGAGATCCTCTACGAGTTGCGCGACCACATCGTCGGACTGAACTGCGGCCGCTGGGACTACATCTTCTCCTTCATCAAGCGGCTGGGGGCGCGGCCCGAGTTCCTGACCCCCGACCGCTCGGTCATGACCATGGGCAAGGCCTTCCTGCGCGCCTATTCGCTGCGGCTCATCCAGACCTGCCACCGTCGCGGCGCCTTCGCCATGGGCGGCATGGCGGCGCAGATCCCCGTCAAGGGCGACCCTGAGGCCAATGCCGTCGCCTTCGCCCGGGTGCGGGCCGACAAGGAACGGGAGGCCAGCGACGGTCATGACGGCACCTGGGTCGCCCACCCGGACCTGGTCCCCGTCGCCCGCGAAGTGTTCGACGCGATCATGCCCGCGCCCAACCAGCTCGACCGGCTGCGGCCCGACGTCGAGATCACCCAGGCCATGATGCTGGAGGTCCACACCGGCCCGCGCACCGAGGCCGGGCTGCGCGAGAACATCCGCGTGGGCGTGCAGTACATCGAATCCTGGCTGCGCGGGCGGGGCGCGGCGCCCCTCTACAACCTGATGGAGGACGCCGCGACGGCCGAGATCAGCCGCGCCCAGATCTGGCAGTGGATCCGGCTGGGCGCGCCACGGGACGATGGCCGGCGCGTCGACGCCGACCTGTTCCACGCGCTTCTCGGCGAGGAGATGGCCGCGCTGCGCGAGGCGCTCACCGAGCCCGCCTTCAGCGCGGGCAGGTTCGACGAGGCCGTCGATCTGTTCAGGACGATGGGCCTGACGCGGGAGGAGTTCCTGACCCTGCCCGCCTATGCGCTGCTCTAGCGAGCGCATCCTGGACCGTCGCCGATCAAGGGCGATGTTTTGACCTCTGGGCCAGGTGGAGCGGCTTTGGCGCCGCTTGGCCGCGGCCCGTCAGCTTGCGAGGCGTTCCCCTTCCCTCACCGGAGAAGTTGCGTCACAGTTCCGCATTGAGCGCCTCCGCCGAGTTAAGAGCGGAGGGCATGGGGAGACTCTGATGAAACTGCGCCTCGCATTGGCGGCTATCGCTATTCTTTCAACGAGCGGGGCCCAGGCGGCCCCGGCGCCGGCCAGGAACGTCGGCCCCGTGGGGGTCGCGCCTCCGATTCAGGCCGATGCCCGCAGCCAGCAGATCATCCAGCAGCGCGCCGCCATCGCCGCGCGGGTTACGCCGGTCACGGACGCCATGCTGCTCAACCCTCCGGCGGAGGACTGGCTGAATTGGCGTCGGACCTACGATGCGCACGGCTTCAGCCCGCTGACCCAGATCAATACCCGCAACGTCGGCAACATGCGCTCGGCTTGGGCCTGGTCGCTGTCGCCCGGGACCAACCAGGTGACTCCCCTGGTGCATGACGGCGTCATG
>CANJKM010000276.1 GCA_947474805.1 Caulobacterales bacterium | reverse complement strand
CGTCATCACCGAGGTCAGCACGGCGGCGCTCAACCAGGCGTCCAGCACCACCCGCGGCCTCGATTTCGAAGCCAGCTACACCTTCTCGCCCTCGGCGATCTGGTCGGCCCTGCCGGGCCAGATCGCCATCCACGGCAATGCGTCCAAGTACCTGCAGGCCTACCAGGACTCCGGCGTCGGATCGGTGCAGCGCAACGTCGGCGTAATCGGCCAAGCGCCCAAGTGGGCCGGGAACGTGTCGGTCAATTATCGGGTAAGCGACGCCTGGAACCTGTCCCTGACCGGGCGCGGTTTCACCAGCTACATCCTCGTCTCGGGGGCCATCGAATGTTTGAAGACCTGCCCAGCGGCAACTGCTAACAACCCGACCTACGACGATCCCAACATTCCCGGCAGTATCTATCTTGACGGTTCGATCACTTACACCTTCACCAACATCAAGCATGGCCGGTGGCAGGCCTACTTTAACGTCAAGAACATCCTCGATAAGGACCCGCCGCCGATGTTCATCAATACCTATTGGACCGCGAATACTAATACCGGCGTCTACGATTATCTTGGCCGGGTCTACCGCGCGGGCATCCGCGTGCGCTACTGATCGGACGGACGTTATCTGAGCGAACCGCGGCAGGGCGCAGCGCGCCTTGCCCTAGTGCAATACATAGTCGGGAGAGACGCGTGAGAAAGACCCTGTTCCTCGCCGCCATTGCCGCCAGCGCCGTTGCAGCGCCCATGGCCCAGGCGCAATACCGCGCCAAGGGCGGGGATCTCGACGGCAACCTGGGCAAGATGGACTACGGCGTCTGCCGGGGCGTCGATCCGAAATGTTATCACGACTGGGCGCGCGCCAAAACGACCGAGTATCGCGTCCTCCTCTACACCCGCACCGGCACCAGCCGGCACGCCAACCTCGGCCCCTTACTACCGCCCGGGATGAACCCGCCGCTTACCGACGCCAACGTCGCGCAGAAGGGCATGATCAAGCTGGCGACCGATAACGGCTGGAAGATCGACTACACCGAGGACGTCACCCAGTTGGCGAACCTCGAAGGCTATAACGCGGTCATCTTCTTCTCGACCTCGCGCGACATTCTCGACGATACGGCCAAGACCGCGCTGCGCCAATATATGCGGGCCGGCGGCGGGTTCGTGGGCATCCACAACGCCTTTGGAACTCTCTACAACTGGCCGTACTACGAAGGCCTGCTAGGAGGGGCCAACTTCTACACGCATGACCCCCTTCGGCCGGGCGAGGTGGTGGTCGTCGACAGCAAGGACGCCTCGACCAAGGCTCTCCCCAAGCGCTGGAAGATGACCGACGAATGGTACAACCTCGTGCCCTTCCCCACCGGGGTGAGGTTCCTTGCAACGGTTGACGAGAAGTCCTGGCCCGTCACGCGGTTGCCGGCCGGCACCCCGCCTGAGGGTCCACCAACGCCCGGCGCGCTCGTGCCGCCGCGGCCCCGCTATCCGTCGGTTATCGGCAAGCACCCCGGCCATGGCGATTTCCACCCGGTTGCCTGGTGCCAATACTATGACGGCGGCAAGGCTTGGCTGACGACCCTGGGCCACGACTCCAGGCTTTTCACCGACCCCTCGTTCGCGGGAGCGACCGAGTTCAACAAAATGATCACCGGCGCTTTGAAGTCGGTCATGGGTATCGAGACCTTCTGCCAATAGTTCAGGCGGTGGAGGCGGTCGGAAAAGAACTTGTCTCCAGAGACGCCTCACATGCAGAAGGGTTCGATCCCCATCACGGACTTCAGGCCGCCCTCGAGGAGGCGCTGAAATTCAGCCGCGCCGCTGAAGGAGCCGTCTTGGGTGAAATCGCCGGCGTCGTGCCCCAGGGTTGTCAGCCAAGCCTTGCCGCCGTCGTAATATTGGCACCATGCGACGGGGTGGAAGACGCCGTGGCCTGGATGACTGCCTGTGGCGCGCGGCATTGTGGGACCGGGCGGGCGGCGGGGCAGGCCGCCTGGGGGCGGGCTGAAGGTCTCCACCGGGACCTGGCGCCAGGACTTCTCGTCTACGGTCGCCAGGAAGCGCACATTAGTGGGGAAGGGCACGAGGTTGTACCACTCGTCCTTGAAGGCGAAGCGGGCGGGGAGGTGCCTGGTCGAGGTGTCGTTTCGATCGACGACGACTACATCGCCCGCGCGGTGCAGCCCGTGGTCGTAATAGTTGGCCCCGCCCAGCAGGCCCTCGTACCAGGGCCAATTGTACATCGTTCCAAAAGCGTTGTGGGCGCCGACGAAGCCGCCGCCGGCGCGCATATACTGGCGCAGCGCGGTTTTGCCGTCGTCGTCCAGGGCGTCGCGCGAGGTCGAGAAGAAGACCACGGCGCTGTAGCCGTCCAGCCGGGTCATGACGTTCAGATCCTCGGTGTAGTCGAGGATCCAGCTGTTCTTCGCCGCCAGAGCCAGCATGCCCTTGTGGACGGCGTTGGCCTCGGCCAGCGGCGGGTTCAGCCCCGCGCCCAGGGGCGGTCCGAGGTTGGCGTGGCGCGGCCCGGCGGTGCGGGTGAACAGCAGGATATGGTGCTGGCTGACCTTAGGGCGGTTCCAATCGTGGAAGCAGCGGGCGTCGATCCCTCGGCAGACGCCGTAGTCGGGCCGACCGAGGTTGTCATTGATCGCACCGCCCAGATTACCGGTCTGAGCCGGCGCGGCGGTGGCGGCGAGGCCGAGGGCGGAGGCCAGGGCGATCATCATAGGCTTCATCACAGTCTCCGGCTCCGTGTTCAGCCGCCGCTGCGCGGGGGTCTCAAAATAAACCCCCCGGCGTGAGCCGGGGGGTCAAGGTTTGCCGTCCGCTCGGGAGGGATGCGGGCTGGCATAGGCCCCGTGGGGCAGGGGATCACCAGCGCTTGCGGACGCCGATGGTGGTCAGACGGCCCAGAGGGTTGCCGCTGAAGGTGTCGTAGCCGTTGTTGGCGTTGTAGAACGGGGGGGCCTTGTCGAAGAGGTTGTTGACGTCGACGAAGACCTCGAAGTCCTTGGTCAGGCCTTCGCCTTGGAAGGCGTAGGCGGCGTGGAGGTCGAAGAAGTTTCCGGCCTTGACCTTGTCGCCGCCGCCGGTGGGAACACCCGCGGCGTTGCGCACCAGGGGGGTGACGGTGGTGCCGCTCCAGTTGCGGTAGGAGCTGGTGTGGTTCCAGAACAGGTTGGCCGAGAGGCCGAACTTGGACTCCCAGCTCACCCCGACCCGCGAGTTCAGCTTAATCGAGGGGAAGGTGGTGTTGAAGCCGGTGGTGTTCTTGACGCTGAACTT
>CANJKM010000275.1 GCA_947474805.1 Caulobacterales bacterium | reverse complement strand
GGGGCGCTCTTCCTGGAGTGGTCGACGGCCCATCCGGATCAGGCGCTGAGCGAGGGTCTGCCGCTCTGCGAATACGCATGGAAGCGCTGCCTGGAGATCGGCGAGCGCGACGATATCGACGGCGGCGTGCGCGGCCGGGGCGGCCACATGGCCGCCCACAACCTCGCGGTCATGTATGAGACGTTTGGGCTTGGAGAGCAGGCGGCGAGCTATCGGGCGCTGTCTGAGACGCTGAAGCGGGCCGGCTAGCTCAGACGGCGGGGATGCCTTCGGTGGCCAGGGCGCGCTGGACGGCGGGGCGGGCCTGCATGCGGGCGATGTGGGCGTTGAGCTTGGGGAAGCGCTCGGGGTCTAGCAGGCCGGCGGCCTTCACCCAGCGGCAGAAGACGTAGAGATAGCCGTCGGCCACGGTGTAGTGGTCGCCCATCGCCCAGGGGCCCTTGAACAGGCTGTCCTCGACGATGCGGTACTTGACCATGCCGGCCTCGACGGCGGCGTCCTTGGCCTCGCCTTCCAACGGCGGGCGGGCGAACAGGGCGCGGCCGATGGCCGGGTGCAGCGAGGCGCCGAGGAAGCCGCAGAACGACAGCATCTTGTGGAAATTGAAGCGGGAATCGAGGTCGGCCAGTTTGGCGTCGGGATGGGTCTGGGCGATGTAGCCCAGGATCACGGCGTTTTCGGTGAGGACGCCCTCGGGCGTGACCAGGGCGGGGGTGGAGCCGGCCGGATTGATGGCCAGGAATTCCGGCGACTTCTGCTGGCCCTCGCGCAGGTTGACCAGCTGGAGTTCGAACTGGGCGCCGGCTTCCTCGAGCGCGATGTGGGATGCCAGGGCGCAGGCGCCGGGGGAGTAGTAGAGCTTCAGCATGGCGGGGTTCCTTGGCGGCGACGGCGTGGTGTGAACGACCATTCTTCGCGCCGGAGTGCAAGCCCGCCGGCCCCCTCACCCTCCCCGCTTTGCGGGTCCCCTCCCTCTCCCCACCGGGGAGAGGGTTCTACTGCACCGCCGTCAGGGTCTGGGTCGTCTGGACGGTGACGCCGGAGTTGTGGTCGACGATGGTGGCGGTGACGACATAGGGGCCGAGCGCGTCCCTATCCTCGATCCGCAGGCCAAGCCCGCCTTCCGAGAGGCCGATGCTCTTGGCGGGCGGGGCTTGCCGGTCGACCCAGACCTTCACGCCGGCGTGCTTGTCGTAGACCGCGCCCGTCGGACCCCGGGTCTCGAAATCGGCGGTGACGTTGCACGCGCCGTCGTTGTTCGGTCGGCAGCCGCTGAACATGAGAAAGGTGGCGATCGGCTGGTTGCGCTTCATCACATTGGCGCTCTCGATCCGCACGCCCTCGGCCTCCTGGCCCCAGCTGGCCATCAGCTTGTCGGGGTCGGTGGTGGCGATCTGCATGACCACGAGGCCGCCGGACGAGGCCTGCTGGCCGATCTTGGCGTCGGCGGCGCGGGTGGGAGCGGCGGCCAGGAGGCAGAGGGCCGCGCAGGCGAGGGGCAGGGACAAGCGGGACGACCGGGTGATCATCCGGGCGTTTTCAAGCGGAGCTGAGGCGGCATTGAGGCGGGCCGACCCCTCTCAACCGTCATGGCCCGACTTGATCGGGCCGCCCAAGCAAGGGCGGCGGGTGTCGAAGCGTGGCTTGGGTCCCCGGTCCGCTGCGCGGCCGGAGGATGACGAAGATGGGGGTGTTTAGTCCTGGCGCATGCGCTTCTTGCGGAAGGAGGGGTTGAGCTCCTTCTTGCGCAGGCGGATCGACTTGGGGGTCACCTCGACCAGTTCGTCCTCGTCGATATAGGCGATGGCCTGTTCGAGCGTCGGGCGGCGCGGCGGGGTCAGGCGGATGGCTTCGTCCTTGCCAGAGGCGCGGACGTTGGTCAGCTGCTTGGCCTTCAGCGGGTTGACGTCCAGGTCGTCCAGACGGCTGTTCTCGCCGATGATCATGCCCTGGTAGGTCTTCTCGCCGCCGCCGACGAACATGGTGCCGCGCTCTTCCAGGTTCCACAGGGCGTAGGAAGCGGTCTCGCCCTCGGAGTTGGAGATCAGCACGCCCTTGCGCTGCTGGTCGATGACGCCCTTGTGCGGTTCATAGTGGCTGAACACGCGGTTGAGCACGCCCGAGCCGCGGGTGTCGGTAAGGAACTCGCCCTGGTAGCCGATCAGGGCGCGCGAGGGCGACATCAGGGTAATGCGGGTCTTGCCGGCGCCCGAGGGAGCCATGTCCTTCATCTCGGCTTTGCGGGCCGAGAGTTTCTCGATGACGATGCCGGTGTATTCTTCGTCGACGTCGATCACGACCTCTTCGATGGGCTCCAGCTTCTCGCCGTTCTCGCCGACCTGATAGACCACGCGCGGGCGGCTGATCGAGACCTCGAAGCCCTCGCGGCGCATGTTCTCGATCAGCACGCCGAGCTGCAGCTCGCCGCGGCCGGCGACCTCATAGGCGTCCTTGTCGGCGCTTTCCGTGACGCGGATGGCCACATTGCTCTCGGCCTCACGCAGCAGGCGGTCGCGGATCACGCGGCTCTGCACCTTGTCGCCTTCGCGGCCGGCGAGCGGGCTGTCGTTGACCGAGACGGTCATGGAGATGGTCGGCGGGTCGATGGGCTGAGCCGGCAGGGCGGTCATGACTTCGACGGCGCAGAGGGTGTCGGCCACGGTGGCCTTGGAGAGGCCGGCGATGGCGACGATGTCGCCCGCGTCCGAATGGTCGATCGGCTGGCGCTTCAGGCCGCGGAAGGCCAGCACCTTGGTAATGCGGCCGCGCTCGATCTCCTTGCCGTCGCGGTCGAGGGCGTGGATGGCCATGCCGGGTACGGCCTTGCCGGACTCGATGCGGCCGGTCAGCAGGCGGCCGAGGAAGGGATCGCTTTCGATCAGCACCGACAGCATCTGGAAGGGGCCGTCCTTGCGGGCCTCGGCCTCGGGGCTCGGCACATGGCGGACGATCAGGTCGAACAGCGGTCCGAGCGTCTCGGACGGCTTGTTCATGTCGAGCGTGGCCCAGCCCTGCTTGCCGGAGGCGTAGATGTGCGGGAAGTCGAGCTGCTCGTCGGTCGCGCCCATGGCGGCGAACAGGTCGAAGGAGTCGTTGAGGACGCGGTCGGGATCGGCGTGCGGCCGGTCGACCTTGTTCAGGCAGACGATGGGGCGCAGGCCCATCTTCAGCGCCTTGCCGAGCACGAACTTGGTCTGGGGCATGACGCCCTCTTCGGCGTCCACCAGGATGACGCAGCCGTCCACCATGCCGAGGATCCGCTCGACCTCGCCGCCGAAGTCGGCGTGGCC
>CANJKM010000274.1 GCA_947474805.1 Caulobacterales bacterium | reverse complement strand
GAGGCGGCCTCGCGCAGCATCTTGGCGGCGAGGTGAACATTGAAGCCGCACCACATCGGCGCCGCGCCGGTCTCCTCGGCCATGACGCGGGTCAGTTCGGCCGAGCCGGTCTCGAGCCGGTCGGCGGCCTTCAGCAGAAGCATGCGCCGCTCGCTCGGTCCGACCTTCGACCAGGCGGGGAAGGCGGCGGCCGCCTTGTCGGCGACGGCGCGGGCCTGCGCCGCGTCCATGGCCGGAGTGCGCGAGGCGACGGCTCCGTCGATGGGGTTAAGGCGCTCGTAGTGGGTTCCGTCGGCCATGGCGTTTCTCCTGGAGTTATTGGGTTGACCCTTCGGTCAGCCGATCTTGAAGCTGAGGGTGTCGACGCCCTCGACGAAACCCTCGACCGCGTCGCCGGGCTGGAGCGGGCCGACGCCCGAGGGGGTGCCGGTGTAGATCAGGTCGCCTGGGAAGAGTTCGAACAGGGTCGAGAGCTGAGCGACGATCTCGGCGTTGGACCAGATCAGCTGCTCCAGATCGCCCGACTGTTTGGTCTGGCCGTTGACCTTGAGCCAGACGGCGCCCTGGGTCGGCAGCGGGCCGGTCAGGGGGTGAATGGCGGTGATCGGCGCGGAGGCGTCGAAGGCCTTGCCGGCTTCCCAAGGGCGGCCCTTGTCGCGCAGGGCGGTCTGGACGTCGCGCCGGGTCAGGTCGACCCCGACCGCGAGGCCGAAGACATGCTCATGCGCCTTTTCGGGAGCGATGTCCTTGCCGCCCTTGCCGATGGCCAGAACGAGCTCGATCTCGTGCTGGAAGTCCTTGGTCAGGCCAGGATAGGGGACGGTCGCGCCGTTCTGGACGATGGCGTCGGTGGGCTTCTGGAAGAAGAAGGGCGGCAGGCGCACGTCGCCGCCCATCTCCTTGATGTGCTCCACATAGTTGCGGCCGACGCAGTAGATGCGCCGCACGGGGAACAGCCCCCCGCCGGCCACCGGCACGGAGACCACCGGCGGCGGCGCGATCACATAAGCTTCAGTCATTCCCACGTTGCTCCCGGAACAGGTCCAGCTTCTCCTGGACGCCCTGGTCCGAGTAGGTGAACAGCACGACGTCGCTCGTCGCCTCGATCGTATAGGGCGCCCAGCTGGGCGCCACGAAGATGTCGTGCGGGGCGAAGTCGACGACGAGGTCGCCGATACGGGCGCGTCCCTGGCCCTCGACCACGGTGAAGACCGTGCCGGCGGTGCAGCGGTAGGGCTCGGTCTTGAACCCCTTGGGCAGGAGCGCCATGGCCGTCGCCAGGGTGGGCATGGCCCAGCCGCCGTTCAGGGGGTTGATGTATTTCATCTTGAAGCCGTGGCAGGCGTCGGGCGCGCGCAGGCGGCTCATCCTGTCCAGCGCCTCGCGGGTGACGCGGTAGGGGTAGTTGAAGATCGGCGTGGTCTGGGAGGTGTGGTCGAAGTCGATGGGGACCAGACCGTGGCCGGCCTCGGCCGTGGCGCTGCCTTCGGGGCGGGTGATGGGATGAGTTCGGCCCGGATAGCCCTCGCGGAAGCTGGCGCTCAGCAGGTTGACGATGTGCATGTCGAGCCCGTCGAGCCAGACCATCGGACCGTCGGACAGGTTGCCGTGGTCGTGCCAGGTCCAGCTGGGCGTGATGACGAAATCGCCCGGCTCCATCATCGTCCGCTCGCCGGCGACGGCGGTGTAGGCGTCCTTGCCCTCGATGATAAAGCGCAGGGCCGAGGCGACGTGACGGTGGGCGGGGGCGATCTCGCCCGGCAGGATAATCTGCAGCCCGGCGAACAGGCTCGTGGTGACGCGCGACTGGCCGGGTAGGCCGGGGTTCTCGAACACCAGGACGCGGCGCTCGGACTCCTCGGTGGAGATGATCTCGCAGGCCTCCATCAGATAGGGACGGACCTCGGCGTAGCGCCAATGGGCCGGGCGGGCGGCGGGCTTTGGCGTCTCGGTGACCAGGCCATGCAGCACGTGCCACAGCGGCGCCATGCCCTGGGCGGCGATGCGCTCGTAGAAGCCTGCGCGTCCGGCCTCGGCCGCCCGGTTCACCGTCTCGACTAGTCCGTCGTGTTGCATCAGCCGTCCGCCTGAATTTCCCCGTCGATTTGCGCCTGTGACCCGCGCCACGTCAAACGCGGCGGGTGCGGCAATAGGCCCATACTTTACATATTAAGGAGGGCTTGCACTCGGCCGCCATCTAAAGTTTCCTTTTATATAAGACATTCTATATCGGGCCGAATGGCCCAACCGCGAACTGAATAAGAAAGCGTCAAAAAACAAGCGCGTGGGAGGGAATATGAACGGTTCTAATCATCATTATTTCATTAGGCGGGCATTGCTGGCGACGGCCGGCGCGGCGGCAATCTCGGCCGGCCTGCCTCTGACGGCTCAGGCCCAGGACGCCTCGGCGGTGGGCGAGGTGGTGGTCACCGCCTCGCGGATTCAGAGCGCGGGCTTCACTGCCCCGACCCCTACCACAGTGCTGGCGCCGGCCGAGTTAGTTCGCCGTTCGCCGGCCAACATTGTTGAGGCGATCAATGACATTCCCTCGTTCAAGCCCAGCAGCACGCCCCAGCAGAACGCGGGCTCAAACGGCGGCGCCAATACTGGCGCGGGCGGGGCGGGCGTCGATATGCGCGGCCTTGGCGGCGCGCGCACCCTGACCCTGATCAATGGCCGGCGCACCGGCGCTGGCGACCTCAACCAGGTGCCGACCCTCATGGTCCAGCGCATCGATGTGGTGACCGGCGGGGCCTCGGCCGCCTACGGCTCGGACGCCGTCGCCGGCGTGGTCAACATCCTGCTCGACACCCGGCTCAAGGGGCTGAAAGGCGACTTCGGCTATGGCGTCACCAAGTACGGCGACGATAAGACCTACCGCGCGGCTCTCGCCGCGGGGACCCACTTCATGGGCGGCCGCGGGCACATCCTGGTCGGCGGCGAATACGTCGACGCCGCAGGCGCCTTCACCAACAGCGACCGGCCCTGGATTAAGAAGAACCGCGGGGTGACCATCACCAACCCTGCCTGGCAGACCAACGGCTACCCCGCCTTCATCAACACCGACGACTACAACTTCGCGACGATGAACCCCGGCGGCCTGATCACGGCCGGCCCGCTGAAGGGAACCACGTTCGACGACGGCGGCGTTCCGCGCCAATTCCAGTACGGGACGGTGTTCGCCAACTCGATGATCGGCGGCGAGCTCACCGATCCGGGCGTCTATAACCTGCGGCCCGACACCGAACGCTACGCCCTGTTCAGCCGCGTCGATTTCGACCTGACCTCCAAGCTGAAGG
>CANJKM010000273.1 GCA_947474805.1 Caulobacterales bacterium | reverse complement strand
CAACGGCTGCGTCTGCTGCACGGTGCGCGGCGACCTGATCCGCATCCTCGGCGGGCTGATGAAGCGACAGGCCTCGGGCAAGGGCTTTGACGCCATCATCGTCGAGACCACCGGCCTCGCCGATCCCGCCCCTGTGGCCCAGACCTTTTTCGTCGACGAAGAGGTCAAGGCGCGCACCTATCTCGACAGCGTCACCACCGTCGTCGACGCCAAACATATCCTGCTGCGCCTCTCAGACAGTCGCGAGGCGCGCGAACAGATCGCCTTCGCCGACCAGATCGTGCTGAACAAGTCCGACACCGTTTCGGAAGGCGACCTGAAGCTGATCGAGGCGCGCCTGCGCCGGCTCAACCCCCTGGCCCCGATCCACCGGGCGGTGCGCTCGAACGTGGCGCTCGACGCCATCCTCGGACGCGGCGGCTTTGATCTGGAGCGGATCGTCAGGCTGGAGCCGGAGTTCCTCAACCCGGCGCACGGTGAGGAAGGCCATGTCCACGATGAGCACTGCGAACACGACCACGGCCACGAGCACCATCACCACGGCCACGACCACCACCACCACCACCACCGCGAGGACCACGCCGAGGACGGCCACAGGCACGAGGACGACATCCGCGGCATCTCCCTGACCGAGACGCGCCCACTCGACGGCCGCAAGGTCACCGCCTGGCTGGACAAGCTTCTCGCCGAGCAGGGGGCCGACATCCTGCGCGCCAAGGGCATCCTCGACGTCCAGGGCGAGAGCAAGCGGCTGGTCTTCCAGGCGGTCCATATGATGCTGGAGGGCGACCTGCAGCGCGAATGGGGCGAAGGCGAGAAACGCTACAGCCGCATGGTCTTCATCGGCCGCAACCTCGACGAAGCCAAGCTGCGCGAGGGGCTGGACGGCTGCGTGGCCTAGGGCCTGCGTGCTTGGAGACGCGATCCCTCGTGGGATCGCTCCTCAGCATGACGAAGGTTTATTGCGCCCCCCACGCGCGTCATCCTGAGGAGGGCCGTAGGCCCGTCTCGAAGGACGCACAGGCCCAAAAGCAAAACGCCCCGGAGGTTTCCCTCCGGGGCGTTTCATTATCCGCTGGCCGAAGGACCTAGAGGTCTTCGGAGATCAGGCCGACCTTGTAGAAGCCGTTTTCCTGCAGCGTGTTCACGACGTGCATGAAGTCCTCATAGAGCACTTCGCGGTCGGCGCGGATCAGGATGGTCGAGTTCTTCGGGTCCGGAACCGCCATGGCGACCGAGATGTCGTTGACGACAGTGGCCAGGGTGGTCGGGGCGCCCGAGATGGTCAGACGGCCGCCGGTGGAGATCGAGATATACTTCGGCTCCTTCGGCTTAGGCGCGTCGGGCGGGGGCGGGGTCGCGGGCGGCAGGTCGACCTTGATCGAAACCGTGGCCAGAGGCGCGGACACCATGAAGATAATGAGCAGCACCAGCATCACGTCCACGAAGGGCGTGACGTTGATGTCGCTGTTGGCTCCGACCTCGTACTTGCCGGCAGCCGCGCCGCCAGACAGCTTAGCGCCCATCGCCTACTCCTAGTTAGGGCGCCCGTTCAGGCGCCGGTCGCGGCGACGTGAAGACGCCCCGCTGGTTCGGCGGAAACCTTTGCCCGATGACCATGGGACTTGCAAGACCACTCGCGAGCGTCTGGGAAGACTCTTCCGAAGAGGCTATGGGGCGCTCATGAACCAAGCATTTGACGCCTACGTGGTCCAAGCCCTGTTCACAAATGAGGGCGCGGCCTTTGTTTTGGCTGACGGAAACGTCGGCTTTGAAAGCGGCGAGATCGTCGCGGCCCACGGCGGCGGCGCGCTTTGCGCTATTTCCCAACCCTCCGGCGCGGGCGTTATCTCCGGCGGCGACGATGGGCGCCTCGTTTGGTCGCGCCCCGGTCAGGCGCCCGACGTCCTGGCCCAGCACAAGGGTCGTTGGATCGACGCCGTGGCCGCCCATCCCGCCACGGGCCTTGTCGCCTACGCGGTCGGCAAGGTGGTGCATGTGATGGACGTCGCCGACCCGAAATTCAGCCGCCTCTTCCCGCACGACCACAGCGTCGCCGCCCTGGCCTTCGACCCCAAGGGACGCAAGCTGGCCGCCGCCACCTATGGCGGGGCGGCGATCTGGTTCGCCCGCATCGCCGAACAGAAGCCCCAGATGTTGAAATGGGCCGGCGCCCATATCGACCTGATCTGGAGCCCGGATGGGAAGTTTTTGGTCTCATCCATGCAGGAGAGCGCGCTGCACGCCTGGCGGGTCGACGACGCGCGCGACATGCGGATGAGCGGCTATCCCGCCAAAGTCCGCAGCCTTGCCTTCCTGTCAAAGGGCCAGCTTCTGGCCAGCTCGGGGGCCAACGGCTCGGTGGTCTGGCCCTTCACCGGCCCGAACGGCCCGATGGGCAAGGAGGCGGCCGAGGTCGGCTATGATGAAAAGACCCTGGTCACCCGGGTCGCGGCCAATCTGACCTCCGACCGGCTCTACGCCGGGCTCGACAACGGCAAGGTCTGGATGGCCGAGACCACCGGCCGAGCCCTGGTCGAGCTGAAGCCGCCGGGCGCCGCGCCAATCTCGGCTTTGGCGGTCGCCGCCGACGGGCGTTTGGCCTGGGGCGACGAGGCCGGGGGGGCGGGCGTCATTTCCACCTAGGCTTGGGCCACCTAGCCTTAACCGCCAGCCCGGCTAAGCTTCGCTCGGGGCGAGGGCGCATGATTCAGGACGACGACAAGGACGAGGCGCCGAAGGACGCGGCCCAGGCCGCGCCCGGGCTTGAGCCGTCGAGCGAGACCACGCCGCCGAAGACGAAACGCGGAGGCTTCATCGGCCGGCTGCTGCTGCGGCTGTTCCTGATCGCCCTGCTCGGACCGCCGCTCCTGACCCTGGTCTATCGGTTCGTGCCGCCGCCGATCACCATCCTGATGATCGAGCGCGCCATGGAGGGGAGGGGCCTCGACAAGCGCTGGCGCTCTCTGAACGACATCTCTCCGGCCCTGGCCGAGGCGGTGATCGCCGCCGAGGACGCCAAGTTCTGCAGCCATCACGGCTTCGACATGGCCGCCATCCAGAAGGCGATGAAGAGCAACCAGCGCGGCCGCAAGGTGCGGGGCGGCTCGACCATCAGCCAGCAAACGGCCAAGAACGTCTTCCTCTGGCCTGACCGTTCCTGGGTCCGCAAGGGCGCCGAGGCCTATTTCACCGTCCTGATCGAGACCCTGTGGGGCAAGCGGCGGATCATGGAGGTCTATCTCAACGTCGCCGAGTGGGGCTCTGGGACCTATGGGGCCGAGGCGGCCGCGCGGCGCTAT
>CANJKM010000272.1 GCA_947474805.1 Caulobacterales bacterium | reverse complement strand
CGTGGTGGTGTTCATGCCTGTCTCCTTCATGCCGGGCATCGTCGGGCAGTTCTTCAAGGAGTTCGGCGTCACCGTCGCCGTCTCGGTGCTTTTCTCGCTCTTGGTCGCCCGGCTTCTGACCCCGCTGCTGGCCGCCTATTTTCTCAAGCCCGCCAAGCACGCCCAGCCGCGCCGCGAGCTCCCGCGCGCTTATCAGAAGAGCCTGGATTGGGCGCTCGACAACAAGTGGAAAGCCGCCGGCCTCGGCGGCGTGGTCTTCATCTTCTCCATGTTCCTGATGACCCGCCTGCCGACCGGCTTCCAGCCGCCGGGGGACCCGGGCTTCGTCTATCTCAACGTCGAGGGTCCGCCTGGCGCCTCGCGCCCGGCGATGGAGAAGGTGGTCGCCCAGGTCAATGACATGCTGCATGCGCAGCCGGACGTCGAACGCGTCTTCGCCCAGGTCGGGGGCGCGGGCGGCGGCGGTTTCGACGCCGTCTCGGGCGGAGAGCTTCGCAGCGGCACCATCACCGTCGTGTTGAAGAAGGAGCGCGCCATGGACACCGAGGCCTTCAAGGCCTCGATCCGGCCCAAGCTGCGCACCATCCCCGACGCACGCATCAACACCCTGGGCAATTTCGGCGGCTCGGGTCTCGATATCGTGCTGTCGAGCGAGGACGCCCCGGCGCTTGAAAGGGCTCAGGCCGACCTTCTCAAACAGATGGCCGAACAGGGGAGCTTCACCGATGTGCGACCCTCGCCGCCGCCGCCGAGCGCGGAGCTTGTGGTCACGCCCAAGCCAGTCGAGGCCGCGAGGCTGAGCGTCAATTCGGCCGCTCTCAGCCAGATCCTGCGGGTCGGGACCATCGGCGACATCGACGCCAATGTAGCCAAATATTCGGAGGGCAAGCGCCGCCTGCCGATCCGGGTGCAGCTACCCGAGGCGGCCCGGACCGACCTGGCGCAACTGGGCCAGATGCCGGTGCCGACCCTCGACGGCAAGACCACGCCGCTCGCCAGCGTCGCCGACCTGACCTTCCAGGCCGGTCCTGCCCGGATCGTCCGCTACGACCGTGAGCGCCGCGCCTCGGTTCAGGCCGAGTTGGCCGGCGTCAGCCTGGGCCAGGCCCTGAAGATCGTCGACGACCTGCCGGTGATGAAGAACCTGCCGGCAACGGTGAAGAAGCCGCCCGTGGGCGACGCCGAGGCTCTGGGCGACCTGATCTCGGGCTTCATGATGGCCATGCTGTCGGGGATCTTCTTGATCTTCGCCGTGCTGGTCCTTTTGTTCAAAAGCTTCTTCAAGCCGGCGACCATCCTTTCGGCCCTGCCGCTCTCGACAATGGGCGCCTTCCTCTTCCTGTTGCTGGCCGGCATGGAGCTCAATATGCCAGCCCTGATCGGCATGCTCATGCTGCTGGGTCTAGCGGCGAAGAACTCGATCCTGCTGGTCGAGTTCGCCATCGAAGACGAGCGGGCCGGCCGCGATCGCCGCGAGGCGCTCATGAACGCCTGCCGCGAGCGGGCCCGTCCCATCGTCATGACCACCGTGGCGATGATGGCCGGCATGCTGCCGACAGCGCTGGGTCTCGGACAGGGCGCGTCCTTCCGCCAGCCCATGGCCATCGCCGTCATCGGAGGGCTGATCTCCTCGACCGCCCTCAGCCTCGTCCTGGTGCCGGTGGTTTATGAGTTCGTCGACGGGTTCGAACAGTGGCTGCGGCCCAAGCTGTCGCGCTTTGTCACCCAGAAGTCCGCCGAGGACGACCGCCCGATCGCCGAGGGCGAGGAACGCGACGACCTGGAGAAGGCGCCGGTCTGAGCTGTCAGCGGCGGACGGCTTAGGGATTTCCCTAGCTCCGTCCGTCTCGCCGCCGCGTGCTAGACAGGCGTATGACCCCCAACTCGCCGGACGAACTGGCTCAGGCCGAGGCGGCGATCCGCGATGTCGTGGACACCTTCTACGTTCGCGTGCGGCAGGACCACGAGCTTGGCCCCGTGTTCAACCGTGCGGTCGAGAACTGGGACGCGCACCTCGATCGCATCACCGCCTTCTGGTCCTCGGCGATGCTGCGCACGGGCCGCTACGATGGCGGGCTGATGGGCGCGCATTTCAAGCACAAAGGCGAAATCGCTCCGGAGATGTTCGACCGCTGGCTGACTCTTTGGACCGAGACCACCTCTGAGCTGCTTCCAGAGGCGGCCGCCGACGCCATGCGGATGCGCGCCCAGATGATCGCCGACAGCCTGAAGCAGGCTCTTTTCTATCGAGCCAGGGCTTGGGCGCCGTCGGATTCTTAGGCCGCGAATTTGCCGGCGGCGCGTGGCTTTTGCACTGATGTTCTTTTTTTTGTTCTGACCCCCGCCTCGGATTTGCTAGACCCAGGATCGCGAACACTTCATAGCCAAGCTCAGGCGATCAATGCGTCACTGCGGGAACCTGAAGAATTTGTGAGTCGAGAAGCGGCCGTCGCGCCGAGTTTTCCCCAATAAAATAGGGGTTTCGGGGGCGGCTAGGCCTCGACCCGACTCCGACTCAGGTTACGGGTTAACTGCGGATTAACCGTACTGTTTGTCTTATCGGTCTTCCTGGTTGGCGCGAGAACTGCGCCCGACCCTCAAGGCCGAGGTAGGATTATGAGGCCCATGGCGATCTCCCTGTCAGCTCCGCGCGCCACCGAACTCAAGCCCCGGATCGTCGTGTTCGGCGTCGGCGGCGCGGGCGGCAACGCGGTCAACAACATGATCGAGGCCAATCTCGAAGGCGTCGAATTCGTGGTCGCCAACACCGACGCCCAGCAGCTGCAGTTCGCCAAGACCGACCGCCGCATCCAGCTCGGCGTCACCGCCACCCAGGGCCTAGGAGCAGGCGCTCATCCGGAAGTCGGCCAGTCGGCCGCCGAGGAATCCTATCCGGAGATCGATGAGCAGCTCGACGGCGCTCACATGGTCTTCATCACCGCCGGCATGGGCGGCGGCACCGGCACCGGCGCCGCGCCGATCATCGCCAAGGCGGCCCGCGAGCGCGGCATCCTGACCGTGGGCGTCGTGACCAAGCCCTTCATGTTCGAGGGCCGCCACCGCGCCCGTCTCGCCGACGCCGGCGTGCTCGAACTGCAAAAATACGTCGACACCCTGATCGTCATCCCCAACCAGAACCTGTTCCGGATCGCCAACGAGAAGACCACCTTCGCCGAGGCCTTCGGCATGGCCGACCAGGTGCTGCACTCGGGCGTCCGCTCGATCACCGACCTGATGGTGCTGCCCGGCCTGATCAACCTCGACTTCGCCGACGTCCGCACGGTGATGACCGAGATGGGCAAGGCGATGATGGG
>CANJKM010000271.1 GCA_947474805.1 Caulobacterales bacterium | reverse complement strand
TCCAGGGCGTGATCGCCGCGATGACGCCGATCGGCTGACGGATGACGACGAGCCGCTTGTCGGCCGCGTGGGGAGGGATGACCTCGCCGTAGGTGCGCTTGGCCTCCTCGGCGAACCACTCGATGTAGGAGGCGGCGTAGGCGATCTCGCCTCGGGCCTCGGCCAGCGGCTTGCCCTGCTCGCGAGTCAGGATAGCGGCCAGGTCGTCCTGGCGCTCGATCATCAGCTCGAAGAAGCGCCGCAGAATTCGAGCGCGGTCCTTAGCGGTCCGGGCGGCCCAAGCGGGAAGGGCGCGTTCGGCCGCCGCGACAGCTGCGTGGGTCTCGGCTGCGCCAAGGTTCGGTGTCCGCCCGATTATCTCCCCGGTCGCCGGGTCGTCGACGGAGATCCAATTTTCGCCGGTGATCCACTGTCCGTCGATCAGGCAGGCTTCCCGCACCAGCCCCCTAGTCGAGTTATCCGCGGAGGGCATCAGACGCCCAGGCGCTGGATCGAGTGAGAGCCATAGGCCAGGGCGACGTTCTTCGTCTCCATGTAGAAGTCAAAGCTCCAATCGCCGCCGTCGCGGCCGATGCCGGAATCCTTCACGCCGCCAAAGGGCGTCGGCAGATGCCGGACGTTCTCGCTGTTGACCCAGACCATGCCGGCCTGCAGCGCGTTCGAGACGCGCAGCGCACGGCCAAGATCGCTCGTCCAGACATAGGCGGCGAGTCCATATTGGACGTCGTTGGCCTTGCTGATCGCGTCGGCCTCGTCTTCGAAAGGGATGACCGTCAGGACCGGGCCGAAGATTTCCTCCTGGGCGATCCGCATGTGGGTTTCGGCGTCGACGTAGAGGGTCGGCTGGTAGAAGTAGCCGCCGCCGGCTTCCGCCACGGGCGCTCCCCCCGCGGCGACCTTGGCTCCATCGGTGGCGGCGACGGCGGCATAGCTGGCCACCTTGGCGAAGTGGCGGGGATGGATCAGGGGGCCCACCTCTGTGGCCGGATCGAACGGGTCGCCGACCTTGAGCTTCTCCACGCGCTCGGCCGCCTTGGCCACGAAGGCGTCGTAGATCGACCGTTGGATCAGGAGCCTGGAGGAGGAGGTGCAGCGCTGGCCGTTCAGCGAATAGATCATGAAGATCGCCGCATCGAGCGCCCTTTCGAGATCAGCGTCTTCAAACACGACCACCGGGTTCTTGCCCCCTAGTTCGAAGTGGACACGCTTCAGGGTTTCGGACCCCTGGCGCATGATCGCCGAGCCGGTCTTGCTTTCGCCCACGAAGGCGATCGCCTTGATGTCGCGGTGCTCGGTGAGGCGTTTGCCGGTGGTTTCGCCAAGGCCGTTGATCGAATTGAACACCCCCGGCGGAAGCCCGGCCTCATGGGCGATCTCGACCAGGAGGCGGGCGGAGTAGGGCGACCATTCAGCCGGTTTGTGCACGACCGTGCAGCCGGCCGCGAGCGCCGGTGCGATCTTCCAGGTCGAAAGCATGAAGGGCGTGTTCCAAGGCGTGATCACCGCCACGGGGCCGATCGCGGACCGGCTGGTGTAGTTCAGATGGTGCTGCGAGGGCAGGCTCTGACCGTCAGCGGCGCTCGGGGCCTGGTCGGCGAAGAAGCGGAAATTGTCGGCGCCGCGCAGCGCGGCCTTGGACATGAAGCGCCAGCACTGGCCCGCGTCCAAGCATTCCACCTCGGCGATTTCGTCGGCGCGCGCCTCGATCAGGTCTGCGACCCTGTGCAGGATCGCCTTGCGCTTTTCACCAGGCGTCGCGCTCCAGCCCGCGAAGGCCGCCTTGGATGCCGCGACAGCGTCGTTCAGCTCATTTTCTGTCGCGTCCCTCACTTGGCCCAGGACCTCGCCCGTGGCCGGTTCGAGCACATCGGTCGTTGAGCCCGCGCCCTCTACGCTGCGTCCCGAAATGAAATGTCCGAGCGGCGCCTGCCGGTGCGGACCGATTGTGTTCAAGGCGTTGGTGCGGCGAGCAGAGCCCATTGGCGTTTCCTGAAACTGAGGAGAGGCACTTATCATGATAAGCGTTTCCCGGTCAAGGTTGGAAGTTGACGAGGCGTGCTCCGGAAGAGATAATTATTGCGATAAAGAACCTGATCGGCCTAGCTCAAAAAGCTCTACGACCGGGTGTGCAAGATCAAAAACTTGGGGAGAGCGTGTCGCCTGATTTCGGCGGCTTGCCAAAGACAATGACCATGAAACGCTTGCTCTACGCTCTTCTGGTGCTTCTCCTGTTCGCACCAGTCTATCTCTGTGTCGGCTATGCGGGGCTGCGACCATCGTGGCTGACGACTCGCGTGGCGACGATCCCGGCTAGTGTGCTGGTGGTGGTGGCGCTTATGGCGATCTTCGTAGGGCTGGCGTGGAGTTTCTCCGGCCAAGCCTTTGCCGAGGATGAGGACGCGCAATGAACATATCGGCTGTCATCATCTTCCTCGTCACCATCGCTGTGACCTTGGGGATCACCTTTTGGGCGGCCTCTCGCTCGAAGAACAAGGCCGACTATTACGCCGCGGGCGGGCGGATCAAGGGCTATCAGAATGGCTTGGCGATCGCGGGCGATTTCATGTCCGCCACCACCTTTCTCGGTCTCACGGGAATGTATTTCGGCACCGGTGTGGATCCGGCGGCGATCTATTTTCTGACCCCGCTGGTCGGCCTGCCGCTGATGATGCTTCTGATCGCCGCACCCCTTCGCCGTGCGGGGAAGTTCACGCTCGGCGACGTGATGGGCGGCAGGCTGGCTAGCCCGGCCCTCAGAATGTTCGCAGGCTGGTCGACCGTCATCATCTCGATCATTTATCTCGTCGGTCAGCTCGTCGGGTCCGGGGTGCTGATCTCGGGACTGTTCGGGATCGATTTCTCCATCGCGGTCATCACGGTTGGCATCCTGATGACCTTCTATGTCGCCGTAGGCGGCATGCTGGCGGCGACCTGGGTCCAGATTATCAAGGCGGTCCTCCTAGTGGCCATCATCGTTCTGCTGGCCGTTCTTTGCCTGGTTCGGATTCCAGCCAGCGAGCTCTACGACCAGGCGGCTTCGGCGCATAAGCTCGGCGGCGGTCTGTTCGGCGCCGGCCAGTCCAAGCTCGACCTCTTTTCGGCGGCGTCGCTGGCGTTCGGGATGAGCATCGGCATGCTCGGCCTACCGCATCTTCTGGTGCGCTTCTTCACCGTGCCTGACGCCCGCGAGGCCAAGGTGTCGGTCATGGTCGCGACCTCGATCATCGGCGTAGTCTTCGTTTTGATGTTCGCCGTGCTGGGGCCGGCCGCCGTGGCCATCCTCAACGCCGATCCCTCCAATTTCGTCGATGGCGTGC
>CANJKM010000270.1 GCA_947474805.1 Caulobacterales bacterium | reverse complement strand
GGCTTCATGCCGAGTTCGCCCATCACCGCGAGCATTTCGCCGCGCAGGTCCTGGCAGGAGTCGACCGGGTTGACCGGGAAATAGCCGCCCTTGGGACCCGGGCGGTGGCCCATGTTGCCCTCGGGATATTCCTTGGCGCTGTTCTCCGGCAGCTCGACGCTGTCGAAGCTGTAGAAGGTGTTGCTCGGCGAGGTGCCCCAGCGGACGTCGTCGAAGATGAAGAACTCGGCCTCCGGGCCGAAATAGACGGTGTCGCCGATGCCGAGCGAGGCGACGTACTTCAGGGCTGCTTTGGCGATCGAACGCGGGTCGCGGTTGTAGGGCGTGCCGCTGTCCGGGTTCACCACGTCGCAGAAGAGCGCCATCGTGGTCTGCTGATAGAAGGGATCGATGATCGCCGAGTCCAGGTCCGGACGCAGCTTCATGTCAGACTCGTTGATGGCCTTCCAGCCGGCGATCGAGGAGCCGTCGAACATGGTGCCGTCGGACAGGAAGTCGTCGTCGACCAGGTCGATGTCGAAGGTGACGTGCTGCATCTTACCGCGCATGTCGGTGAAACGGACGTCGACGTACTTGACTTCCTTTTCCTTGATTTCGTTCAGGATGTCGGCGGGCTTTTTTGCCATGGTATTCCCCTAAGGACCTGATGCTTCTCTGTTATGGTGGCGCGCGGGCCTAGATAGCCTGCGAGCCGGTTTCGCCGGTACGGATGCGGACCACGTCCACGACCTCCGACACGAAAATCTTGCCGTCGCCGATACGGCCCGTGCGAGCGGCGTTGGTTATAGCCTCGATCGCGGCGGCCAGTTGGTCGTCTGCGACCACCACCTCGATTTTCATCTTGGGCAGGAAATCGACCACATATTCGGCGCCGCGGTAAAGCTCGGTCTGCCCCTTTTGGCGACCATAGCCCTTGGCCTCAATGCAGGTCATGCCCTGGACGCCCAGTTCCTGCAGCGCCTCTTTCACCTCGTCGAGCTTGAAAGGCTTGATGACGGCTTCGATCTTTTTCATCGATACTCTTCTTTATGAGCCCAGGACGTTTCCAACTGCGCGCGGTCGGCGGTCATGCCGGCTTCGGCGCCCCCGATGCGCTGGCGACAGGGAGCATTTTCGCTGGGCGGCCTCAAGCTTGTGCAGGATGCTGTCCGCAGCCTCGCCTTATGCGCGACAGGGGCGCCCAATTACAAGGCGCCACATGTCTATGTTTTGGGCGCCTATCTGGGATCAGCCGTTGAAATTCACTCCCATCTTAAGCTTGGCCGAGATGGCCGACGCGGACGCGGCCGCGGTGAAATCCGGCGTTCCGACCCGAATTTTGATGCAGCGAGCTGGAGAAGCGGTCGCTCGAGCCGTGATCGGGCGCTTCAAACCGGTTTCGACCGTCGTCCTGTGCGGTCCCGGCGACAATGGCGGCGACGGCTATGTGGCGGCCAAAGCGCTCAAAGAAGCGGGCTGGCCAGACGTGACGGTTGCGACTCTGGGCGCCTCTCGCGCAGGCGCTGCGGCGCAGGCGGCGGCGGAGTGGACCGGGACGACGACCCCCCTGAGCAGCGACTCGGCGCGGGGCGCGGGGGTGGTGATCGACGCCCTGTTCGGCGCCGGCCTGACCCGGGCGCTTGATCCGCTAGCCGAGTCGGCCCTCTCGGCGGTCACGGCGCCGATCGTGGCCGTCGATCTGCCTTCGGGCCTTCAGGGGGACACCGCCCGGCCGCTCGGCCAGGTCCGGCGCGCGGCCCTGACCGTCACCTTCCACGCCCGCAAGCTCGCCCATGTTCTTGAGCCCGGCCGCTCTCTCTGCGGCGAGGTGCTTGTGGCCGACATCGGACTGGCGCCGCCCGACGCGCCGCCCAAACTGGTGCTGAACCTGCCGTTCAACTGGGCGGCCGCCATCCCCTGGCCCGATGTCGAGGCCCACAAGCACCGGCGCGGCAAGCTGGGTGTGGTCGGCGGTCGGATCGCCTCCACGGGCGCGGCGCGGTTGGCGGCGCGCGCGGGCCTGCGGGCGGGGGCGGGGCTGTGCACCGTCCTGACTCAGCCGGGAACCCTGGCGATCAACGCCTCGGCGCTGGAGGCGGTCATGGTTCGCCCCTTTGAGGACGCCTTCGAGCTTGAGCAGATCGGCGAGGACTATGACGCGGTGATCATAGGCCCCGGCGCGGGAGTGGACGCCGAGACCATGGCGAACCTGGAGGCCCTGGCCCGGACCGGTGCGGCCCTGGTGGTGGACGCCGACGCCCTGACCGTTTTTCGGGGCGATCCCGACACTCTATATAACCTGCTCGATCGAGACGACGTCCTGACCCCCCACCTTGGCGAGTTCGAACGTATCTTCCCCGGGCTGCTGGCCTCTGCGCCCCAGCGAGTCGCCGCCGCCCGCCGGGCCGCCGAGTTGACCGGCGCCGTGGTGCTGCTGAAGGGGCCCGACACAGTGATCGCGGCCCCGGATGGAAGAGCGGCGGTCAACAACAACGCGCCGCCCTTTCTGGCGACGGCCGGCGCGGGCGATGTGCTGGCCGGCCTCGTCGGCGGGCTGATCGCTCAGGGCATGGAGAGCTTCGAGGCGGCCTGCGCCGCGGCCTGGATCCACGGGGAGGCGGCGGCTGGCTTCGGCCCCGGTTTGATCTCCGAGGATTTGCCCGATCGGATCCCGCCGGTCTTGAGTCGGCTGTGGCGTCTCGGCGCCGAAGCCTAATGGGGCGGGGAGGCCGGAAAGCCTTGACCTGCCGACTCGTCACGAGTATCTACCGCGCCGTGCTGGACCGGCTGTAGTTCTTCGGAACTAGACGCGGTTCGCCAAGACGAGCTGACAGCGCGCCGCTTTTGTAGCGCACGACCCGGCAGGACCTTCGCGGAATCACTCCGCTTGGGTCCAAATCGTTTTTGCGGATCTCGAAAAGCAGCTGGCCCTGACAACGGGTTATTTGAGCGTTCGGGATACGCGAGCGGCCCATCCGGGCCATCGGTCTTTGAACTGTGCAAGCGTGTCGAACGAAGGACGTAGATATGGATCGTCAGAACATCCGCATCCGGCTGAAAGCCTTCGATCACCGGGTATTGGATCATTCCACCCGGGAGATCGTGCAGACCGCTAAGCGCACAGGCGCGACCGTTCGCGGTCCGATCCCGCTGCCCACCCTCATTGAAAAATTCACCGTTCTGCGTTCGCCGCACATCGACAAGAAGTCGCGCGAGCAGTTCGAAATCCGCACGCACAAGCGCGTGCTCGACATCGTCGATCCGACCCCGCAGACCGTGGACGCGCTGATGAAGCTCGACCTGTCGGCCGGCGTCGACGTCGAAATCAAGCTCTAGGAGTC
>CANJKM010000269.1 GCA_947474805.1 Caulobacterales bacterium | reverse complement strand
CCGCCGCCCCGGCGAAGGGGTCGGTGGTGGTGTTGCGGATGCAGTTGCCCGAGGTCTGGATGGCGTGCAGCCCGACGTCGGCCAGGTCCTTCAGGATCGCCGGCGCGTCGGCCAGCTTGATCCAGTGGAACTGGATATTGGTCCTTGTGGTGAAGTGGCCGTAGCCCTTGTCGTACTTGCGCGCGACGGCGGCCAGGCCGTGCAGCTTCTGGCTATCCAGCACCCCATACGGGATGGCGACCCGCAGCATATAGGCGTGCAGCTGCAGATAGAGGCCGTTCATCAGCCGCAGCGGCTTGAACTGGTCCTCGGTCATCTCGCCCTTCAGCCGGCGCTCGACCTGGGCGGTGAACTCCGCCGTCCGGTCGGCCAGCGTGGTCGCGTCGATCTCGTCGTAACGGTACATCGGCGCGTCCTTATTTGCGCTTGATCAGGCCAAGGCGGCCAGAGGAGCGCGCGGCCCCGGCGGCGTGGGCGATGGCCTCGATCACCGGGCCGCCCTGCGCCTGTTTGCCCATGTCGGGGTGGATGGTCGGGCCCAGCGCCTTGACCCGCTCGCGGTAGCTGATCGGCACCGGCTGGCCGTCGTCCAGCCGCACGTCGATGGCGTAGGCGTCGATCACCGTGGTGACCTGAGCCTTGGCCTCGGCCTCGGCCTTGGCGGCCTCGTCCTTGTCGTCGAACAGCCGGGCGTCGGCGAATTGCTCGACCCAGCCGCCGTCCCGGCCGCGGAAGACCACGATGCCCGTGGTGAGAGAGTTGGCGACGATCGCCTGCAGGAATTCGCTCATGCGCGGCTCCCTAGCACGACCGTCTCGGAATTGTCGCGGGTCGGGACGATGAGATCGGCTAAAGCCGCCACTTCGCCGATGATCAGGATGGCCGGGCCGTCGAGCCCGGAAACGTGTTCGACCAGTGTTGATAGGGTGGTCGAAATGCGGCGCTCCTGCGGCAGACTTATGTTCTCGACGATCAGCACCGGCGTCGAGCCCGACCGCCCGGCCGCGATCAATTTCGCCGCCACCGTGCCCGCCGTCGAGACGCCCATATAGACCGCAAGCGTTTGATTTCCCTTGGCCAGCTGGCTCCAGTCCAGGTCCGGCTCGCCCCCCGACGCCGCGTGCGCCGTCACGAAGGTGACAGACTGCGCCAGGCCCCTATGGGTCAAAGGCGCCCCCGCCAGAGCCGAAGCCGCCATCGCCGCCGTGATCCCCGGAATCACCTCGCAAGGAACCCCCGCCTCCCGGCAGGCCAGCATTTCCTCGCCGCCGCGCCCGAACAGGAAGGGGTCGCCGCCCTTCAGCCGCACGACGTTGAGGCCCTCTAAAGCCAGGGCGACCAGCAGGGTGTTGATCCCGTCCTGCGGCACCGAGTGGCGCGACTTGCGTTTGCCGACGTGGATCTTGCGGGCGGTCCTGGCCATGGCCAGCACCTCGGCCGAGACCAGCCGGTCGTGCACGACCACGTCGGCGGCGGCCAGGGCCTTGGCGGCCTTCAGGGTCAGAAGCTCGGGGTCGCCGGGACCGGCGCCCACCAGAAACACTCGCCCCAAGACGCGTTTGGCCCCGCCCCCAATGAGGACGAGGCGCCCGTCGCGGTCGCGATCGGCGGAATGAGAGGCCAAGACTTCTAAACTCCAAAACGCACGCGCCCAGACGCCGAAGGGCGCGCGGGCTAGCGGGGACGGGCCTAGACCCGCCCCCAGCCCCGCCAACGCCGAAAAGGGCCGTCTCCGGCGCCGGACAGGCTTGCAAAATGCTCGCGGTCGGGCCAAGTCGCAACCGAAGTCTTCTGTCCGAGGCGTATAGAAAATCTATGGACCGCCGCAGATTGCCGCCGCTGAACGCCCTGCGCGCCTTCGAGGCCGCCGCGAGGCATATGAACTTCACCCGCGCCGCCGACGAGTTGTCGGTGACGCCGGGCGCCGTCAGCCAGCAGATCCAGAACCTCGAAGACTATATCGGCGCGGCCCTGTTCAAGCGGACCCCGCGCGGCCTGCTGCTCACCGATGCGGCCCAGACGGCCCTGCCGGCCCTGCGCGAGGCCTTCGACCGGCTGGGCGAGGCGGCGTCTCTGCTCACCGCCGCCGTCGACGGACGCCGGGTGACGGTCACCGCCGCCCCGTCTTTCGCCGCCAAATGGCTGGTGCCGCGCCTGGGCAGGTTCGAGGCCGTGCATCCGGAGGTCGACGTCTGGCTGTCGGCGGGGATGGAACTGGTGGACTTCGCCCAGGGCGAGGTCGATGTCGCCATCCGCTACGGCTCGGGCCGCTACACGGGGCTGGAGAGCATCCGCCTGATGAACGAGACGGTGATCCCGGTCGCCTCGCCGGGCCTCCTGGCCGACAAGCCCTTGGAAAGCATCGACGATCTAGCCAATCACACCCTGTTGCACGACGGCAGCCCCGACGCCGATGAGAGCTGTCCCGACTGGTCGATGTGGCTGGCGGCGCGGGGGATCAAGGGCGTCGACGGCGGGCGCGGGCCGCGCTTCAACCAGTCGAGCCTGGTGATCGAGGCGGCGATGAACGGGCGCGGCGTGGCGCTGGCCAAGCGGGCGCTGGCCCAGGCCGACATCGACGCCGGAAAGCTGGTCGCGCCGCTGCAGATCGTGACCGACGTCGACTTCGCCTATTACGTCGTTCACCCCAAGGCCAAGGGCCGGCTGACCCAGGTCAAGGCCTTCGTGAAGTGGCTGACGGGCGAGGCCGCCCTGCACGAGGCGTCGCTGGCGACCATCGACGCCGGGGCGGGGATCTAGCCCTTCAGTGAGTTCAGCATCCGCTCGTGGGCGTAGGCGGCGATGTCGGACAGGGCGGCGTCGAGGGCGTTCTGGACCCGGCCGGCCATGACGGTGCGGTGGATGGTGTCCTGGGCGGCGCCCGTCTCGGCCTCGCCGCAGGCCTTGGCGAGATCGAAGGCGCCGACGCCGAGCGAGGCGCCCTTCAGGGTGTGGGCGGCGTCGCGGTAGGCGCCCGGATCGCCGGCGGGATCGAGCAACCGCATCCAGATGACCGTCTGCTCGCGAAAAAGGGCCAAGACCTCATCGATCAAGGCCCCGTCGCCGGCCGCGAAACTCTCGAGATGGCCGAAGTCCACCGCGCCGGTGAGGTCGCGGCGGGCCACGGAGACTAGGCCTTCTTCTTGCCGCCCGCGCGAGCGCCGGCGGGCTTACGGCCGCCTTGGCCGAGACCCATCTGCTTGGCCAGGTTGGAGCGGGCCATGGCGTAGTTGGGGGCGACCATCGGATAGTCTTTCGGCAGGCCCCACTTGGCGCGGTACTGCTCGGGGCTCATGTCGTACTTGGTGCGCAGGTGGCGCTTCAGCGACTTG
>CANJKM010000268.1 GCA_947474805.1 Caulobacterales bacterium | reverse complement strand
TGTTCTGGCCGGCGCTCCTGGCCCTCTACCTGATCCAGCCGGCCGCCGACTGGGCGGTCTTCCACCGGCTCTGGCGGCTGCCGGCCGCCGGGCTGCCGATCCTGCTCGGCAAGCGGATCGCCAACGAACTCCTGATGTATTCGGGCGAGGCCTATTTCTACCTCTGGGCGCGCCGCCGGGTCGGACTGACGACCGCGCCGTTCGGGGCCATCAAGGACGTCAACATCCTCTCGGCCATGGTCGGGAACCTCGCCGCCCTCATCCTGCTGCTGGCGGTATGGCCACTGCTGTCCGGCCAACTGGCCGCCTACGCCAGCCCGGCGATCGGCTCTGCGGTCGTGATGCTGGCGGTCTCGGCCGCCATCCTGCTGGCCAGCCGCCGACTGTTCACCCTTTCGCACGCGCAGCGGGTCGAGGTCAGCCTCATCCATCTGTTGCGGCTGTCAGGCGAGGTGCTCCTGTGGGCCGCGCTCGGCCTGCTCGCCTTGCCCGAAACGCCGCCCAGCCTCTGGCTGGCCCTGTCCGCCTTCCGCCTGCTGATCGCCCGCCTGCCCTTCGTCCCGCACAAGGATCTGCTGTTCGCCACCTTGGCCGCCCTGCTGATGGGCAAGCAGCAGGCCGTGGTCGCCTTCGTGGCCATGAGCTCGGTGGCGATGCTCGGGCTGCATCTGGTCTTCGGCCTCGGCCTCGCCGTCTGGACCATCGCCATCGAAGCGCGACGCCACCCCGCCGCGGCGGCCGATCCCAAAGGCGCCGCCCCGTGAAGGTGGTCGATGTCTGCGAATTCTATTCGCCCCAGGGCGGGGGCGTGCGGACCTATATCCAAGCCAAACTGGCCCTCGCCGCCCGGCTCGGTCACGAGGCCGTGGTAATCGCGCCAGGCGATCGCGACGAGGAAGTCCGGCTGGCGGGCGGCGGCCGCATCCTGTTCGTGCGCTCGCCCCGGTTGCCGGTCGATCCCCGCTATTGGATGTTCTGGGACGCCGAACCGATTCATCGCCTGCTCGACATCGAAAGGCCGGACATGGTCGAGGCGTCCTCGCCCTGGCGTGGGGCCTGGATCGTCCGCGGCTGGCGGGGCGCGGCGGCCCGGTCGATCTTCATGCACAACGACCCCCTGTCCGTCTGGGGCTATCGCTGGTTCGACGGCCTGGTCCCCCGGCCTCGGGTCGACCGCTGGTTCGAGGGCATGTGGCGCTATCTCCGGCGCACCTGCGAGGGGTTCGATTTCGTCGTCTCCGCCGCGCCCAGCCTCTCCGAGCGCCTGGCCGCGCAGGGGATCGGAGGCACGGTCACCGTCCCGCTGGGCGTCGACGCCGGCGTCTTCTCTCCCGAACGGCGCGACGCCCGTCTGCGGCGTGAGCTCCTCGCGCGTTGCGGCCTGGACGAGAGCCGCCCGCTGCTGCTCGGCGTCGGCCGGCACACGCCCGAGAAGCGCTGGCCCTGCGTGATCGAGGCGGTCACCCGGCTGGCGGCGGACCGTCCCGTCGGCCTTGTTCTCGTCGGGGACGGCCATGACCGCGCGCGCGTGCTCGCCGGCATCGGCGGCAACCCGCACATCCTGCCGCTGGCGCCGATCGGCGACCGGGCGCTGATGGCGCGGCTGATGGCCAGCGCGGACGCTCTCGTTCACGGCTCGGCCGCCGAGACCTTCGGCTTGGTGGTCGCCGAGGCCATGGCGTCCGGCCTGCCGATCGTCGCGCCTTGCGAGGGCGCCGTTGCCGACCTGGCCGACCCCTCGACCAGCGAACTCTACCCCTGCGGCGACAGCCGGGGGGCGGCGGCGGCCCTCGAGCGGCTGCTCTATCGCGACCCGAGCCGCCTGCGCCAGGCGACCCTGGCGGTCGCGGGCCGCGCCAGGACGATCGACGTCCATCTCGCCGAGCTCTTCTCCCACTACGCCGAGGCGCTGCCGGGCAGCCGGCGCGCGGCGTGAACGCGGCTTGATTCCCACGCCTCGCTAAGGGAGGCTTTCTCCCAAAGACGCTCGGGCCCGACCCGCGCCGGGGAGGACTGGATGAAACGCCTGACGATGGCGGCCGCGGGCGCCGCCGCCCTGCTCGCCGCGACGGCCTGCCCGACCGCCTGGGCGCAGGCGGTGGACACCGACCTCCTGGAAGGCCCTCTGCTCCGGCCCGCGCGGTCGTCGGCCGACCCGCGAGACCTGTCGGGGGTCTGGTTCGTCCGGGTCTACACGCCGCGGGTCATGACCACCAACGGCCGCAACCCGCCCTTCACGCCCAAGGGCCGGGCGGAATGGGAGGAGCGGGCGCAGGCCGAGAAGGACGGGCGGCCGATCGCCGACGCCTCGGCCTATTGCTGGCCGCACGGCACGCCCCGGGTGATGAACTCGCCCTACCCGCTGCAGATCATCCAGACCAAGGGCAAGACCACTATCATCCATGAGGTGAACCACAACGTCCGCCACATCTACATGGACGAGCCCATGCCCCAGACGGTCGAGCCGACCTTCCTGGGCGCCTCGGTCGGGCGTTGGGAGGGCGACACGCTCGTGGTCGACACCCAGGGTGTCTCGGACCGCACTTGGCTCGACGAGCGAGGCATCACCCACGGCAAGGGGATGAAGGTGCAGGAGCGGTTCCGCAAGATCGAGGACGGCAAGGTGCTCGAGAGCCTGGTGCGGATCGAGGACCCCGAATATTTCACCGAACCCTGGTTCACCCGCATGACCTTCTCCTGGCGGCCGGACATGCGCATCTCCGAATACGTCTGCGAGGAGAACAACCGCAACATGCCCGTGAACGGCCGCACCGTGGCCCAATAAGTCGCACCCTTGCTTATGGCGTAAGGGCTAGCGCGAGACCGCCGCGGGGTGCGACATGCGGACCGTTATTGACGATAAGCAAAATCTCATCGTCTCCTCACGCTAAGCGGGGTTGATCGACCAGACAATAGGCGCGGCTCGAACCGCGTCAGTGAGGAAAGCATGAAACGGCTCGCTTTAGCGGCGGCAGGCGCGGTCGCGCTGCTCGGCGCATTCGGGGGCGGAACCGCCCTCGCCCAGTCCGACGTCCTGGACGGACCCTTGCTCCGCACGGAGCGCTCCAACGCCGATCCCCGCGACCTGTCGGGCGTCTGGTTCCTGCGGCTTTACAACCGCCAGATCAACTCCACGCGGGGCCGCGTCCCGCCCTTCACCCCCAAGGGCAAGGCCGAGTGGGACAAGCGGGTCGCCGCCGAAAAGGAAGGCCGGCCCATGGCCGACGCCTCGGCCTATTGCTGGCCGCACGGCACGCCCCGGGTGATGAATTCGCCCTACCCGCTCCAGTTCATCCAGACCAAGGGCAAGACCACCATTGTCCATGAGGTGAAC
>CANJKM010000267.1 GCA_947474805.1 Caulobacterales bacterium | reverse complement strand
CCGGGATGAATGTCCTGCAAGTCGCTGAACTTGCTGGGAAAGAGATTCCGCGATTCTGTTATCACGAACGGCTGAGCATCGCCGGCAACTGCCGCATGTGCCTGGTCGAGGTGAAGCCCGGCCCGCCCAAGCCCCAGGCGTCCAGCGCCCTCCCGGCTGCCGAAGGCCAGGAGATCTTCACCAACACGCCGATGGTGAAAAAGGCCCGCGAAGGGGTGATGGAGTTCCTGCTCATCAACCACCCGCTCGACTGCCCGATCTGCGATCAGGGCGGCGAATGCGACCTGCAGGACGAGGCTGTCGGCTACGGCCGCGACGGCTCGCGCTTCCAGGAGAACAAGCGCGCGGTCGAAGAAAAGTTCATGGGCCCGCTGATCAAGACCACCATGACCCGCTGCATCCAATGCACGCGCTGCGTCCGGTTCGCGACCGAGGTCGCGGGGGTCTCTGAGATCGGCATGATCTCGCGCGGCGAGGACGCCGAGATCACCACCTATCTGGAAAAGGCAGTCACATCGGAGCTGTCGGGCAACCTCGCCGACATCTGCCCGGTCGGCGCCCTGACCCACAAGCCCTGGGCCTTCAACTACCGCCCGTGGGAGCTGAAGAAGACCGAGAGCATCGACGTCATGGACGCGCTGGGTTCGGCTATCCGGGTCGATGCGCGCGGCGCCGAGGTGATGCGGGTGCTGCCCCGCGTCAACGAGGAGATCAACGAGGAGTGGATCTCCGACAAGACCCGTCACGCCTGCGACGGCCTGATGCGTCAGCGTCTGGACCAGCCCTACGTCCGCAAGGCCGGCAAGCTTCAGCCCGCCACCTGGGCCGAGGCCTTCGCCGCCATCGCCGCCAAGGTGAAAAAGACTGACGCCAAGGCCATGGGCGTGATCGCCGGCGACCTCTGCGCCGCCGAGGAGATGAAGGCGGCCAAGGACCTGTTCACCGCGCTCGGCGTTAAGAATATCGACTGCCGCCAGGACGGGATGAAGCTCGGCGAGGGCGCCCGCGAGAGCTGGCTGTTCAATTCGACCATCATGGGGATCGAGGACGCCGACACGCTGCTGCTGATCGGGACCAATCCCCGCAAGGAAGCCGCCCTGGTCAACGCCCGTATCCGCAAGCAGTGGCTGGCGGGCAAGGTGCGGGTCGGCGTCGTGGGCGAACAGGCCGACATGGCCTTCGACTACGACTATCTCGGCGCCGGTCCGTCCTCGTTGAAAAATTTCACGAAATCGGCTTTCGGCAAGGCCTTCAAGGCCGCGGCCAAGCCCATGGTCATCGTCGGCTCTGGCGCTCTGACGCGCGAGGACGGCGCGGCCGTGGCCAAGCTGGCCGCGAGCCTCGCCACCGCCAAGGACGGCTGGAACGGCTTCAATGTGCTGCATGCCGCCGCCTCGCGGGTCGGCGGGCTCGACATGGGCTTCGTCCCGGCCAAGGGCGGCCTGAGCGCGGTGGAAATGATCGACGCCGCCGGAAAGGGTAAGCTTGAGCTGCTCTTCCTGCTGGGCGCCGACGAGATCGACATGAACCAGCTCGGCAAGGCCTTCGTGGTCTATCTGGGCAGCCACGGCGACGCCGGCGCCTCGCGCGCCGACGTCATCCTGCCGGGCGCCGCCTACACCGAAAAGCCCGGCCTCTACGTCAACACCGAGGGCCGGGTTCAGATCGCCAATCGCGCCGTCTTCCCCAAGGGCGAGGCCCGTGAAGATTGGGCTGTGCTGCGGGCGCTGTCCGAGACCCTGGGCGCCAAGCTGCCTTACGACTCGCTGGAGCAGTTGCGCGCGAGGCTGATGAACGACCACCCGACCTTCGGTCAGGTCGACTACGCCCCGGGTCATGGCTCGGCCAAGGGCTTCGACCTGAAGGCCGTCGGCGGCGCCGGCGACGTATCGGACGCGCCCTTCGTCTCGCCGGTCGGCGACTTCTACCTCACCAACCCGATCGCCCGGGCGAGCGTGACCATGGCCGAGTGCTCGTCGAGCGTGGCCGCGGCGCGCGCCGGCGTCATGGCGGCGGAGTAGGGGCATGCTTGAATTCTGGACCACGCCGCTCGGCTGGACGCTTCTGACCGTCGGTCAGATCCTGCTGATCACAGTCGTTCTGCTGATCTGCGTCGCCTTTCTCCTGCTCATGGACCGCAAGGTCTGGGCCGGGGTCCAGCTGCGCAAGGGTCCCAACGTGGTGGGCCCGTTCGGCCTGCTGCAATCCTTCGCCGACCTGCTGAAGTTCGTGCTGAAGGAGCTGATCATCCCGGCGGGCGCCGACAAGTTCGTCTTCCTCCTGGCCCCGATCATCACCGTCATCGTCGCCTGTATCGGCTGGTCGGTGGTGCCTTTCGCGCCGGGCTGGGTGATCGCCAACCTCAATGTCGGCATCCTCTACCTGCTCGCCGTGTCGTCGCTGGGCGTCTACGGCATCATCATGGGCGGCTGGGCCTCAAACTCGAAATACCCCTTCCTGGGCGCGCTGCGCTCGGCGGCTCAGATGGTCAGCTACGAAGTCTCGATCGGCTTCATCATCATCACGGTGATCCTGCTGACCGGCTCGATGAACCTCTCGACCATCGTCGACCACCAGGCCGGCAGCATCCTCAACTGGCACTTCATCGGCGGCGGCGCGAACCTGCCCACGGTCGTCGTCATGTTCCCGATGATGGTGATGTTCTTCATCTCGGCCCTGGCCGAGACCAACCGCCCGCCGTTCGACCTTCCCGAGGCCGAGAGCGAGCTCGTGGCCGGCTATCAGGTCGAATACAGCTCGACCCCGTACCTGCTGTTCATGCTCGGCGAGTACATGAACATCGTCCTGATGTGCGCGATGATCTCCGTCCTCTTCTTCGGCGGATGGCACGCGCCCTGGCCGGAAGGCTATCTGGAAGGCCTGCCGCCGACCCTGGTCAGCTTCCACGGCCTGATCATCTTCTCTGTGAAGATCGTCTTCTGGTTCTTCATGTTCGCGATGGTGAAGGCCATCGTGCCCCGTTACCGCTACGACCAGCTGATGCGTCTGGGGTGGAAGGTCTTCCTGCCGACCTCGCTGGTCGCCGTGGCCCTGATCGCCGCCTGGCGCGTCTTCGGCCCGGGCGCGTAGGAGCAAGCCGATGTCATTCGCTTCCCGCATCACCCAGGCCGCCAAGGGGGCCATGCTGCTCGATTTCGGCGGCGCCTTCTTCCTGGCGCTCCGCTATCTGTTCCGGCCCAAGGCGACCATCTTCTACCCGTTCGAGAAGGGACCGCTGTCGCCCCGCTTCCGCGGCGAGCACGCCTTGCGGCGCTATCCGAATGGCGAGGAACGCTGCATCGCCTGCAAGCTCTGCGAAGCCATCTGCCCGGCCCAGGCCATCACCATCGAGGGCGAGCCGCGCGCGGACGGCAGCCGCCGCACGACCCGCTACGACATCGACATGGTGAAGTGCATCTT
>CANJKM010000266.1 GCA_947474805.1 Caulobacterales bacterium | reverse complement strand
CGCCGGTGCCGCCTGTGCCGCCGGCGCCGCCAAAGCCGCCGCCGCCGCCCTGACCGCCGCCGCCGCCGGTTCCGCCAGTGCCCGTTCCGGTGCCCGTGCCCGTTCCGACGCCGGTGCCGACGCCCGTGCCCGTGCCCGTCCCGGTGCCCGTGCCGCCGCCGAAACCGCCGCCGAAGCCGCCGCCGAACCCACCGCCGCCGCCGCCGCCAAAGCCGCCGCCTCCGCCGCCTCCGAATCCGCCGCCACCGCCACCGCGACCGCCACCGTTGTTGTTCCCGCCGCCTCCGCCACGGCCGCCCCGTCCATAGCCGCCATTGCCGCAATTGTAGTTGTTGTTGCATGACCCGCAGTTGCTGGTGCAGCCGCAGTTGCTGGTGCAGGCGGTGACCGGCTGGCAGTTGTTGCAGGTGTTCGCCGTGGGTAGGCAGGACGCGCAGGTGGCGCCGCTATCCCCGCCCGAGGTTGGACAGTTGGACGGATACTGCTGGGTGCAGGCGCAGCTGGCCTGGTCGGTGCAGTTGGTCGCCGTCGCCGCGCGCCGCTGAGCGTTGATGCTGGGCGCCGAAGCGCCCGCATTGGGATTGAACCGCCCGCCGAAGCTTGGCCTGAAGGTTTGGGCGTCGGCCATGCCCGCAAAGGCCAGCCACAGCGCCCCGATCAGGATCGGTAGGACCGTAAAAAGCCGGCGGGACATGAGGCTACAGCTCCTGAAGCCAACGGGGGCCATCCCGTCAGTTTCTGGCTCCGAAGCCCTTAGAAGCGGTTAAGGCGAGGGCGATTATGTGCCGTTTTGGGCCGGTTTGGCCTGGCCCCGTCCTTCCCCTGCAAGCCCCGACGCTTCGCAGACGGGACGGCGCTATGTTTCACCCCAATACCCAGCGGATGATCGACGACTGGACCCGCCGTTGCGGCGGCCGGCCGGCTCCCCTGCGCACCGACTTCTCGCCCGCGGCCCTCGGCGGTCTGATGCCTCAACTGTTCATGCTGGACGGCGAGACGGGCGAGGACGACTTCCGTCTCGTCGGCGGCCTGATCTTCGACCTGCACGCCCGCGACCTGCGCGGCGTCCCCTTCCGCCAGCTCTGGGCCCGCGGCGACATGCTGAAGGCCACCGCCGCCCTGTCGGAGGTCCGCGCGAGCCTCGCGCCGGTGGTCGTCTCCGCCCGCGCCCACACCGCCGAAGGCTATGAAACGCGGATTGAGATCACCCTGGCCCCGCTCATGGGCTCGGACGGCGCCGTCGAGCGCATGCTCGGCCTCTATCAGCCCACTTCGAGCCTCGCCCGGCTTCTGGGCAAGCCGGTCGAGGCGCTCAGCTTCCGCGCCCTGCAGCCCGCAGGCGCATCTGAACCCCTGTGGGCGACGCCTACAGCCCCGCAGCGGCCCCCGCGGGCCGACCTGAGGGTCGTGGCCATCGACGGCCGCCGGGTGGCTTAGGCGAAGGCTTGCGCCAGGTTTTCAGTCACGCCGTCCGGCGGGCCGAAGTGGTTCACGCCTTCGTCGCCCTGAGTGCAGAGGAAGACCTTGTCCTAGCCCCAGCCGCGTAAAGCGGCCGGGCTTTCCATTGTCGGAGACGCCGCCGCTCGATAAGCCTTCGGTGCTGCGTTGGGCGCGTGGTGGAATTGGTAGACACATGGGACTTAAAATCCCCCGGCTTCGGCCATGCGAGTTCAAGTCTCGCCGCGCCTACGCAGCTATTTCACCTTCGGCAGCCTCAGGCTGACCAGGAGCCGCTTTTCGCGGTTGATGCCCAAAAGCCGGTCCGGCGCCGCCGGGTCGCGGGCGATGGCCTGCCCCTCGATGGGGGCGGCGATGGTCGCCACATGCTCCAGCATCCCGCCGCCCGCCGGAACCCGCAGCACGAAGACCGCCGGCTCGTCATGGCCGCTAACATAGAGCAGACCGTCGTCGCCCCAGACGCCGCCAGAGGCGCTCATCGGCGCGAAGCGATCAAGGACGCTGGCCGGAAAGCGCCATTCGGCCAGCCTCTTCCAGTCGTCGTCGAACTTCACCAGGGCGGTGAAGCGGTGGTCGCGGCCGGGCTCGCCGCCCTTGCCGTCGTAGTTGGCGAATCCCGCCCACCAGAAGCCGCCCTGGCGGACGGCCCAGGTCAGGGAGCCGACCTGATGGCCGAGCGGGATCGAACGGCTGTGAGTCAACTTGCCAAGATCGAAGACCTCGACCGTGCTGTTCATGGGCGTCGCCGGATAGTTGGAGCTGGCGCAGACCAGTTCGGCGCCGACCACGGCGCAGGAGTTCAGGTGCGGGAAGACCTTGGGATCGCCCGACCAGCCGCCGGTCCGCTTGCCGGTCCCGCGGTCGTAGCGGCCGATGGTGGAGTTATCGATCGCGTAGAGCGAGCGGGCGTCGGCGGCGACGCCCTGGTTGGCCTCGGCCGCGTGATAGCTGCGCAGCAGTTGCGCCTTCAGCTCCACCGGGGCGGCCCGAGCCGGCCCCGCCAGGGCCAGCGCCAACAGCAGGGCGAGCCAGCTCACCACTTCACCGCCACGCCAACGAAGTAGCTCGGCTTCTGGCGCTCATAGTTGGTGTACCAGTCGCTGCGCCCGCCGATGTACTGGCGCAGGATGGTGTCGGTCAGGTTCTGGCCCTCGGCGAACACCTCGACATGGCTGTTGATCGCATAGCTGGCCTTGGCGTCCAGCCGGTCATAGTCGTCGTTGTAGGTGTCGCCGGCCGCCGTCGCGCCCAGGGTGAGCAGGTTCTTTCCCGTGTGGTGGAAGGACAGCGCCGCCTCAAACGGCCCCTTCTGGTAGAAGAGCTGCGCCCCATAAAGCAGGTTCGACTGCGAGGTGAAGTCGGCCTTGCCGCGGTTGGTGGTCACGTTCGACGAGGTGAAGGTGACGTTCGCCGCCGCGCCGAAGCCCGAGAGCAGGCCCGGCAGAAAGGTGAACTGCTGCTGGTAGGAGAACTCGGCCCCGCTGATCTTGCCGCTGTCGCCGTTGCGCGGTTGGGTATAGCCCAGCCGCGTATAGGTCCGGCCCTCGACCGTCACATTGGTCAGGGTTTGGGCGAAGCTGTAGATCGGGTTCTTGATCCGCTTGTGGAACAGGCCGGCCGACAACAGGCCGCCCTTGGCGAAATACCACTCGGCCGTCGCGTCCAGATTGTCCGAGGTATAGGGCTTCAGATCGACATTGCCCTCCGAGAGGTCGCCCTCGAAGAAGCCCGGCGTGGTCGGGGTGAAGGTCAGGGTCCCGCTCAGCTTCAGCTGGGTGAAGACCGGCCGGCCCAGGGTTCGCGAATAGGCGGCGCGCAGCACCACGTCGCCGCGCGGCTCCAGCCGAAACTGCAGGTTCGGCAGGACATTGGTGTAGCTGTTCGAGCGCGCCTGAGGCGTCACGGTTGCGTTGGTGGTGATCAGCCGGTAGCCCGCGATATCGGTCTTTGTGCGCTCGACCCGCAAGCCGCCGATCACCCGCAGTTG
>CANJKM010000265.1 GCA_947474805.1 Caulobacterales bacterium | reverse complement strand
GTCGGCGCTTCGGTCGCGGCGGGCGCTGGCGGTCAGGCCTTTCTGCTGGGCCTTCCAATAAGCCTCGCCGTCCTCGGGCTTGAACAGGGTGCGGGGCGCGCCGTCGGAGCGGGCGACCGCGAACAGGCCCGAGCGCGGGTCGTAGATCAGATTGTCGCCATTGGCCCGCTTGGCCTGCATCGCGCCTTTCGGGGGCGAGGCTGTGAAGTCGTGGGCCTTGGCGATGAAGTCGTCGAGATCCTTGGCCCCCAGTTCGGCGGCGTGGTGCTCGAACTGGTATTGGGCGTTCTCCTCGGCCGAATATTTACGGCTGTCGCTCCACATGGGTTTGCCGTGGAACAGGGGCGCCAGGGCGCGATCGGCGTTCTCGCGGGTCGAGACCCCCTCAGCGCGGGGGGCGCGATCGGAGTCGCGGGCGGGCGCGCGATCCTCAAAGGGCAGGGCGGCCAGCCGGTCGGAATGGTCGCGCGCCGCCTCGGTCGCGGGGTTCCGGCCACAGCCGGCCATCAACAGGGCCGCCAAGCCGGCGGCGCAAAGCACAGTCGTCCTCATCTCACCCTCCATGAGAGAATGACCCTGAACGCGGTCTCTGGAACTGATGTGAACAAACAAAGAACAGTTTTGAGGCTTTGTCTAGAGGCGCCCGCAAGTTAGGAGTCGCCGCCATGAAGACCGCCTCACGCGTGCTCCTGATCGTCGGCGGCGGCGTCGCCGCCTATAAGTCGCTGGAGCTGGTGCGCCTGCTGGCCAAGGCCGGGGTGGCCTGCGAGGCCGTTCTGACGGGCGCCGGCGCCCAGTTCGTCACCCCTCTGTCGCTGTCGGCCCTGACCGGCAAGCCGGCGCGGAGCGAGCTGTTCGACCTCACCGAAGAAGCCAAGATGGGCCATATCGAGCTTAGCCGTTCGGCCGATCTGATCGTGGTCGCGCCCGCCACCGCCGACCTGATGGCCAAGGCGGCGGCCGGGATCGCCGGCGACCTGGCGACCACCACGCTGCTGGCCACCGACAAACCGGTGCTGATGGCGCCGGCGATGAATGTGAAGATGTGGGAACACCCGGCGACCCGGCGAAACCTCGCCCAGCTGAAGGCTGACGGCGTCGCCTTCATAGGCCCCGACGACGGCGAGATGGCCTGCGGCGAGTATGGCCCGGGCCGGATGGCCGAGCCGGCGACGATCCGTGACGCGGTGCTGGCGATGCTGAAGCCGTCGGGCCCACTGAAGGGAAGACGCGCCCTGGTCACGGCCGGGCCGACACGCGAGCCGATCGACCCGGTGCGCTATCTGACCAACCGCTCCTCGGGGACGCAGGGCTACGCCATCGCGGCGGCGCTTGCGGCCTTGGGGGCGGAGGTGACGCTGGTGTCGGGACCGACCGCCTTGCCCGCGCCCCGGGGCGTGAGCCGGGTGGAGGTCGAGATGGCCGAGGCGATGCTGGCCGCCTGCGAGGCGGCTCTGCCCGCCGATATCGCGGTGATGACGGCGGCGGTCTCCGACTGGAAGGCGGCGAGCGTGGCGCCGGGCAAGCTGAAGAAGGGGCCGGGCGAGCCGGAGCCGCTGAAGCTCGCCAAGACGCCCGACATCCTGGCGACCCTGGCCAAGGGGCCCAAGCGGCCGAGGCTGCTGATCGGTTTCGCGGCTGAGACCGAGGCGCTGGAGGTCAATGCGGCGGCCAAGCTTTCGTCCAAGGGCTGCGACTGGATCGTGGGCAACGACGTGACCGAGGCCGGGGTGATGGGCGGCGCGGAGAATCGCGTGACCCTCTTCAGCGCTCAGGGCGCCGAGCCCTGGCCGCGCATGAGCAAGACCGACGTGGCGAACAGACTGGCGGCGCGGATCGCGGCCGCCTTGGGGGACCAATGAACGACATCAATGTCCGCATCCTGCGCCTGCCGCACGGCGAGGGGGTCGAGCTTCCGGGTTACGCCACGTCCGGGTCGGCGGGGATGGATGTGCGGGCGGCGGTTCCGGAGGGCGAGCCCCTGACGCTCGCGCCCGGCGCGCGGGCCATGGTCCCGACCGGGCTCAGCTTCGCCATCCCGGAAGGCTTCGAAATCCAGGTGCGGCCCCGCTCGGGCCTGGCGGCCAAGAACGGCGTGACCTGCCTGAACACCCCCGGCACCATCGATAGCGACTATCGCGGCGAGGTGAAGGTGATCCTGATCAATCTGGGTCAGGAACCGTTCGTGATCGCGCGCGGGGAGCGGATCGCCCAGCTGGTGCTGGCCCCGGTGACGCGGGCGGCCTGGGACGTGGTCGAGACCCTGGACGACACCGCGCGCGGCGCGGGCGGGTTCGGCTCGACCGGGCGGGGGTAAGTCTCTCTCCGTCACCCCAGGGCTCTTGTCCCGAGGGTGACGGGGCGACCCAAGCGAGGGCGGCGGAGGTTGAAACGCAGCCTGGGTCCCCCGGTCCGCCGCGCGGCCGGGGGATGACGATGGCGGAGAGGCTTAGGCCTCTTCGGCCGGGGTTTCGGCTTCCGGCTCGGCTTCGGGCTCCGGTTCCGGATCGGCTTCGATCCAGCCGGCCGCGACGCGGGCGCGCAGGATCAGGGCCTCGGCCTCCTCGGTGGAGAGGTTGAAGGATTCGAGCGCGCCCGGAACCCGGACCCGCTCGCCGTTTTTGGCTTCGAAGGCGCCGCGGATTTCGTCGGTGGCGAGGTCGGCGAGATCCTCGACCGTCTTCACGCCGGCTTCGCCCAGGGCGACGGCCATGGGCAGGGTGACGCCTTCGATCTCCAGCACGCCGTCCTCGACGCCCAGACCCTTGCGGGTTTCGTCCAGCTCGGCCGCCTCGCGGTCGAGGAAGTCGCGGGCGCGGGCCTGCAGTTCCGAAGCGGTGTCTTCGTCGAAGCCCTCGATCTGGGCGATCTCGTCGGCCTCGACATAGGCGACGTCCTCGACGGCGTTGAAGCCCTCGGTGGCCAAGAGCTGGGCGATGGTCTCGTCGACGTCCAGGGCTTCCTGGAACAGGGCGGTGGTCTCGGTGAACAGCCGCTGGCGGCGCTCCGATTCCTGGCTCTCGGTCATGATGTCGATCTGCCAGCCGGTCAGCTGGGAGGCGAGGCGGACGTTCTGGCCGCGGCGGCCGATGGCCAGCGACAGCTGCTCGTCGGGCACCACCACTTCGACGCGCTCGTCCTCCTCGTCCATCACCACCTTGGTGACTTCGGCGGGGGCCAGGGCGTTGACGATGAAGGTGGCTTCGTCGCCGCTCCACTGGATGATGTCGATCTTCTCGCCCTGCAGTTCGGCCACCACCGCCTGCACGCGGCTGCCGCGCATGCCGACGCAGGCGCCGACCGGGTCGATCGAGCCTTCGTTGGAGATGACGGCCATCTTGGCGCGGCTGCCCGGATCGCGCGCCACGGCCCGGATCTCGATGACGCCGTCGTAGACTTCCGGCACTTCCTGCGCGAACAGCTTGGCCATGAAGCCGCCGTGGGCGCGG
>CANJKM010000264.1 GCA_947474805.1 Caulobacterales bacterium | reverse complement strand
GTTGCTCGCGACCGCTTGGAGGATGGACTCCTCCTGCAAGAGCCTCTGGATCGTGCAGTCCTTATCCACGCATTTGATCAGCGAGACGACGCTCCCCTTTGTGAGGGGGATATCCTTCTTGGCGAGCATCACGGTGGCGCCGGTTTCCAACAGAAAGCCCTTTTGCAGCAAGATGTAGTTGCTGATCGAGGAAGGATCGCCCAGGCGCGCGGGCGAGGTCGATAAGGCTCGCGGATTCCCCCCCTCGAGCCAGACAGGGATCGGAGAAACGCCCAATATATAAAAGGAGGCTAGAGCCGCCGCAGCCGCCATCCCGACCGCAGCCGCAATATATCTCCACACCATATCGCCCCCTAAGAGGGTGCTGCACATATCAGCATCACATTCCGCGAGTGCGGCCGTGCCCACCGGTAATTGTCAAGTGAGTCGCACTGCTGCCGGTATCTATTTGTAGCTGCCGCGACTGCGGCTGGAGGTCGCTAGCCAACGGCTCAACGCCTTTATTTTGGCGCGCTACATCGGTCGAGCTGCCGCGTGGGCCTCAAGTTCCGCCTTCAGCCAAGCCGCCTTCCGCTCGCTGTAGCGATCGACCAAGTAGGCGGCGCGATCGCGGGTGAGCAGGGTGAACTTGACCAGTTCCTCCATCACATCGACCACACGGTCATAGTAGGCGGACGGCTTCATACGGCCCTCTTCGTCGAACTCCTGGAAGGCCTTGGCCACGGAGGACTGGTTGGGGATGATGGTCATCCGCATCCATCGGCCCAGAAGCCGCAGGGTGTTCACCGCGTTGAAGGACTGCGAACCGCCGCTGACCTGCATGACCGCCAGGGTCCGGCCCTGCGTTGGACGGACGCTGCCGAGCTCCAGCGGGATCCAGTCGATCTGGGCCTTGATGACGCCGCTGATCGCGCCGTGACGCTCGGGGCTGCACCAGACCTGGCCTTCCGACCAGAGCGACAAAGCCCGCAGTTCCTGAACCTTCGGATGGTCCGGCCCCACGGCGTCGGGCAGCGGCAGGTCGCGGGGATCGAATATCCGCGTCTCGGCGCCGAGACGCTCAAGGATGCGCGCCGCCTCCTGCACGAGGAACCGGCTGTAGGAGCGTTCCCGTAGCGACCCATAGAGCAGCAGAATTCGTGGCGGGTGCCCGACCCTTTCTCCCGGTTCCAGCCGCAGGGCGTCGAGCGCGGCGAGGAAGCGCGGATCGAGGGCAGGCATGTCGGTCAAGGCTATGGGCTCCAAAGCCGACGGGACGTCTTCCTTCCGTCGAATATTTCTTTTATCGTTGAAATATGGAATTGAAAACCGCAACCGCCGCTCTGGCCGCCTTGGCCCATGAAGGCCGCCTCGCCACGTTCCGTCTGCTGGTCCAGGCCGGCCCCGGCGGCGTCGCCGCCGGAGAAATCGCCCGCCGGCTCGGCGTCCTGCCCAATTCCCTGTCCGCCAATCTCAACCTGCTCAGCCACGCCGGGTTGATCAGTTCGCGGCGCGAAGGCCGTTCGATCATCTACACCGCGGACTACGACGGCATGACCGCCCTCCTCGGCTTTCTCGTCCAGGACTGCTGCGGCGCGTCATCGGAAATTTGCGCGCCGCTATATGAAACACTGGTCAGATCGGCCTGCTGCCCTCCCGACGCCACGCCGATGCGGGAGACCGCATGACCGGCGCCGACACGCCCCGCCCGCTCAATGTCCTGATCCTCTGCACCGGCAACTCGGCTCGCTCGGTCCTGGCCGAGGCGATCGTGAACCGGCTCGGGGAAGGGAAGTTCGTCGGTCATTCCGCCGGTTCGACCCCCAAGGGCGAGGTGCATCCTCAGGCCCTGGCGCTTCTGCGTCGTCTCGGTCACCCAACCGAGGGTCTCCGGTCGAAATCCTGGGACGAGTTCGCCGCGCCCGAGGCGCCCCAAATCGATTTCATCGTCACGGTCTGCGACAACGCCGCGAGCGAAGCCTGCCCGATCTGGCCGGGGCGCCCGGCCTCAGCGCACTGGGGCATGCCCGACCCCGCGGCGGCCGATGGAGCCGAAGCGGACGTCGCCCGCGCCTTCGCCGAGACCTACAGGGTGCTCAGTCACCGCATTGGGCTGTTCCTTCGCCTGCCCTTCGGTTCGCTCTCGCCGTCCGTGCTGAAGGCGGCGATGGCCGAGATCGGCGCCGCTTCGCCGCCTGCGGACGGAGCCTGACATCCAAGCCTTCTCCCTCTCCCGCCGCGCCGCCAGCGAAGCCCTCGGCAGCGGGCTCCTCCTCGCGATCGTGGTCGGCTCGGGGATCATGGGCGAGCGGCTTTCGAGCGGAAACGCCGCCATCGCCCTGCTGGGCAACACCCTGGCGACGGGCGCGGGCCTGGTGGTGCTGATCACCCTGTTCGGACCGATCTCCGGCGCCCACTTCAACCCCGTCGTGACAATGACCGCCCTGCTGCGGCGGCATCTGAGCGGGCGGGACGGGGCGGTGTATCTCGCAGCCCAGATCGTCGGCTCCGTGGCCGGCGTTCTGCTCGCCCACGCCATGTTCGGCCAGTCCCTGCTGCAGGTCTCGACCAAGCTGCGCGAGGGTCCGGGCCAGGCCCTGGCTGAATTCGTCGCCACCTTCGGCCTGATCCTGACCATCCTCGGCACGATCCGCTTCCGCGTGGAATTCGTTCCAATAGCCGTCAGCCTCTACATCACCGCCGCCTACTGGTTCACCGCCTCCACCTCCTTCGCCAACCCGGCGGTCACCCTGGCGCGAAGCCTGACTGACAGTTTCGCCGGGATCGCGCCCCAGTCGGCGCCCGCCTTCATCATCGCCCAATTCGCCGGCGCCCTGGCCGCCCTCTGGCTCGGCCGCTGGCTGTTCGAGGAGCAAGCCGCCGGATGACCCCAGAAACGAGCCAGGACTTCCACGTCACCATCTTTCACAATCCGGCCTGCGGCACCTCGCGCAATACTTTGGCGATGATCCGGGCGGGCGGACGCGAGCCCGAGGTAGTGGACTATCTGCAGACCGGCTGGACCGAGCCTCAGCTGCGCGAACTGATGGCGGCGTCAGGCCTGAGTGCGCGCGAACTGATGCGCGACAAGGGAACGCCAGCGGACGAGCTTGGCCTGCTGCGGTCGGACGCGACCGAGGCGGCGATCCTTTCGGCCATGATCGCCCACCCCATCCTGGTCAACCGGCCGATCGTGGCGACGCCCAAGGGGGTTAAGCTCTGCCGGCCGTCCGAGGCGGTGTTTGAGCTGCTCGATAACCCGCCCGCCAGCTTCACCAAGGAAGATGGAGAGGTTGTCCGCCCTTAGCAGGCTTGCTTCTGGCGTCCGCAGGCCTTAACCCCGCGACCCACGCGGCTATGGCGGAATTGGTAGACGCACCTGGTTTAGGTCCAGACGGGAAACCGTGGGGGTTCGAGTCCCTCTAGCCGCACCAAACAAGAAAACGGCCGCCGGATCGCTCCGGCGGCCGCTGTCTTTTCCGAGAAAGCTATAGGCCTACTCGAGGATTTTCGCCACGACGCCGGCGCCGACGGTGCGGCCGCCTTCGCGGATGGCGAAGCGCAGCTTCTCTTCCATCGCGATCGGG
>CANJKM010000263.1 GCA_947474805.1 Caulobacterales bacterium | reverse complement strand
GGGGGCGATCGCGGCTTCGCGCGTCGCGGCGGCGCCCGCCGGGGCAAGGTCGATCTCGCACGAGGATTTCGTCGAAATCCAGCAGCTCTACGCCGAATACTGCCACGCCCTGGATCGGGGAGACGGCGACCGCTTCGCCGCCGTCTGGACCGAGGACGGCGAGTTCACCGGCGGGCGCGGCCCCGGCCGGGCCAATGAGGCCCGCACCCCGCGCAAGGGATCCATGGCCCTGAAGGCCATGGGGACCACCAGCGGCACCCGGCACTTCAACGCCAACCTCGTGGTCACCCCAACACCCGACGGCGCCAAGGGCTCGGTCTACCTGATGCTCTACACGGCCCGAACCAATCCACCCTCCTTCGTCGAGACGGCGATCTACGACGACACCCTGGTGAAGACCGCCCAGGGTTGGAAGTTCAAAAAGAGGGTGGTGTGGCGCGACGACGACGATATCACACCCTTCAAGCCCAAGCCGCTGCCGGCCCGATAAGAACAACAAGGAGAAACTCCCGTGATCACTCGCAAAACGGCGGCCTTTGGGCTGTTGGCGGCCCTGTTCATCCAGGGCGGTGTGCTCGCCCAGAACGCGCCCCCGCCCAAGCTCGCCGACGCCAAGCCCGGCGAGCTGCGGATGAGCGTGACCGCCGCGATCCGCATCCCGATCGACGCGGTCCGGGACCAAGCCTCCAAGGCCGCAGGCAAGCCTCTGTTCATCGAATACGGTTCGGCCCGCGGCGGGCTGAAGGATGAAATCGTGGCCGGCCAGGACTTCGACGTCGCCATCCTCCTGCCCGACGTCAACGACGAGCTGGTGGCCAAGGGCAAGGCCGCCCCCCGCCGCTACGAGATCGCCCGCGTGCCGGTGGCTATCGGCCTGCGAGGGGATGTGGCCGGCGTCGACGTCAGTACGCCCGAGGCGCTGAAGGCCACGATGCTCAAGGCCAAGTCGGTCAAATACGCCCCTACCGGCGCGGCGCTGATGACGGTCAGGAAAATCCTGACGACGCTGAACATCGCCAGCACCATCAAGGACTCGAGCACCGTGCGCGGGCAGGTCCCGCTGGGGCCGGGCGAGTATGAGATCAATCTCTATCCGCTCAGCGAAATCCTGCCTAACACGGCCCTAAAGAACCTCGGCCCGGTCATCCCGCAACTGCAGGTTCCGGCCGTGATCGAATGCGTAATCGGCAAGAACGCCCGGGACAAGAAGGCGGCGCTCGCCCTGATCCGCTTCCTGCAGGGCCACGCGATCGATTCTGCTCTGGCCGGCAACGGCATGACCAAGAGCACGGTGAGTCACAAGGGCTAGCCCGGCAGGCCTCGGCCCGAGCGGGGCGATCCCCCTCGGGCCGATAAGCAAGATTATGAGGATCCAGATGTCATCGAATTCACGCCGCCTGCTGCTCGGCCTCTCGACTGCCGCCCTGCTCGGCGCCGGCGCCGCCCAGGCCCAACTGGCCACCGTCGCCCCGCCCATCCAGCCAGACGCCAAGACGGGGGAGGTGCTGAGGCAACGGGCGGCCCTGCTGGCGAGCGTCACCCCGGTGACCGACACAGTTCTGAGCAATCCCGCCCCCGGCGACTGGCTGCAGTGGCGGCGGACCTATGACGCCGGGGGGTTCAGCCCGCTCACCCAGATCAACAAGAAGAACGTCGCCGGCCTCAGTCCGGCCTGGACCTGGTCGCTCCCGGCCGGGACCTCGGAAGTCACGCCGCTGGTGCACGACGGCGTCCTATTCATGTTCGGCAACGGCGACCGGGTGCAGGCGCTCGACGCCGCCAGTGGCGATCTGCTGTGGGAATACACACGCCCACTGCCGCCCGGCCCCCCTCCCGGCAATGCGCTCAAACGCAACATCGCCATCTATGGCGACAAGCTCTACGTCGGCACGTCCGACAATCACATGCTGGCGCTCGAGGTGAAGACCGGCAAGGTCGCCTGGGATCATCAGGTCGTCGACAACACCTACAAATACGGCATGAGCGCCGGCCCCCTGATCGTGAAGGGGAAGATCATCCAGGGCATGACCAACTGCTCGGGCGTCCAGCCCGGCGGCTGCTTCATCGTCGCCCTGGACGCCAATACCGGCAATGAGGTCTGGCGCTTTAACACCCTGGCGCACCCGGGCGACCCGGGCGGCGACAGCTGGAACGGCCTGCCGGTCGAGCGCCGCAACGGCGGCTCGGTCTGGACCACGGGAAGCTATGACGCCAAGCTCAACCTGATCTATTTCGGGGTCGGCAACACCTACAACTGGCAAGACTTGGTCAAGGGCGAGAGCCCCGGTAAGGACAAGCCCGGCGTGACCGCGGACGGGCTCTACATCAACTCGACCGTCGCCCTCGACCCCGACACCGGCAAGCTGGCCTGGCACTATCAGCACCTGCCCATGGACATGTGGGATCTCGACTTCGCCTTCGAGCGCCAGCTGGTCGACCTGCCGGTTAAGGGCCGCACCCAGCGGGTCGTGATGACGACCGGCAAGATGGTGATCACCGACGGGCTGGACGCCGCGACCGGCAAATGGATCTTCTCCAAGGACCAGGGCATCCAGAACATCGTAAAGTCGATCGACCCGGCCACCGGCAAGAAGAACTACGATCCGATCGCTATCCCCGACCTCACCGGCGCGCGGCGCAATCTGCAATGCCCGGCCGGCTATGGGGCCAAGAACTGGCCGTCGAACGCCTACAATCCCAATAGCCGCGTGGTCTTCATCACCATCGCCGAGGTGTGCGGCGAGAGCGTTCCCCGGATGTATGCGAACGGCGCGCGCTACACGGGAGGCGGGCAGGAGACACGGATCGCCCGCTACCAGCCCGGCAGCGACGGCAACATCGGCCGCGTCGATGCGGTCGATCTGGTGACGCAGAAGACGCTGTGGTCCACCCGACAGCGCGCCTCGGTGACCAGCGCCGCCCTGGCGACCGCCGGCGGCCTGGTTTTCGCGGGCGACGCGGACCGCTGGTTCAAGGCCTACGACGACAAGACGGGCAAGGTGCTGTGGGAAATGAGACTCAACGACGCCGTCAACTCCTACCCCATCTCCTACAGCGTCAAGGGCAAGCAGTATGTCGCCGTGGTGGCCGGCTTCGGCGGCGCGCGCATCGGCAACCTGCGGCAGCTGACGACCGAAATTCTGACCCCGCGCGGCGCCAGCTCGGCGCTCTGGGTGTTCGAAGTGAAAGGTCCCGTGTCCAAGTGAGAGCCAAGCTTTCGATTGGCCTCGTCGCCGCCCTTCTGGGGCTGTCCACCGCCGCCCTGGCCCAGTCCCTGGCGGCACCGACCTACACCACCGCCCAGGCCAGGCGCGGCGAGGCCGTCTACATGGCCCAGTGCGCCGCCTGCCACGGCGACCAGCTCGACAATGGCCAGTTCGCAGCCCCCCTCGTCGGCCCGGCCTTCGAGGCCCACTGGGGCGCCGGGGGCCTCGACGGCCCGTTCGAGGTCATGACTACCCAGATGCCCCCTACCAATCCCGGCGCCCTCCCCGCCGCTACCTACGCCGACCTCCTGGCCTTCGTGCTCGACCGCAACGGCCTGCCCGCCGGCGACAAGGAACTCCCCGCCGACCCCGAACGCCTCAAGACCATGGCCGCGCCACACTAGACGC
>CANJKM010000262.1 GCA_947474805.1 Caulobacterales bacterium | reverse complement strand
CTTGGAGTAGTCCGCGGCCTGTTGGACCACCGCCTGAGCTTCCGTCGTCAGAACGAACTGATCGAAGGGGAAGTAGACGATGAATTCCTTGGCTTCAGCCACCGGAGGCGGGGGCGGAGGCGGCGGGGGCGGAGGAGGCGGCGGGGGCGGCGGCGGCGGGGGAGGCGGCGGCGGGGGAGGCGGCGGCGGCGGGGGGGCCGGCGGCGCGGCGAACGAATAGCGGATGCCGACCGTCAGCGAGTGGTCGATGTAGTCGCCGGAGAAGCGGCCCGCCTGCAGCAGGGGACCAGTACCGGTGGTCACCGTGTCCCAATGCGCCTTGGGGGCGTCCAGGAAGCGATAGGTCAGATCGACCTTGGTGCGCTCGGACACCTTCCACGCCAGGCCGGCCAGGACCTGGAACGCGCCGACGGTGTGGGTGCTGTCCGCGGTCAGGGTCTCGGCCGCGCCGAAGCCCGTGCGAGTTCCGGCGAAGGCGCCGTTGACGTTGCGGAAATTGATCGAAGCGCCGCCGCCGCCGAGGCCGATGAAGGGGTTCATCTTGGCGTCGGGCATGAAGTCATAAATGACGTTGCCCATGTAGGTGGTGGCGTTGATCTGGCCGCCCACGCCGAGCAGGCCGGTGGGGTTGGTGGAGGACCCGCTGACCTTCTTGGCGGCGCTGTCGCGATAGCCGAGCTCGCCTTCGATGCGCCAGTGCGGGTTGAACTGATAGCCGAGGCGGATGTCGCCGATGGCGCCGGTGTCCGGACGCCACTTCAGGCCCTGAATGACGGAGTTGCTGGACTTGATGTCCTGCGGGAAGTGCGCGCCGACGTCGATGGCGCCGTACCAGCCGGTTTGCGCCGAAGCGCCGGTGGCGGCGAAGAACGCCGCGGCCAGGGCGGCTCCTGCCAGGAGTTTGGTTTTCATGTCGAGCCCTCTGCCCTCAATAACGCGGCCTTGACGGCCAGTGATGTCTATAACGCGGATCATCTAGGAAAGTGCGTGGCCCCAGAGCCACACATGCGTCGATTTCGTCACGAAACCGATGTCTTCCCGGACAAAACCCGTCACGCGATTCATTTTTAGATGTAAAAGGAAGGCACAGAGTCCGTTGAGGCTTGTGCAGCCCGACAGGCAATGCCAGGGGCCACTAAACGAATGCCGCCCAAACCTGCCATATTTCTCTCTTGCAGCGACCCCGGCAGCGTTAAGACATTTTCAGGACTTACCGCGGCTTTCGCCCCGCGATTGAAAAATTGACGATCACGGCCTGCGTCGACCATGTCACCCCCATCCCCGTCCGAAGCGAAACACCTCGGACCACGGGCCAACAATGCCCGCACCTCGGGATAGTTCCCGGGCGGAACCCAAAAAAGTTTCTTCCTAGAGGCGAGTGGCGCCAAAGCCACGGCTCAGGCCCGCTCAGACGCCCTTGCGAAACCGGGGCCGCGCCGCTAGGTTCCGCGCCCTCGCTCGACCCCCGAAAATGGAGAGGTGGCTGAGTGGTCGAAAGCACCGCACTCGAAATGCGGCGTACCTTTACGGGTACCGTGGGTTCGAATCCCACCCTCTCCGCCAATGGCCCATTCCGGGCCGTTCGGTTATGACCGGCCCCGGGCCATGAATCGCTGATTCATAAGCGTTATCGTGCCAAATCAAGCGCATACGAACATCATTGCGTTCGCGCTCGTTCACCCTATCTACTAGGGGACGGACTAGGGGACGACCTTTAGTCCCCTAATAGGGCGAGGCCTAGCATGGCGCGCAGGGCGGTAGGGTTGACAGCGGCTGCGGTGAAGACCGCCAGGCCATCGAACATCGGCGCTTGCAACACCGAAAAATCGCCGCCTAAATATCAACCCCAGATGAGGTCCACTCTCCGCTAAAGAGACGCCCAGAATGTCCCGAATGTTCTGACGACGTACAACTGGGCCAAACATCCGGATTAGCTTTCGGTTGAATAAAACCCCGCGTTGAGACGGGATTGGGAGGAAACGATTTGAAGAGCAAATCGGTTAGAGTCGTTGGCCTGTTGTTCAGCGGCTTGTGGGCGTTCGCCCTCGTGTGTCCAGCAGCCGCCGCTGCCGATACATGGCCCAAGACCAACAAAGGCGTCTGGCCCACGGGGATCTTCGCCAAGGAGAACCTCGCCAAGCCCCGGCCCAAGGCCCCCTGGGACATGACCGGCACCTGGACCATGAAGAACCAGCCCGAGACGGGCGGCTTCAATTTCATACCCCTGCCCAAGTTCAAGCCGGAAGCCCAGAAGATATACAACGACTATCTGAAGGCCACGGAAGAGGGCAAGGCGTACCGCGACGACACAGCCCACTGCTGGCCCTACGGCATGCCACGCTGGCTGACCCGCGTGTGGCCGATCCAGTTCATGCAGTACCCCACCGGGATCGTCGCGGTGCAGGGCCTGTTCAACTCGGTGCGCCAGATCTACCTCGACGGGCGCGGCCATATGGATCCGGACATCCTGGAGCCGACCTATAACGGCGACTCCGTCGCGCGGTTCGAGGGCGACACACTGGTGATTGACACCATCGGGTTCACCGCCAAGCGGCACTGGATCACCCACGGGATCACGCTGTCAGATCAACTCCACATCATCGAGCACATCAAGATGGCGCGAGACCATCAGTCGTTCACCGATGAAATCACCATGATCGACCCAGTGAACTGGGAAGGTGAGTGGAAGAACACCAAGACCTATCTCGCCATCAATCAGGTTGACGTGGTGGAAAGCGCGTGTCTGCCGGACCTGGACGACAACATCGTCGGCGCCTTCGATGAAAACCAATCGAAATAGGGAGAAGTCAGATGAAACGCATCACCTTTGCAGCCCTCAGCCTAGGGCTCCTCGCCGGCCCGGCGTTCGCCCATCACTCCGGCGCCATGTTCGACCGCTCCAAGGTGGTCACACTCGATGGCACGATCAAGGAATTTGGCTGGAACAATCCGCACAGCTGGATCCGCGTGATCGCCAATGACGGAACCGGCCAACAAGAGTGGACGATCGAAATGGGGTCCTCTGGCGGGCTGGCCCGGTCGGGGTGGACCAAGGCGAGTTTGAAGCCCGGCGACCACGTTCAGATGAAGGTCTATCCGCTGAAGAGTGGCGCGCCGGGCGGCACCTTCAAGGAAGTCACGACGGCAAGCGGCAAGGTGCTGGGCGGCGGTCCGGCCGGGATTGGATAAGGCCTCCCGCTCAGACCCCACACCAGCAGGTGTGCGCACAGCACCACGGCGTCCTGTCACGTAACCGGCCGCCGGCCTAGGCCCAAGACGACCATCGGGGCGATGAATATGGCGGGGAGCGGGGGCTTGGAGAGGATCGCCCTAACTTTGTTAGCGGTTCAGCCCCGCGTGGGCGGGGAACGGCAGGTTATCCGAAACGTTTCGGGTAGCTCTACCGGTTCAGCCCCGCGTGGGCGGGGAACGGTTCGCCGCGCCTAACATTTGTTATCGATTAGTCGGTTCAGCCCCGCGTGGGCTTGGAGCGGGGGCTTGGAGAGGATCGCCCTAACTTTGTTACCGGTTCAGCCCCGCGTGGGCGGGGAACGCCTATGGCGCGATGGTCGTCTATGCCGCGGTTCAGCACCGAAAAATCGCCGCCTAAATATCAACCCCAGATGAG
>CANJKM010000261.1 GCA_947474805.1 Caulobacterales bacterium | reverse complement strand
TTCAGTTTAGTTTGATATATCGCATAACAATCAGCGTCGGGGTGGGCAAGCGACTGTGAAGCGGTTATCTGCAAGAAATGTCTAAAGCCTCGCGAATTCGAAATCCGCTCGAAGGTCATGTCGGCTATCGGCTGCGACGCCTGTCAGCCCTCGTGATGCAGGACTTGGCGCAGGAACTGAATCTTCTGGACCTTCGACCGGCGGAGGCGAGCGCGCTGATCCTGATCGAGGCCAACCCCACGATCACTCAGTCGCGACTCGGCCAGGAGCTCGGCATTCAGCGCGCCAATATAGCGCCTATTATCGCTCGAATGTTGGATCGGAGTCTGATCGAACGGGAGGGGTTGGACGGAAAGTCGATCGGCCTTCGGCTGAGCCAGCTTGGGAGCCAAGTCTGTGCGGCCGTTAGAGCGCGGATGGCCGTCCACAATGATCGGTTCTTTGGGGGCTTCTCTCCGGAGCAGCGCGACCGGTTGCTGCAGGATCTGGCGGCCGCCCTGGAGTTTGCTGAGCGGCCCACGCTCGCCGACGCTTGAGCACGACATCAAGCTGACCCCAAGAGGCCTAGGTGGGAGGCGCCCTTGCGCCTTTTCCTGAATTCCGCCGGGGGCAGTCCGGTTGATCTGGCGAAAAACCGATTGAAATAGGCCGGGTCGCTGAAGCCCAAGGCATAAGCGATCTGGGCGGCCGGCATGTTTGTGTAGATGAGGTTCCGGCGCGCCTCGTGGAGGATGCGCTCCTGGATGATCCGGGAGGCGGGCAGTCCGCTCGCCCGCCTGGCGACCCGGCTGAGATGGGTCGCGCTTATTCCGAGCAGGTCGGCATAGTCTGCCACGCCCAGATGATCGAGGAAGTGAGTCTCGATCAACGATCGGAAACGTTGGAAAAGCCGATGATCGGGCGCATCGAGCGCATCCCGTTGATTAGCCAGGGATCGGGCGATCAGCCCCGTCAGTAGTCCGCAGTACGATCTTAAAATCTGAGCCCGACCGAAGGCTAGGCTCGCGTGCTCTTCGAAGATTTTCGCGACGGTCTCGGCCATGAGCTCATCGCAGTCGCCTACCCCGGGTTGGGCGAGGGCGGCCCTAACACCCTCGGATTCGGGAGTCAGCTGGTCCAGCACCTCGGCCGCCAGGGTCACCACCCAGCCGGCGGTTCCGGGACGGAAGCTGAAGCCATGGACATGTCCCGGCGGGACGTTCGCGAATCGCATGGGCGCCAGTTCATGGACATCGCCTTCAAGGCGCGCCGCGCCACCGCCTGACTCGATGACGAGCACCTGATGAAGATGGGCATGGCGATGAGGGCGAAGCTCCCAATCGTGCAGGCTGGAGCGCGCGGCGATGGTTTCGCAGTGGATCACATCGGGAAGATCGGAGACCTCACCGAACAGATTGTAGGTGTGGATCGCGTCTCTATCTGGGGCTCCGCGCATGTTCGATTTGTACAATTCTAGGTCGGGCGCGTCCATTTCATTCGGCCTTGCGACTTGTAGGTTTGTTCGGGTGGAGGAGTTTCATGAGGACACAGGTTTGCATCGTCGGCGGCGGCCCTTCGGGCCTGTTGCTCTCTCAGTTGCTGCATTTGAAGGGTATCGACACCGTCGTGCTCGAGCGTCAGAGCCGCGACTATGTCCTGGGCCGCATCCGGGCGGGCGTGCTGGAGCACGGGTTCGCAGCGCTGATGCGCGAGGCCCAGTGCGGCGAGCGGATGGATCGCGAGGGCGAAATCCACGAGGGCTTCTTGATCGCCCACGGCGGCAAGCTGGATCGGGTGGACCTGCACAAGTACACGGGCGGCAGTTCTGTCATCGTCTATGGCCAGACCGAGCTGACGCGGGATCTGTACGAGGCGCGCGAACGCATGGGCGGCAAGGTGGTCCACGGCGCGGAGGGCGTCGCCCTGCACGAGCTGAAATCGGGCCAGCCCTATGTAACCTACCGCCAGGGCGACGAAAGCTTCCGGATCGATTGCGACTATGTGGTCGGGGCCGACGGCTTCCACGGCGTCAGCCGGAAATCCATTCCTCGCGACGTGCTACGAGAATATGAGCGGGTCTATCCTTTCGGGTGGCTAGGCGTGCTGTCGAGGACCAAGCCGGTGAGCCCGGAGTTGATCTACGCCAAGCACGAACGCGGCTTTGCCCTCTGCTCGCTGCGGTCCCAGGTGCTCAGCCGTTATTATATCCAAGTGCCACTGACGGATCAGCTTGAGGATTGGTCGGACGACGCCTTCTGGGCCGAACTCACGCGCCGCCTCCCGTCCGAGGTGGCCGCGTCGCTCGTCACCGGTCCCTCCATTGAAAAGAGCATCGCTCCGCTTCGCAGTTTTGTCGCGGAGCCCATGCGGTATGGAAATCTGTTTCTTGCCGGCGACGCGGCCCACATCGTCCCGCCGACCGGAGCCCGCGGGCTGAACAGCGCGGCGTCGGATATCTACTATCTTTATCATGCCTTGACCGACCACTATCGGGCCGGGGATGACGCCGGTCTGGAGGATTATTCCCGTAAGGCTCTGTCGCGTGTCTGGAAAGCCCAGCGCTTCTCCTGGTGGATGACCAGCATGCTCCATCGCTTCCCTGACAACCTCCCCTATGAAGATCGTCTGCAAGATACGGAATTGGCCTATCTGTTCTCGTCCGACAATGCGCAGGCGGCGCTAGCCGAAAACTACGTTGGGCTTCCGTTCTGACGGCGCGTTCAGGCGGCGGCGGAGGCGGCGTGACGAGAAGCTGGACCTAGCCGCGCCCTACCGGCAGAAGGGTTCGATCCCCATTACGGACTTCAGGCCGCCTTCGAGCAGGCGCTGAAATTCGATCGCGCCGCTGAAGGAGCCGTCCTGGGAGAAGTCGCCGGCGTCGTGCCCCAGGGTCGTCAGCCAGGCCTTGCCGCCGTCGTAGTACTGGCACCAGGCGACCGGGTGGAAGTCGCCGTGGCCGGGGTGGCTGCCCACCACCCTGGGCATCTGCGGACCCGGCGGGCGACGGGGAAGGGCGCCCGGGGGATAGGGGCCGGTGCTCTCGGGGGGAACCTCGCGCCACGACTTCTCATCGACCGTCGCCAGGAAGCGGACATCGGTCGGGAAGGGGGCGAGATTGTACCACTCGTCCTTGAAGGCGAAGCGGGCGGGCAGGCCCCGGGTCGAGGCGTCCTTCCGGTCGACGATCACCACATCGCCGGCCCGGTGCGGTCCGTGGTCGTAATAGTTGGCGCCGCCCAAAAGGCCCTCGTACCAGGGCCGGACCGTGCGTTTCCCGCTCAATATCGCCATGGGGAGGAACACCACCACGGCCCAGTCGATCGCCGCCCAGCACGGGGCGGGGGTCCACCATGTGGCGTTCGGCTGCCACGGTCTGCTCGATCTGGTCGAGTCCCTGCGCACGGCCGGCGCGCCGCTGCTCCACATTCCCGACAACTACTACGAAGACTTGGCCCTTCGTTTTGACCTGCCCGAGGCCCTGATCGAGCGGATGCGCCGCCTCGGCGTCCTCTACGATCGGCAAGGCGACGGCGAGTTCCTGCACGTCTACACCGAGCCCTTTCAGGGACGGTTCTTCTTTGAGTTCTTTGAACGGCTGGGCGGCTATGACGACTATGGCGCCGTCAATGCGCCGGCCCGGATGGCCGCCCATTCG
>CANJKM010000260.1 GCA_947474805.1 Caulobacterales bacterium | reverse complement strand
GCCGGCTCTTCGCCCACAATCTCCGGCGCAGCCGGCCACGGCCAACCGGTCGCTGGCATCTGGACGAGATGGTGGTGAAGGTCGGCGGCAAGCGGATGTTTCTCTGGCGCGCCGTCGACGATGAAGGCGAGGTTCTGGACATGCTGGTGCAGGAGCGCCGCAACAAGGCCGCCGCGTTGAAGCTTCTACGGAAGCTTTTGAAGAACCAAGGAATTCATCCCGAGTCGATCAGGACGGACAAGCTGGCCTCGTATCGAGCCGCGGCAAGGGACTTGGGCTGACTGATCGCTACCGGCCTGGCGGAATGCGGGGGAATAACCGGGCGGAGAACTCCCATCTGTCGATCCGGCGGCGAGAACGAAAGCAGCAGAAGTTCAAGTCCAGGGCCTCGGCTCAGAGATCCCTCGCCACTCAAGTCGCCGTCTACAACACCTTCAATCTCCAGCCAATCTGATCCGTCGGCCGACCCTTCGCCAGTTTCGGGCCGAAGCGCATTGGACGTGGGCGGCGGCGACTGCGGCTGCCTGAGTGCAAGGTGGAGGAGGGGCTTGCGTCGCCGTGTCGGGTTGACTTGGCAACACCTATTGACAAACGATTATGTTGAACGCAGTCTCTTATCATGATAAATTATAATGGCGGCCTCTGACGTTCCGTGAGGCCTTGCCGCGCGCTCAATACAAGAAACTAATAAAAAATTCGAGAGGGGTGAACATGATAGATTTTACCAAACGTAATACCTTTCTATTCATAACGAGCAGCCTAATAGGCCTGTGCAGCTTCAGTATCGCTAGAGCACAAGAACTCACCGCATCTAGTGAAGTTGGCGAGGTCGTTGTCACTGCATCGCGCGTCACCGCCGGATTTGCCGCCCCGACGCCCACGACGGTCGTCGGCGTCGAACAAGTACAAGCCCGAGGTTTCACCAACATCGCCGACGCGCTGAACCAAGTTCCAGCCTTCCGCGCGACTCATACGACCGCGTCGTCGGCCAGGGGCGGCGCACTCTTTGGGGGCAGTTATCTCGACCTTCGGGGACTGAACGGCCAGCATTCCGGGGCGACGGCGAGGACGCTCGTACTCGTTGATGGCCGCCGCCACGTTCCGTCAACCGCGAGCGGCCAGGTCGATCTGAACATGATCCCGACCAGCTTGGTTCAGCGCACAGAGGTTGTTACAGGGGGGGCCTCAGCCGCCTGGGGATCGGATGCGGTCGCAGGCGTTGTTAACTTGATCCTTAAGGATCGGCTACAGGGCGTCGAAGGTTCCGCGGGCTTTGGCCAGTCCTCGCGCGGCGACTTTACGGAATACTCTGCCACGCTTGCGGGCGGAACGAGTTTCGCTGGCGGCCGGGGCCAAGTCATTGCGGGTATCGACTATCTCGACAATAAAGGTGTCCCAGACTCATCCGTATCCCGCGAGTGGGGCCGGGCCTTCCCCGGCACGGTGACTCTCCCCGCTGTGCGGCCCGCGGGTGTTCCGCGGTTCCTGATCGCCAACGGCGTCTACACGTCTGACCGCATGACGCCGGGCGGCATCATCGTCGGCGGCCCGCTCGACAACATCCAGTTCCTGCCGGGCGGCGCGACTTCAACCTTCGTGCCCAGCACTCTGGTCGGCGGAAACGTCATGCTCGGCGGCCCCGGCTTCGGTAACGTCGGCATCTCGGGCACGCCTGGGTCCTATCTTGTCAACCCGCTGTCTCGGTACGCCGCGCTCGCGCGGGCCCGCTACGAGTTTTCGGACGGACTGTCGGCTTTTGTGGAGGTGTCCCAGGCGGAGTCCAAGTTCAACGGCACGACGGCGCAACGGCGCGACGACGGCTCCCTGACCATCGCGCGCGACAACGCCTTCCTACCGGAAGATATCCGGTCAAGGATGACCGGGTTGAACCTTCAAAACATCACGGTCGGCCGTATCGCCTACGACAACGGTTACGGTTATTTCCCCCAACACACCGACCAGAAGACCCAGCGGTTCGTCGTTGGGGCGCAAGGCAAGCTGTCCGGCAAGTGGACCTGGGACGCCTACTACCAGGTTGGGAAGAACCGTTACGTCCAGAACAACCCGACGACCCTGACGCCAAACTACCTCGCTGCGATTGATGCGGTTAGGGACGCCGGCGGGAACATCGTATGCCGGCCGGGCGCAAGGCTTCAGGCGGCGGACCCGGGATGCGTGCCGTTCAACATCTTCGGCCAGAATTCGCCGTCGGCGGCGGCCATCCGGTACGTCACCGGCGTCGGCGTCAACGACGTGGCCATTCAGCAGAACGCAGCCGCCCTCAACGTTAGGGGCGACCTGTTCAATTTACCGGCCGGGGCCGTGGCCGTCGCCGTGGGCTTGGAGTATCGCAAAGAAGAGGCCAACAGCACGGTCGACGCCAACTCGTTCGCCAGCCGTTTCGATCTGAACAACTTCAAACCCATCCTCGGCAAGTATAATACAAAGGAGGCCTACGCGGAGGTCGCAGCGCCCCTGCTGCGCGACGCGCCGGGGGCCAAGTCGCTGGAAGTGAACGCCGCTATCCGCCACACGAACTATTCCACCAGCGGGCCGGTCACCACCTGGAAGATCGGCTTCACCTATGAGCCGTTTGCGGACCTGCGCTTCCGCGGCACCAAGTCGCGAGATATCCGCGCCGCGAACATCAACGAGCTCTACCAGTTGGGCACCCAGTCGCGGGGAAGTGTGATCAACCCTCGGAATGGTCTGACCGCGCAGGTCGACACCTTCTCGATCGGCGACCCGACTTTGACGCCCGAGAAAGCCAACACCTATACAGGAGGCGTGGTGTACCAGCCGTCCTGGCTGTCCGGCTTCCGCGCTTCCGTGGACTATTACGACATCGTCATCAACGACGTCATCAGCCGCCTACTGCCGCAGCAGGTGGTCGACCTGTGCCACGCAGGCCAAGCCGCGCTATGCGCCGACGTTGTCTACGATTCCACCAATACAATTCAGCGGCTGACGGTCCGCAACCGTAACTTCAACAAGCTGGCGACCAACGGTTTCGACATTGAGGTGTCCTACCGCTTGCCAACCGGCTTCCTGGGTATTCCGGGGTCTGTGAACCTCCGGGCGCTCGGCAACAACGTGATGGACCTCGCCACGACCGACACCGCGGGCACCATCGACCGCGCCGGCGAGACCGTCCCCAAATGGTCCTGGAACTTCGCGACCACATACAACGTCGACAGGCTCACCTTGAATGCTCAAGTCCGTTACGTTGGCGAGAAGGTCATCGACATCACCCGCATCGGGCCGGAGGCGAAAAACTACACCGCGACGGACCCGAACAGCACCAATAAGAACCTGCTGCCGCCGATCGCCTATGTCGACCTATCCGCCCAGGTCGATTTGATCAAATCCGGCGAAAGGAGCCTCGTACTCTTCGGAATGGTCAACAACCTCTTTGATATGGACCCACCTCTCGGGGGAACTGCCAACCAAACCTCGCCTGTGCCCTACGATCTCGTCGGGCGAGCCTATCGCCTAGGTCTGCGGTTCAAGTATTGACGCTGCCCGCAAGAAGGACGCCAGTATGTCTAAAGAGGTTTCGGTGGCGCGATCGAGAGCTTGCCTCGCTGATGCGCTTCATGTTTTGCGGAAGGGATCAGCGCTCGCCGCGCTGGTCCTAGTCACAGGGTTTGC
>CANJKM010000259.1 GCA_947474805.1 Caulobacterales bacterium | reverse complement strand
ATGAGCAGCTGCTCGCGGCGGGCGGCTCCAAGACCTACGTCGAGGCCCTGGCCCCCTTTGGGCTCGATCCGCGCGAGAAGAGCTTCTGGGCCGCCGGCTGCGCCCGGCTCGAGCGCCTGGTCGACGAATTCGAGGCGCTGGGGTGAGCCTCACTCGCCAAATAGATGGCTGAAGACCAGGACCCAGAACGCGACCGCCTCTCGGGCCGGGTCCGCCGCTTCGCCCAGGTCGGGACGGGGCTCGCCGGCGCCGGCGTGGCCTATGGCGCGAGCCGCCTCACCGGCGGGGACTCCAACGCCCGCAACGCCAAACTGCTGAAGGAGGCGCTTGGCAACCTTAAGGGCCCGCTGATGAAGGCGGCCCAGATGTTCGCCACCGTGCCGGACTTCCTGCCGCCCGAATTCGCCGCCGAGCTTGGCGAACTGCAGACCAACGCCCCCTCCATGGGACGCCCCTTCGTCAAGCGCAGGATGGCCTCGGAACTCGGTCCGGACTGGGCCAAACGGTTCACCGACTTCGACCTCGACGCCGCCCACGCCGCCAGCCTCGGCCAGGTCCACCGCGCCAGCGCGCTCGACGGCCGGCGTCTGGCCGTGAAGCTGCAATATCCGGAGATGGCCAGCGCGGTGGAGACCGACGTCTCCCAGCTGCGCACCCTGCTGAGTCTCTTTCGCCGCGCCGAGCGGGCCATCGACCCGACCGAGGCCCTGGAGGAGATCGCCGCCCGCCTGCGCGAGGAGCTCGACTACGAGCGCGAGGCCAAACACATGCGGCTATACCGCGGCTTCTTCGAGGGCCGCGCCGACATCACCGTGCCCGAACCGCTCGAAGAGCTTTCGACCAAGCGCCTGCTCACCATGCGCTGGCTCGACGGCCAGGGCCTGCTCAGCTTCAAGACCGCGCCGCTTGAGGTGCGAAACCGCATCGCGCAGCTGCTGTTCGAGGCCTGGTGGGCGCCCATGACCCACATCGGCGTCATCCACGGCGACCCACACCTGGGCAACTACACCTTCGCCGGCGACGGCTCGCGCCTGAACCTGCTGGATTTCGGCTGCGTGCGCATCTTCCCGCCTGTCTTCGTCGCCGGGGTGGTCAGGCTCTACAACGCCCTGCTCAACGACGACCGCGATGAACAATACGAGGCCTACCGGACCTGGGGATTCGAAAACCTCAACGACGGCCTGGTCGAGGCGCTGAACGTCTGGGCACGCTTCATCTATGGTCCCCTGCTCGACGACCGGGTACGGACGGTGGCCGACGGGGTCGAACCCGGCGCCTATGGTCGGCGCGAGGCCTTCCGGGTGCGGCAGGCGCTGAAGGAGAAGGGACCGATCCTGATACCGCGCGAATTTGTCTTCATGGACCGGGCCGCCATCGGCCTTGGAGCCGCCTTCCTGCATCTTGGGGCCGAGCTGAACTGGAAGTCGCTGTTCGACGCAGAGCTTCAGGGCTTTTCCGAAGCGGGCCTGGCCAAGCGGCAGGCGGCCGCCCTCGCACAGGCGGGCCTGACGTGACCGCCCCCGACTGGTTCACCAACGCCATCGCAATCGAGCCGGAACACGCCCGCATTGACGTCGAAGGGGCCGAGATCGAGTGCCTCGCCTGGGGCGATCGCAGCAAGCCCGGCCTGCTGTTGATCCACGGCGCCGGCGCCCACGCCCAGTGGTGGAGCCACATCGCGCCCATCCTGGCCGAGGACTTTCGCGTCGCCGCCTTCTCCCTGACAGGCATGGGCGGCTCGGACCACCGCGACCACTATTCCATCCCCCTCTACACCGAGGAGGCCTTCGCCGCGGCCTATTGGGCGGGCCTGTTCGACAGCGACACGGCCCCGGTCTTCGCCGGCCATTCCTTCGGGGGTCGGACGGCCCTGCACGCCGCCGCCGGGTCGCGCGGCAAGCGGCTGCGCGCCGCCCTGACCCTCGACACCCTGATCTCTCCGCCCGGCCTCAAGTTCGGCAACCGGCCGTTCGGCGACAATGTGCGCACCTACGACACCCTGGAGGCTGCGGTCGCCCGCTTCCGCCTCGTCCCGCCCCAGCCCTGCGATAACCAATTCATCCTAGACTATATCGCCCCGCGCTCGCTCAAACCGGTCGAGGGCGGCTGGACCTGGTGCTTCGATCCCAAGCTCTGGATCAAGCTGGAGGAATACTCGACCGTCGAGGATCTGAAGCGGCCCAAGGCCCCGATCGGCCTCGTCTGGGGCGCCCGGTCCAAGCTGATGGCGCCCGCGATCACCGACTATATTCGCGCCAACGCGCCCCGAGGGACCCCCATCGTCGTCGTGCCCGAAGCCCACCACCACCTGATGCTCGACCAGCCGATGGCCCTGATCGCCGGCCTGCGCGCCCTCCTGGCCGGCTGGCCGCGATGAAGTCTGCTGTCCGCATCGTTCCGCCCGGCAAGCCCATCGTCGGCAAGGCCAGCCCGCCCGGATCCAAGTCAATCACCAACCGCGCCCTGCTGCTCGCCGCCCTGTCCAAGGGCGAGAGCCGGCTGACCGGCGCGCTGAAGAGCGACGACACCCGCTATATGGCCGAGGCTCTGCGCAGGATGGGCGTCGGGATCAAGGAACCGGCCGACGACGAGTTCATCATCCGGGGGGTCGATGGCCGGCTGAAGGCGCCCAAGGAGCCGCTCTTCATCGGCAACGCCGGCACCGCTATCCGCTTCCTCACCGCCGCCGCCGCCCTGGCCGACGGCCCGGTGACGCTCGATGGCGACGAGCACATGCGAAAGCGCCCGATCGCCCCCCTGATCCAGGCGCTCAACGCGCTGAAGGTCTCCGCCGAGGCCGAGGCCGACCATCCGCCCGTCACCGTGCGCCCCCGCGGCGACTTCCGCGGCGGCCGGGTCGAAATCGACGCCAATCTTTCGAGCCAGTACGTCTCGGCCCTGCTCATGCTCGGCGCCTGCGGCTCCAGCCTGACCGAGATCGCCCTCTCCCGCTCCAAGGGCGGACTGATCGGCGCGCGCGGCTATGTCGATTTGACGCTCGCGGTGATGCACGACTTCGGGGCCCGGGCCGAGGCCAACCACGACGACACCGCCTGGCGGGTCGCCCCCGGCGGCTATCGGGCCACCAACTACACCGTCGAGCCCGACGCCTCGGCCGCGACCTATCTCTGGGCCGCAGAGGCCCTGACCGCGGGCCGAATCGACATCGGCTATCCGAACCGCAAGTTCAGCCAGCCTGACGCCGGCTCGGCCAAGCTGATCGGCCGCTTCCCGCACATGCCTCCGGTGATCGAGGGCTCGCAGATGCAGGACGCGGTGCCGACCCTGGCCGTGCTCGCCGCCTTCAACACCCGCCCGGTCCGTTTCACCGGCATCGCCAATCTGCGGGTCAAGGAGTGCGACCGGATTTCGGCCCTCTCCACCGAGCTGAACCGCATCCGCCCCGGCTTGGCGCGTGAAGAAGGCGACGACCTGATCGTCATGGGCGACCCGGCCCTGGCCGGCCAGACGCTCCCGGCCCGGATCGAGACCTATTCGGACCACCGCATCGCCATGGCCTTCGCCCTGATGGGCCTCAAGATCGAGGGAATCACCATCCTCGACCCCGGCTGCACCGCCAAGACCTGGCCGGAGTACTGGGACGTGCTGGCGAGCCTGGGTGTGGAGCTGGCCTGGGAGGACTAGTCCTTCTAT
>CANJKM010000258.1 GCA_947474805.1 Caulobacterales bacterium | reverse complement strand
GCATCGGCCGGCCCTCGACCTACGCCTCGATCCTGACCGTGCTGCGCGACCGCGAATACGTCCACATGGACAAGAACCGGTTCATCCCGGACGACAAGGGACGGCTGGTCACCGCCTTCCTGGAGCAGTTCTTCCGCCGCTACGTCGAATACGATTTCACCGCCGCCCTGGAAGAGAAGCTCGATCTGGTCTCGGCCGGCGAGATGAACTGGAAGGCGCTGCTGCGCGAGTTCTGGCTGGACTTCCACGCCGCCGTCGAAGGAATGAGCGAGCTGCGCGTCGCCCATGTGCTCGACGCGCTGAACGATTCCCTCGGCCCCCACATCTTCCCCGATAAGGGCGACGGCTCCGACCCCCGCGCCTGCCCGGCCTGCGCCGACGGTCGCCTATCGCTGAAGGTCGGCAAGTTTGGCGCCTTCATCGGATGCTCCAACTATCCGACCTGCCGTCACACCCGCCAACTCGCCGCCATGGCCGAGGGCGAGGAGCCCGCCGACACCGGCGACAAGGAGCTGGGCAAGCACCCCGAGAACGGCCGCACCGTGTGGCTGAAGGTCGGGCGCTTTGGCCCCTATGTGGAGCTGGACGCCGATCCGGACGACCCCAAGGCCAAGCCCAAGCGGGGCAGCCTGCCCAAGGACTGGCCGCCTGCTTCGATCGATCTGGAGAAGGGGGTGCGCCTGCTCTCCCTGCCGCGCGAGGTCGGAAAACACCCTGAGGACGGGCTGAAGATCACCAGCGCGCTCGGGCGTTTCGGGCCGTATGTTCATCACGGTTCGACCTACGCCAGCCTGTCTGGCATCGACGAGGTGTTCGAGGTCGGTCTCAACCGCGCCGTCGCCCTTATCGCCGAGAAAAAGGCCGGCGGCGGGCGTGGCCGCAACGGCGCGACCGTGCTGAAGGAGCTGGGCGCCCATCCGACCGGCGGCCAGGACATCAAGGTGCTGTCGGGCCGCTACGGGCCCTACGTTTCGGACGGAATGCTGAACGCCAACCTCGCCAAGGGCGCGACGCCCGAGGAGGTGACGCTGGAACAGGCGGTGGCCTTGTTGGCCGAGCGTGCGCTGAAGGCCCCAGCCAAGGGCAAGAAACCCGCCCGCAAGACGGCGGCTCCGAAGGCGGCCGCGGCGAAGAAGCCGGCGGCCAAGAAGCCCGCCGCGAAGAAGAAGGCTCCGACCAAGAAGGCGGCTAAATAGCTTCCGTCATCCTCCGGCCGCGAAGCGGACCGGGGGACCCAAGCGACGGCGCCGATATTCCGACTTGCGGCTTGGGTCGCCGGATCAAGTCGGGCGATGACCCTGAGGGTTGGGTTGGGGTTGTTAGAGCCAATCGGCCCATTCCGCGTTACAGGAGGCCATGGCCAAGCCTCCCCGCCCTCCCCGCAACCGTTCCGCCAAGCCGGCGCGCGCCGATCACAGCAAGCCCGGCGGCCGCCGCGAGCCCAAGGGACCGCGCGAGCGGCCGCCCGTGGGCGTTGCCGAAGTCATCGAGACGGACGAGGACGGCGAGCTCTATGTCCGCCTGGTCAAGGCCGGCCACGACGCGCCCTTGATGCGCCTCCAGCCCGACCGCAACCGGGTCGGCACGCCGCCCGGCATCGGTGACCGGGTGCTGGTCAAGTTCGAGCCCGACGAAAGCGGTGAACGCATCGCCATCCTGATCAAGGCGCTCGGCCCCGCGCAGGAGCGCCTGCTCGGCGTGGTCCGCAAATCCAACAAGGAGACCCGGCTCGAGCCCGTCGATCGCAAGGTCAAGGAGGCCTACCTCCTGATCGACGCCCCGGCCAACCTGCGCGACGGCGACCTGGTCACCGCCCAGGCCGCCAGCTCCGGCGCCAAACGCTACGGCCCCAAGCTCGCCCGCGTGCTGGAGGTGTTGGGCCGCGAGGACGACGCCCGCGCCTTCTCCATGCTGGCCATCTACGCCCACGGCCTGCCGACCGGCTTCCCCCCCGAGGCCGAGGCCGAGGCGGAAGCCGCCAGGCCCCCAACGCTAGAGGGCCGCACCGACCTTCGCGACACCCCCCTCCTGACCATCGACCCGGTGGACGCACGCGACCACGACGACGCCGTCTACGCCGAGCCAGACCGCGACCCCAAGAACGAGGGCGGCTGGGTGGTCTGGGTCGCCATCGCCGATGTCGCCGCCTATGTGCGCCCGGGCTCGGCACTGGATAAGACCGCCTGGGACAAGGCCAACTCAGCCTACTTCCCCGACCGGGTCGAGCCCATGCTGCCCGAGGCCCTGTCGGCGGGCCTCTGCTCGCTGCGCGAGGGCGAGCCGCGCGCCTGCCTCGCCGTGCGGATGGTGTTCGACAAGGCCGGCAAGAAGAAGAACCACCGCTTCGTGCGCGGTCTGATGCGCTCGGCCGCCAAGCTGTCCTACGAGCAGGCCCAGGCCGCCATCGACGGCAAGCCCGACGACAAGACCGATCCGCTGCTGGAGCTGATCCTCAAGCCCCTGTGGGAAGCCTACCGCTGCATGTCCAAGGGCCGCGACGCCCGCTCGCCGCTCGACATCGACAGCCCCGAACGCAAGATCGAGCTCGACGCCGACGGCCAGGTCGTCTCGATCAAGCCGCGCGACCGCCTCGACGCTCACCGGCGGATCGAGGAGATGATGATCCAGGCCAATGTCTGCGCCGCCGAGACGCTGGAGCAGAAGCGCACGCCGCTGATCTACCGCATCCACGACACGCCCAGCGCCGAGAAGATGTTCAACCTCGGCGACTTCCTCTCCACCCTGGCCATGACCTGGGCCAAGGGCGAGGCGCCCCGCACCGAACGGTTCAACCGCCTGCTCGGCGAGACCCGCGGCGGCCCGCACGCCGAAATCGTCAACGAAGTCGTCCTGCGCACCCAGATGCAGGCCATCTACAGCCCCGACAACATCGGCCACTTCGGGCTGAACCTGCAGAAGTACGCCCACTTCACCTCGCCGATCCGCCGTTACGCCGACCTCGTGGTCCACCGCGCCCTGATCCGCAGCCTCGGCCTCGGCAAGGACGGCCTAACCGACGGCGAGATCGCGCGGCTCAAAGCCACCGCCGAACACATCACCGCCTGCGAGCGCCGGGCCATGGTCGCCGAGCGCGAGGCCAACGACCGCTATGTCGCCGCCTTCCTGGCCGAGCGGGTCGGAGCCGAGTTCACCGGCCGCATCACCGGCGTCACCCGATTCGGCCTGTTCGTGCGTCTGGCCGAGACCGGGGCCGACGGTCTCGTCCCCGCCTCGAGCCTCGGCGGCGAGTTCTGGATCCACGACGAGGGCGCCCACGCCCTGGTCGGCGAGCGTTCGGGCCGGCGATGGCCGCTCGGCAAGGTGGTCGAGGTTAAGCTGGTCGAGGCCGCGCCGCTCACCGGCGGCCTGCTGTTCGAGATGGTGAGCGAGCCGGACAACAAGGATCCCAACGCCCGTCCGAGCCGCGCGGTGCGGCCCTTCCGACCCGGCGGCCAGCAGCGCGGCAAAGGACGTCCGGGCGGACCGAAGCCCCGCCGTTGACTTCGGGCCGTGCGTGAGTATGTTCCGCGCTCTTAATTTTCCCGGCTCCGGCCGGCACGGAGTCCCGCGTCATGGCCAAACCGGCATCGATCAAGATCCGCCTGAACTCCTCGGCGGACACCGGCTTCTTCTACGTCACCAAGAAGAACGCCCGCACCAAGACCG
>CANJKM010000257.1 GCA_947474805.1 Caulobacterales bacterium | reverse complement strand
GCTCGGCCCCGCCGGGCGAGCCGGCCGATCCGGCCTTCAACCACGCCCCCTATGACTCGATTGGCGAAAGCGACCGGATGACCCTGAAGTTTGTGAAACCGGCGATGAAACCCCCGGCTTGAAGCCAGGGTTATCGGGGTTTAGCGTCGCCCACCAAACCGTTTGAGGAAGAACACCATGGCCACGCTCGAAGAGATCACCGAACGGTTCAGGGCCGCGGTGGGCAGTGACTCCGGCCTCGGCCGCACTGTCACCTTCGACCTGAAGGGCGAGGGCTTCATCCACGTCGACGGTGGGACGGTGACCAATGAGGACGCCCCGGCCGACTGCACCATCACCGTGGCCAAGTCGGACCTCGAGGACATGGCTCAGGGCCGGCTCGATCCGACCATGGCCTTCATGTCGGGCAAGCTGAAGATCGCGGGCGACATGGGCGTAGCGATGAAGCTGGCGCCCCTGATGGCCAAGGCGCGAGGCTGAACCCAACCGCCCCTCTGATCGGAACGCCGGGCTCTCCGATTCCCCCCGGCGGGTCGGCCGCCTGGGTGACGGCGGCAGACGGCGCGCGGCTGCGCGCGGCCCTGTTCCCCTGCAACCCATCGTTCGGAAAGACCGGACGCGGCTCGGTGGTGCTGAGCCCTGGCCGCACTGAGCCGATCGAGAAATACTATGAGGTGGTGGACGACCTGCGGGAGCGCGGCTTCACCGTCCTAGTCCACGATTGGCGCGGTCAGGGTCTGTCGGCGCGGATTCTGAAGGACCGGAGGCGCGGGCACGCGGAAGGCTCGGGGCTCTTTCTGGCCGACTTCAATTCGGTAATCGCGGCGTTTGAACACAGGCTGCCCAAACCCTGGGTGGCGGTCGGCCATTCAATGGGCGGAGGGCTGACGGCCCTGGCTCTGATCAGAGGGGAAAGGCGCTTCTCGGCGGCGGCCCTGTCTTCGCCGATGTTGGGGGTAAACCTGGGCGGCAAACCCTCGTCGCTGGTGATGGGGCTCGCAAGCCTTATGGTCCGAATGGGGCTCGGGCACCTCTACGTCCCAGCCTGGACCGATCCCCTTGAGCAGCCTTTTGAGCTCAGCGTCCTGACCCACGACCAGCGGCGTTTGAACCGCTATCGCGATCAGGTGCTGGCCTGTCCCGACCTACGCCTTGGCGGGGCGACTTGGGGTTGGGTGGAGTTCGCTCTCAGGCTGTCGGCCGAAATCCACAAGCCGGGCGCTGTGGAGGGGATCGAGACGCCGCTGCTCACCTTCCTTGCGCGGGAGGAGGCCCTGGTCGACAACCAGCTAATCCGCGACTTCGCCCGTCGCGCGCCCAACGGAACGCTGGTCGAGCTGGACGACGCGCGGCACGAACTGTTCATGGAGACCGACGCGGTGCGCGACACCTTGTGGGTCGCCTTCGACGCCCTATTGGACCAGACGGGAATTTAATACGCGTCAGGCGAGTGCGGGCGGTTCGCCCCAGCCTCACCCAAACCGCCAGGCCTCTTCCGCCGCGCGGCGCACGGCGCTGCTCTTGTGCAGAGTCTCCTCGTATTCGGCGTCCGGGTCGCTGTCGGCCACCACTCCGCCGCCGGCCTGAACATAGAGGGCGCCGTCCTTAAACATGGCGGTGCGCAGAACGATGCAGGTGTCGACCTCGCCGCGGCCCGAGATGTAGCCGACCGCGCCGGCGTAACCCATGCCGCGCTTTTCATGCTCCAACTCGTCGATGATCTGCATGGCTCGCACCTTGGGGGCGCCCGAGACGGTGCCGGCGGGCAGGGCGGTCAGGATCACGTCCACGGGGTCGAGCCCCGGGGGCGCATCGCCTTCGACGTTGGAGACGATGTGCATGACATGGCTGTAGCGCTCGATCGCGAAGCTCTGGGTCACGCGGACGCGCGGCGTGGTCTGGACCTGGGCGTTTCGGCCCTCCTCGCGCAGCATCACAGCACGGCCGACGTCGTTGCGGCCGAGGTCGAGCAGCATCAGGTGTTCGGCCAGCTCCTTGGGGTCGGCCAGGAGCTCGGCCTCCAGGGCCAGGTCTTCCGCGGGCGTCGCGCCACGGCGCCGGGTGCCGGCGATCGGACGGATAGTGACCTTGTCGTCGCGCAGCCTCACCAGGATTTCCGGGCTGGAGCCCGCCAGCTGGAAGTCGCCGAAATCGAGGAAGAAGAGGAAGGGCGAGGGGTTGGTGCGCCGCAACGAGCGGTAGAAGGCGAAGGGGTCGCGGTCAAACGGGGCGCGAAACCTGTGGCTCGGCACTACCTGGAAGATGTCGCCGGCGGCGATGTAGCGCTTGGCCTTCTCCACCACCCTTGCGTAGCCCGCGCGGTCGACCGGCGAAACCGGGGCGATCTGCTCGCGCTTTTCGCCGGGCGCGTGGGCGGGGAGGGGGCGGCGCAGGTCGGCCGTGGTCTCCGCCAGCCGGGCCTGGGCGGCGTCATAGGCGGCCTGGGCCGAGACGCCCGCCGCCGCGCGCACCGGAGTGATCAAGATGATCTCATGGCCGATAGCGTCGAACACCGCCACGATCGAGGGCCGGGTCATCACCGCGTCAGGCAGGTTCAAGGGGTCAGCCTTGGCCAGGCCGACCGGCTCGGCGAGGCGAATCATGTCGTAACCCAGACCGCCGAACAGGCCTGCCGCCATCGGCGGCAGCTCGGCCGGGGTGTCGATTTCGGACGCCGCTATCAAGGCGCGCAGGGAATCCAGTGTCCCGAGCTTTTCCCGGGTGAAGGTCCCTGCGGCCACCGCGTCGTAACCCTGCGCGATCTCGGCCGTTTCGCCGAACGCGCGCCAGACCAGGTCAGGCTTCAGAGTGACGATGGAATAGCGGCCGCGCCAGGCGCCGCCCTCGACCGATTCGAACAGGAAGGCGTACTTGCGGCCGTGACCGATCTTCAGGAAGGCCGAGACCGGCGTCTCCAGGTCGTCGACCAGCCGGGTCCAGACCACCTGGGCCCGTCCCTCGCCATAGGCCTTGCTGAAGGCGTCGAAGCCGGGGCCGTCGCCGGGCGCGCCTGTGCTCACTTGGTCTTCTCGAGAGCGGCCTTCCCAGTGGGGGCCTTGGCGGGCTCGGGCGCGTCCTCAATGCCGATGGCGGCGTGGGCCTTCTTATAGTCGACCGTCGGCTTGATGCTGGCGCGGGCGGCTTCCTGGCCGGCGGCGGTGATGTCGGTGAAGATGGCGTTGCGCAGGCCGGCCCGCTCCAAGGCGATGGCGTTGATCATCTCGGGCGCGCCGCCGGTCGAGATGTTCTCGATCCGGGCGACGACGTAGCCGAGCTTGGGAGCCTCGGCGACCAGGACGTCGCCTTTCTTGCCGCTGAACACCTGGCCTACGAGATCGCGTGAGAAAGCCTCGCCCTGAACGTCGCGGTGAACATCCATGCCGTGGCCGACGCCCGCGCCGACTCCGGCGGCGGCGGCTTCCAGCGTCTTGCCCTTCTTGATCTCGGCGGCGAGCTGTTCCGCCTTGGCTTTCAGTCGTTTCTGCACGTCCTGGATCATGAAAATCTGGGTGGCGGCGGTGCGGACCTCGTCGAGCTTGGCCAGGGTGGGTGGATCGATCTTCTCGACCCGGGCGGCAAAATACTCGCCCTGTCCGTAGTCGGCCATGTCGCTCTCGCCGGAGGCCGGCAGTTGGAAGGCCTGGGCCACCAGCTTGGGCGGCAGCTGCGACTGACGGCCGTCGAGCGACGCGCCCTGGGCGGTGATCG
>CANJKM010000256.1 GCA_947474805.1 Caulobacterales bacterium | reverse complement strand
GGCCCGCGCGCTCCAGGGATCGATCAGCAGGCTGAGCAGCCGCCGCCAGCCGCGCCGCGATGGAGGATCGGCGGCGGCGAAGACCGAGGTCCATTCGACTAAGAACCAGACCGTGAACATCAGCGTCGCCAGGAACGCGCCGTAATAGACCCCATGGTTGGCCACCCGGCCCCAGGGCGGGTCGGAGACCAAAAGCCCGACATTCTGGGCGGCCCAGCTCGCGCAGAGGCCTGAGAGCGAAAACAGCAGTCCCCTCTGGCCGAACAGCGGCGCGGCGAAGAAGCAGAAGGCGGCCAGCCAGGCGGCCAAGGCGGCGTTGATGAACGGCAGGTCCGAGCGCAGCAGCCGCAGCGCCAGGAAGGACGGATAGAGGTCGTCGTACTCGCCGATGTTGAAGGGCCGCAGGTGCGCGGTGCCCACCGCGCGGCTGACGACGATGTCGACTGCGGCCCCCGGCTTGGCGAGGCGCCCTGGAATGTGAACCAGGATCGGCCGGCCCGACAGGTTCGAGGGCAGGGCGCCCAGACGGCCTTGGCCGCCGACCCGTTCGCCGCCAACGAAGACGAAGGCGTTGTCGTGGGCGCTCACGATCAGCAGCGCCGGATCGGTCAACCGCGCGTCCGACGCCGTGAGCAGGGTGTGGACGGTGACTTGGGGCGCGGAGCAGCATTGGTCTGCGTTGAGCGCTATCGGCCGGTACACCCCGCCGGCGCCGGATTGCATCGTGTCCGGAGTCGGGCTGGCGAAGGTGACGACGGACACCTGCCGTCCCGCCGCTTGCTCCGCCACAAGATTGATCAGCAGCAGGGCGCCGCAGAAAACGACCTGGACCATCAGGATGGTCGCCGCGATCCACCAGGTGCGGGTGGGCGACGATAGCGGCGCTAGGTTGAGGTTTTGCATCGGCCCGCCCCCTATTCGCGCAACTGGATGAGGCCAGCCTGCACGGCCTCGAACACGGCTTCGCTGCGGGAGTTGACCGCCAGCTTGCGGTAGATGGACTTGACGTGGCCGCCGACGGTCAGCGGCGAGATACCGTGGATACGGGCCACCTCCTTGTAGCGGAAGCCCTTGGCGAGGTCGGTGAGAATGCCGATCTCCTTCTCCGACAGCGCCGGGCCGAGCGTGTCGCCCGCATCCCGTTCGGTGGACCGCATGCTGACGCGGGCGCGGGCGAGGATGTGGCTTGCGACGGCGGGGCTGATCGGCGCGCCGCCTTCCAGCACACTGCGGATGGCGGCGGCGGCTTCCGCCGGTTCGGAGCCCTTGAGCAGGTAGCCGTCCGCGCCGGCCTCGATGGCGCGGACCACCGTGGCGGCGTCGCCGAAGATGGTGATGACGATGCACTTGGGCCGCGGGGTTCGCCATTGCGCCTCGCGGATCAGGTCGATGCCGCTGCCGTCGGGCAGGGCGAGATCAATGAGCAGCACGTCCGGGTCGGCGGCGAGCAGAGCGCGGCCTTCGGCGAGTGTCTGCACTTCGCCCACGACCCTGAGGTCGGCGGCCAGGCTGACCGCCCGGGCGATGTCGGCGCGCAGGATGGGATCGTCCTCGACAATCGCCACCCGGACGCGCGGCGTTGCGGCCTGCACGCGATGTCCCCTGCTTTCGCATCAGTCTAGGATCGGATTTTGGCCCTGGCGAGAGTGGCCTTCGGCGGCGTGGTCGGGTTCGTCCGCCGCATCGCCTATCGTCGGTGGGCGAAGGCCAAGGATGGTGTTCCGAAATACAGCGCCATCGGATTGTCGCCGCTGATCTTGCTGCGCAGAGCGGCGTCCGGAACCCAGCGGTGGAAGTCGTCGAGCGTCTGTTGATAGGTGACCGTCTGCTCGAAACTGACGAAGGGCGCGTCGCTCGCCCACAGCAGCCGGTCGTGCGGAACACAGCGTAGCAATTCCGCGGCATAGAGGTTCGCCGCCTCCGCCCCGATCCGATAGCCCGCCGACATCTTCACCCAGGTCCGGCCGTTCTGGGTTTTCTCGATGATGTTGCGGAAGCCCTCGCACCCTACGCCCTTCTCGGGGTTCGGGGTGCCGAAATGGTCGATCACCAGCTTCACGCCCGAGGCTTCCAGCAGGTCCACCACCGGCTTCGAGCGGCGCCCGTCCAGGTGCAGATGCACGTGCCAGTCCAGGTCCTTGATCCGCTTCAAGAGGCGCCGGTATTCGAAGCTGGTCAGGTCGGGCAGGTCCTTGACCCCCATCCACATCAGCCTGACCCCGACCACGCCGTCCCTGGCCATCGCCTCCATCACATAGCGCTCGATTTCGGGCTTCACGACCACGGTGGTGCGCAGCCGGTCGTGCTTGCGGCAGGCGTCGATCTGATAGTCGTTGTAGTCGCCGTAGAGGCTGACCCCGGCCAGCACGGCGCACTTCACCCCGTGGGCGTCGAGGTCGGCCAGATAGTCTTGCGCCGTATAGGCGTAGTGCGGATTGTGCCTCGGGTTGTCGACCATCGGCAGGTCGAGGGTGAAGATATGAGCGTGGCTATCGACCAGCGGGGCGTCCGGCATGGAACCTCGGTTTTGGGGTAGGAAAGATTTGACGCGACCCTAGAGCCTTTTAGGGTCGGCTGAAAATCCGGGGACAAGATTCTGCACATGAAGGGCCTGACCCAGCCGCCCGATCCGCGGCCGAAGACGCCGCGCCTGCAGGCCCCGCCGGGCGCGGTCGACAGCCACATCCACCTGTTCGGCCCCGAGGCCGACTGGCCCTTCCATCCCGACACCCAATACCGCGCCGCCGAGGCCTCGCCAGAGCTGGCCATGGCCCAGAACGCCGTGCTCGGCCTCAGCCATTCGGTCGTCGTCTCCCCCGGCGGCTACGGCCGCGACTACCGCTATCTCGAAGGGGTTCTCACCCGCCATCCGGACTATTTCCGGGGGATCATCGTCCCGCCCGACGACTTCGCCCTCGGCGAAGCCCGGCGTCTCGACGCCCTGGGCGTTCGCGGCGTGCGCTTCCTCGCCGGCGCGCGCGGCAAGCATCTGGCGCCCATCCTGCCCGACGTCGCCAAGACGGTGCATGAGGTCGGCTGGCACGTGCAGTTCTACGGCCACGCGGGCGATATCGTGGAGGCGGGACCGCAACTCCTGGCCCTGCCCAACACCATCGTCCTCGACCACTTCGGCGCGGTGGACTCGACGCTCGGCGTCGACCAGCCCGCCTTCAGGGCTGTGCTGCGGATGCTCGACACCGGCCGGGTCTGGGTCAAGCTGTCGGGCCCCATGCGCTGCGGGCATACGGGCCCGCCCTACGCCGAGATGATCCCCTTCGCCCGCGCCCTGGCGGCCCACGCGCCCGAGCGGCTGGTCTGGGGCTCGGACTGGCCGCACGTGAACATGGACGGCCGCGTCATGCCCAACGACGGAGCGTTGCTCGACCTACTGCTGGACTGGGTTCCGGACGCGCAAACCCGGAACAGAATCCTGGTGGACAACCCGCGCGCACTATATGGCTTCCTTCCATGAGCGCCCCCAAAAGCGAGCCGATGGCCATGTCCGAGATCGAGCGGCGGACCATCGCCAAGGTCACCGTCCGCACCATTCCCCTGCTGCTGCTGGCCTTCGTCGTCAGCTACATCGACCGGGTGAACGTTGGCTTCGCCGGCATCACCGCCAACCGGGATCTGGGCCTCTCGCCCGAGATGTACGGCTTCGGCGCGGGCCTCGCCCTGCTCAGCTATTCCCTTTTCGAACTGCCCTCCAACCTCGCCATGGAGAAG
>CANJKM010000255.1 GCA_947474805.1 Caulobacterales bacterium | reverse complement strand
GTCGCGAGCAACAAATTCGACCAGTTCGCCTTTATCGCCGGGCCCAAGGGTGAACTCTATTACATCAACGTCGAGGACAAGGTGCTGGCGCATGGCCGGCTGGAGCTTCAGTGCGCGCGCAATACGGCCGGCGCTGGCGGAGAGCTGAAATCGGTGGGGAACCGGACCGTCTATGTGGCGTTCAGCGGCGAAGACTGCCTGACCGCGAAATTCAAAAAGGCTGAATTCCCCCTGACCACGATCGAATTGAAACAGCCCACGATCGACACGATCAAGGTTCGATTCAGTTCGGCGGCGGCGATTTCGAGCGTCGAGCTGGAAATCGGCGCCGATGTTCAGGGACGTCGGCTGAAGTAGGTCTGCAGGGCCGCGCGCCTTTCCGCTTTGACCCCGCCCCCCGCCTGACATAAAAAGCCCCCCGCCCATACTCTTTCCGACCCGAGGACGCCGGCAGGCGGAACCTCGGGCGCGCATATTTGAAAGTCGTCCCATGTCGATGCAGATCGTTGAAAAGTCCGGTGAAGGCCTCTCGCGCGTCTATGGCGTCTTGGTGCCGGTCGCGGAGCTGAACGCCCGTCTCGACAAGCGCCTCGCCGAAGTGACCCCGCAGGTTCAGCTGAAGGGCTTCCGCCCCGGCAAGGTGCCGGCCAGCCATGTCCGCAAGATGTATGGCAAGGGGCTGATGCAGGAAGTCGTCGAGCAGGCGATGGACGACAGCCAGCGCGACGCCCTGGAAAAGGTGAAGCTGCGCCCGGCCGCCTCGCCCGACATCAAGATGGAATCCGACATCGGCCAGGTGCTGGACGGCAAGGCCGACCTGGCGTTCGAACTGGCCATCGAGGTCATGCCGGAATTCCAGCCGATCGATCCCGGCTCCCTGATCCTGACGCGGATGGTGCATACGCCGACCGACGCCGAGGTGATGGAGGCACTGACCGAGATCGCGGAGGGCGCCAAGACTTATGAGACCAAGGGCGGCAAGACGCCCAAGGCCGCCGATGGCGACATGATCGTGATGGACTTCGTCGGCAGCATCGACGGGGTGAAGTTCGATGGCGGCTCGGGCGAAGACGCCGAGCTCGTGATCGGCTCGGGCCGGTTCATCCCCGGTTTCGAAGAGCAGCTGAAGGGCGCCAAGGCCGGCGAAGAGGTGACGGTGAAGGTCAACTTCCCCAACGACTACGGCGCGGCCCATCTGGCGGGCAAGGCGGCCGAGTTCGCCGTGACCGTCAAGGAGGTCAAGGCGGCCAAAAAGGGCAAGGTCGACGACGCCCTGGCCGAGCGGCTTGGCCTGGGCGACCTCGACAGCCTTAAGAAGCTGGTCTCCGAGCAGCTTGGCAATCAGAACGCCGGCGCCGCCCGCTTCAAGTTGAAGCGCGCTCTGCTGGATCAGCTCGACTCGAGCCATGACTTCCCGCTGCCGCCCCGCATGGTCGAGGGCGAGTTCGAGACCATCTGGAGCCAGGTCGAGGCCGAACGCGCCTCAGGCGAGCTGGCCGAGGACGAGAAGGACAAGACCGAGGACCAGCTGAAGGCCGACTACCGCAAGATCGCCGAGCGCCGTGTGCGCCTGGGCCTGGTGCTGGCCGAGATCGGCCGCGAGCACGGCGTGGTCGTCTCCGACCAGGAACTGCACGGCGCCATAGTCAACGAGGCCCGGCGCTATCCCGGCCAGGAAGCCCAGGTGATGGAAGCCTATCGCAACCGTCAGGACCTGCAGGCCGCTCTGCGCGCGCCGCTGTACGAAGAGAAGGTCGTCGATCTGATCATCTCCAAGGCCAAGGTCGAGGACCAGGAAGTCGCCAAGGACGTGCTGTTCGAGGAAGACGACCTGCCCGCCGGCTACGGGAGCTAAGCGCTCCCGCTTGCACTTACGCGGGCGGCGACCGATATCGGGATGAGGGGGGCGCGTCGGCGACGACTCGCTTCAGACTGCACTCATCTAGAATCAAAGGCCGCCCTATGAGCGATATCCTGCACACCGCCATGAACCTCGTCCCGATGGTGGTCGAGCAAACCAGCCGTGGCGAGCGCGCCTTCGACATCTTCTCGCGGCTGCTCAAGGAACGGATCATCTTCCTGACCGGGCCGGTCGAGGACGGGATGGCCTCGCTGATCACCGCCCAGCTTCTCTTCCTGGAGTCCGAGAACCCCAAGAAGGAGATCGCCATGTACATCAACTCGCCCGGCGGGGTGGTGACGTCCGGCATGGCGATCTACGACACCATGCAATATATCCGCTGCCCGGTTTCGACTGTCTGCACCGGGATGGCGGCCTCGATGGGCTCCTTCCTGCTGGCCGCCGGCGCGCCCGGCCACCGCATCGCCCTGCCGAACGCCCGCATCATGGTCCATCAGCCCTCGGGCGGGTTCCGCGGTCAGGCTTCGGATATCGAGCGGCACGCCGAGGACATCATCAAGACCAAGAAGCGCCTCAACGCGCTCTACGCCAAACACACGGGCAAGCCGATCGAGGAGATCGAGCGGGCGCTGGATCGGGACAACTTCCTGTCCTCGGACGAGGCCAAGGCCTTCGGCCTTGTGGACCACGTCTATGAAACCCGGGACGCGGCCGAGCAGGGCTGAGGATTGCTGATTCGCTAGAGGGCCCCGCCGGCCCCGCTTGGCTTTCCGGTGAACAGACGCATGTACTTCTCGTCGGCGAGGTCGAGCATTTCGATGTCGCCGGCGGTGTCGCCATAGGCGGCGGTCAGGCGAATGTCCTGGCCGAAGGCCTCGCGCAGGCGGCGGACCTTCTCCTGGCTGCGGCAATTGCGCCCGTCGAGGCGTCCGGTGACGCGGCCCTCCGCGTCGAAATCGAGTTTGGTGGCGAGCAACAGGTCTGCGCCGAGGCCGCGGGCGAAGGGCGCCACCAGCTGTTCCGGCGAGGCAGTGACGATCACCAGCCGCGCGCCGTCGAGCCGATAGCGTCGCCAGGCCTTCAGCGCGTCCGGCCGCAAAAGAACGGGCGCGGCGACGGCGGCGAACTCCGCAGCTTCCTGCTCCAAAATCTTGCGGGGCAGGCCTTTAAGGAAGATTCGCACCATGGCCGACTTCAGGCGGGCGCGGTTGCGGTGGAACGGATAGGCCAGCAATGAGGGGATCAGTTTGCCCATGCCGAGCCAGTAGGCCGAGGGGCCGATGCGCCAGCGGAGGAAGGCTTTGAAGCTGTCGCGGACCGTCAGGGTGCCGTCGAAATCAAACGCCACCAGAGGTCCCGCGCGTTGCGGACGGCCCTCGGACGCGATGTCGCGTTCGGGATCGTCTGGCCGGCTCTGGCGTTCGGGGTCCACGGTCACCATCTTGTCAATTCGAGACATCACCCGGCTTCACCTGCAAGGGATAAGCCGGGACGGGGGTCCGGCCCCTTGGCGCCCGAAACCAGGTATGATCGAATACCTTTTCGGAATGTCAGGTTTCCGTAAGCCTCGTGGCCTATATCCTGCAAGACCGGTCCACGTTGGACCAGTTCGGAGAAGGGTGGGAGGCGCATCAGTGTCCCCAGTCCTCGCCGGGCAACCGCCGGAGAGTGAGAACCGCCTATGACGAAAGCCGCAAGCGGCGACACCAAGAGCACCCTCTACTGCTCCTTCTGCGGAAAGAGCCAGCATGAGGTGCGCAAACTCATCGCGGGCCCAACCGTGTTCATCTGCGACGAATGCGTCGAGCTGTGCATGGACATCATCCGCGAGGAGCACAAGATCGCCTTCGTTAAGTCGAAGGACGGT
>CANJKM010000254.1 GCA_947474805.1 Caulobacterales bacterium | reverse complement strand
TTCGCGGGTCAGGTGTATGGTGTTGCGGGCTCCGCGTCCGCTGGTGGCCATCGCACCGCCCGTAAGGCGGAGGGTCGAGCCGGGCGAGGCGTTGTCTTCGGGCCGGGCGGGGTCGGCGGCGCCGAGGCGCCAGTCGCCGCCAGGACCCCTGCCCCAGACCACCAGATCGCCGCCGATGTCGATCAAGAGCCCCTCGAGCGTGGGCGCGCCCCGCCGCGCCGCCTTGAGCGCCGCATCGATAACGTAGCCCTTGGCGATCCCGTCCAGCGCCAGGACAGCGTAGGGGTCGCGCGTGATCGTCCGGGTTTGCGGGTCCAGCGTCAGGCGCGCGGCGCGGGCGGCGGCATTGGCGCCGAATCCCTCCGCCTGGACCAGACCCAGCCTTCCGTCGAAGGCGCCGCCGCTGCGGCGGCGCCAAGCCTCTGCCGCCTCGATCACCGCATAAAGATCGGGCGAAACCTGGGCGCTCGCGCTCCGGTTCAGTCGGGAAAGCTCGCTGTCCTGGCGCCATCCGGACAGGATCGGCTCCAGCCGGGCGATCTCATCCAGAGCGGCCACGAGAGCGGCCTGGGCGGCGGCGCGGTCGCCGCCGACCGCCACCAGATCGAGGGAGGTTCCCAGCGCCTGACAGCCCTGGATCCGGTGAACCGACGCCTGGGCCTGGGGCGCGGCAAACGCCGCCGCCCCCGCGAGCAGCGAGGCAAGCCAAGGTGATGGCCGCATCAGCGCCGGCCCTTGGTGGGATCGGGCGGCAGGGGCAGCCCCAGTAGAACGGCCCGGCCGACCTGGGCGCGATAATAGGTGGGATGGAGCTTCAGCTCGGCGTCGAAATCGGCCAGGGCGGCGTCCTTGTTTCCAATCTTCTGCTGCAGCTGACCGCGAGCGGTGCGGGCGCCGAGCTGCTCGGGCGCCAGAATCAGGCTGGCGTCGTAGTCCTTCAGCGCCTCGTCGTTGCGGTTCCGGCGATTGTAGGCCTCGGCGCGGCTTATCAGCGTCAGGGCCCGTTCGCCGTCGTCCTGCGGCAAGGCCAAGGCGGCGGTGAAGTCGGCGAGCGCCGGGTCGTAAGCCCCTGTGGAGGCGTAGACCTCTCCCCGGTTGAAATAGGCCAGGGCCAGACGCCGCGGGTCGCCCTGGCTTTCCGCCAGGGCTTCGCCGAGGAGCTTGAGCGCCTTCTGATCGTCGAAATCGGCGAAGGCCGCCTGGGCGTCGTCAATCTTGTCCGCCAGGGCTGGAGGGCCGAGGAGGGCCAGGGCGACAAAGGCCGTCGCCGCGATACCGAGCCGCCGTCTCACTGTTCAACCATCCCCATGCGCCGTTTGGAGCAGCATAATCCGATACGCTCCGGCATTCCCATGCGTTTGCTCAACTGATGACGTTCGGCGCGCCGGAGGGAAAGGGGGCGGACGGGTCGCGCAGGTAGGACTCGATGTCGCCCCAGACCTTGGGGGCCTGCAGGTCGCGGTTCAGCAGGTGATAGCCCTGTGAGTAATAGGCCAGCCGGTCGGCGGTCTTGAGGCCCCGAACAGCGTGCCGCGTCGCCGCCTTGGGGATGATCTTGTCGCGCGCGCCATAGAGATAGAAGACCGGGGCCTTGACCGCCTTTAGCTCGCGGTCGGCTAGCTGCATCAGGCCGACTAGGCCATAGACCGCGTCGACCCGGGTCTTGAAGATCATATTGGGGTCGCGGCTCATTGCCCTCAGCACCTCCACATTGTCAGTCGCCTGCACCCGACGGACCAGCCAGTCGGGGGCCGAAAGCCTGGCGCCCGGCGCCGTGTGGGCGGTGACCCAGAGAGCAAGACGGTTGGGCAGAGCCTGGCGGCTCCAACCCCAGACGGCAGGGGCCGCCAGGATCAGGTGGTCGGCGGCGGGCGGCTCCCTGGAGCCAAAAGCGTGGATGGCGACGGCCCCGCCCATGCTGTGGCCGAGCACTGCGATCAGGGCTTTGGGATGGCGTTGGCGTGCGAGGGCGACAGCGGTGCGCAGGTCCTGGACCAGGGCGTCGGCGCCGGGCCAATAGCCCCGGGCCGCGGCGCGCCCGAACCCACGCTGGTCATAGGCGTAGGTGGCGATGCCCTGTGCGGCCCACCATGGACCGCCGAGCGCGAAGGCGTTGGAATAGTCGTTCATCCCATGCAGGGCGATCATCACCGCCCAGGGCTCGCCCCCGGGAGCCCAGACCTGCATCGGCAGGCGCAGGCCATCGACCGTCACCAGGCCGTCCGTGTCCAGCCGGGGGCCGCAAAAACCGGAGGGGGCGGTTCCGAGCCCCCTGACGGTAGGCGCGCAAGCGGCCAGGCCGAGAAGGCCGGTCAGGGCGAGACGGCGCTGGATCACGCGGACTTCGGACGAGGCGACATAGCCGCAGAATGGACGCGGCGGCGGTCAAAAAGAAGGCCTCCGAGGCCCCGGCTCCCCCAACTGCGCCATTAACAAACTATAAGACGCGCGTGGTCGCGTCTCGCTCACTCATCGCTGCAGGGACTGGGTTGCTCCTTCCTTTGTGATGCGCCGGATCCGGGCTTGGCCGATAGTCTGAGCCGGTTCGGGAGGAGGCCCCAGATGAAGGTGCAAATCCTGTACGTTTCAGAGCATCAAGGCCGTTGGCGAGTCCGTCGCTGCGGAAGTGCACTGGTTATCAAGGACGCCTTCGAGGAAGCGGTGAAGGCCGCGCGGCGTCTGGCGGTGACGGCTTCGGCCGGCGGGGTTCCAGCCGAACTGCGGATCGGCCGCCGCGATGCGTCTTATGAGGTCGAGGGCGTCTATTCGGACTAGTCGAGCGGGTTCGGCACGCCATGGATGCGGCAGGCGGCGACTACGGTGTTGCGCAGCAGGCAGGCGATGGTCATCGGGCCGACCCCACCCGGCACGGGCGTGATCCAGCCGGCGACCGCCTTGGCCTCGTCGAAGGCGACGTCGCCGACCACACGGGTCTTGCCGGCCGCCGCCAACTCGGCGTCGCGCGACGGCACGCGGTTGATGCCGACGTCGATCACAGCGGCGCCGGGCTTGATCCAATCCTTCTTCACCATCTCGGCCCGGCCCACGGCCGCGACCAGGATGTCGGCCTCGCGACAGACGCCCGGCAGGTCGATGGTGCGCGAATGGGCGATGGTGACGGTACAGTCGGCCTGGAGCAGCAGCTGAGCCATCGGCTTGCCCATCAGGTTGGAGCGCCCAACCACGACCGCTCGCCTGCCCCTGAGGTCCCCGAGGCTGCGCTGAAGCAGTAGAAGGCATCCGAACGGCGTGCAGGCCACCAGCCCCGGCAGGCCCGAAGCGAGCCGTCCGGCGTTGATCACCGTCAGGCCGTCGACATCCTTGTCCGGACTCAGCACGTCAAGGATGGCCGCCTGGCTGATGTGATCGGGGACCGGGAACTGGACCAGGACACCATGGATCGAAGGGTCCGCGTTCAGCTCGGCGACGAGCTTCAGCACCTCGGCCTCCGAGCTCTCGGCTGGCAGCTTGTGGGTGACGGAGTGCATTCCGGCCGCCTGCGTCTGCTCGCCCTTATTGCGCACGTAGAGTGCGGAAGCCGGGTCTTCGCCGATCAGCACAACCGCGAGGCCGGGGACGATATTGTGCCTGGCCTTGAGTTCGGCCACCGCGACCGCGATCTCGGCGCGCAGCCCGGCGGCGACGGCCTTGCCGTCGATGATTTGCGCGCTCATGGCCGGAAGACCACCGTCTTATTGCCGTTCCGGAGCACGCGGCCGGCTAGATGGAAGCTAAGGGCGCGGGTCAGCACTCGGCGCTCGATGTCGCGGCCCTTGCGGACGAGGCTCTCGGCCGAGT
>CANJKM010000253.1 GCA_947474805.1 Caulobacterales bacterium | reverse complement strand
GTCGCCCTCGACGATGAACAGTTCGGACTTGGCCGGATCGCGCTCCTGGCAGTCGGCGAGCTTGCCGGGCAGGGAGGAGATATCCAGCGCCGATTTGCGCCGGGTCAGTTCGCGCGCCTTGCGGGCCGCCTCGCGGGCCGAGGCCGCCTCGACGATCTTGGAAATAATAAGCTTGGCTTCGGTCGGATGCTCCTCGAACCAGGTCGCCAGCCCCTCCTGCACCAGGCCCTCGACGGCCGGACGGACTTCCGAGGAGACCAGCTTGTCCTTGGTCTGGGACGAGAACTTCGGGTCGGGCAGCTTGACCGACAGGACGCAGGTCAGGCCTTCGCGGGCGTCCTCGCCCGACGCCGAGATCTTCTCGCGCTTGCCGGCCCCAGAGCTCTCCATATAGCCGCTGATCACCCGGGTCAGGGCGGCGCGGAAGGCCGAGAGGTGGGTGCCGCCGTCGCGCTGCGGGATGTTGTTGGTGAAGCAGAGCATCTGCTCGTGGTAGCTGTCGTTCCACCACAGCGAGAGGTCGATCTCGACCTGGTCGCGCTTGCCGCGGATGACGATCGGCTCCTTCAGCAGCGCACCCTTGGACTTGTCCAGGTGGCGGACGAAGGCCTCGACCCCGCCTTCATAGTGCAGGACCTCCTCGAACGGCTCGGTGCCGCGGTGGTCGCGCAGATAGATGGTCACGCCCGAGTTGAGGAAGGCGAGCTCCCGCAGCCGGTGCTCCAGCGTCTTCCGGTCGAATTCGATGAAGGCGAAGGTCTCGATCGAGGGCAGGAAGGTGACCTCGGTGCCCGACAGATGCTCGCCGTTGTCGCGGAAGGGGGCGTCGCCGATGATCTTCAGCGAGGTCACCGCGTCGCCGCGCTCGAAGCGCATCTCGTGCGCCTTGCCGTCGCGGTAGATCTTCAGCATCAGCCAGTCTGAGAGCGCGTTGACCACCGAGACGCCGACGCCGTGCAGGCCGCCCGAGACCTTGTAGCTGTTCTGGTCGAATTTCCCGCCGGCGTGCAGCTGGGTCATGATGACCTCGGCGGCCGAGACTCCCTCGCCCTCATGGATGCCTGTCGGGATGCCGCGCCCGTCGTCGGTGACGGTGCAGGAGCCGTCGGCGTTCAGGTCCACCGTCACGCGGGTCGCGTGGCCGGCCAGGGCCTCGTCTATGGCGTTGTCGACCACCTCATAGACCATGTGGTGAAGGCCCGAGCCGTCGTCGGTGTCGCCGATATACATGCCGGGACGCTTGCGGACGGCGTCCAGCCCCTTCAGCACCTTGATCGAGTCGGCGCCGTAATCCTCGGCGGCCTGTTCCTGGGCGGTCAGTTCGGTCTCTTCGCTCATGCGGAGAGTATAGACTGCTTCGGTGACGATGTGCGGTTTTGAGGCCGTTTTTCAGGCCGTTTCAGCCGTTTTCCGGCTCCAGCGCCCCGCCCTCGACCCTCACCCCCTGGCCGCGCCCGAACAGGCCCTCGAACAGCGAGCGGTCGGTGCCGGTCAGGAAGGTCTGCAGCCCTAGCGCGGTAATCTCGTCGAACAGGGCGGCCCGGCGCGCCGGATCGAGATGCGCCGCCACCTCGTCGAGCAGCAGGATGGGCGCGGGCGCCTCCGGGTCGCGGGCCAGCCGCGCCGCCTGTGCCAGGACCAGGTTCAGCACCAGCGCCTTCTGTTCGCCCGTCGAGCCCTCGGCGGCGGGGCGGTCCTTCTCGCGCAGGTTGACCAGAAGATCGGTGCGGTGCGGCCCCGACAGCGCCCGCCCGGCGGCGGCGTCGCGGGCGCGGCCCCGGGCCAGCGCCTCGCGCAGCCGCTCACCCGACCCCTCCGAATGCCAGTCCTCCGACAGCGACAGCCCCGCCTGCGGAAAGGGCCGCTCCGAGCGGGCGTCGATCTCGGCCTGCAAGGCGGTCAGGGTCTTGTGGCGCGCAGTCGCCAGCACCGCGCCCGCCTCGGCCGCCTGAGCCTCCAGCGCGTTTAGCCACTCGGGATCGTTCGGGCCGTCGGTCAGCAGCCGGGTGCGCTCGCGGATCGCCTTTTCATAAGCCGAGACCGCCGCGGCGTGCCGGGGCTGGTCGGCGAACACCAGCCGGTCAAGGAAACGGCGGCGCTCCGAGCCGCCCTCCAGAAACAGCCGGTCCTGCTGCGGCGTCAGCCAGACGAGGCGCACGAGGTCGCTCAACCGGCCGGGCGGAACCGGCTCGCCCTCGATCCGCACCCGGCGCCGGGCCGTGTCGGGCTCGGCCCCCGTACCCACGCGGGTCTCGCCGTCCGCGTCGCTCAGCACCGCCGCCACGGCCCAGGGCCGGCCCTCTCCCTCGCCCTCGCCAGGCTCGCGCCGCCCGACCTCGGTCGCCGCCGCGCCGCGCAGGCCGCGCCCGGGGGCCAGGAAGGAGACGGCCTCCAGGAGGTTGGTCTTGCCCGCGCCATTGGGCCCAAACAGGAAGACCGCGCCGCCGGTCAGGGCCAACTCGCCCCGCGCATAGGAGCGGAAATCGGTCAGGGTCAGCCGGGTGAGCGCGGCCCTCACGACACGGAACGTGGTGTTGACGCCACACCCCCGCTCAATCGTTGTGCATCGCAGCGCGAAATCTTGGCGCTTGCTGCATTGCAGGATATATCCGCCGCCATCGGACGACCTCCAATACCGCGCAAGTGTTTGAGCGGGCGCGTCGGCCGTGAGTAAAGAGAAGGAAAAGAAATGATTAAGCTTTCGAGCATGATCGATCGCGGCGGTATCGGCGTCCTGCTTCTGGTTTGGACCACCGCCAGCCTGGGAATCTTGAGCATCGCGCTCTAGACTCCCAGCAACATAGATCGATAACGACAGCCCGCGGAGACAAACTCCGCGGGTTTTCCGTTTTAGACACGTAGCGGCATCAGTACGTACTGCACCCCGCGGTCCGAGGGATCGAGCACCAGGGTGGGCGAGGCCGGGTCGGCGAAGCGCAGCTCGGCGTTCTCGGCCTCGATCTGGCCGGTCACGTCCAGCAGATAGCGGGCGTTGAAGCCGATCTCGAACGGCTCGTCATTGTAGTCGATTTCCAGCTCCTCGACCGCCTGGCCCGCCTCCATGTTGCGGACGGTCAGCACCATCTTGCCGGGCTCGATCGACATCTTCACCGAGCGCGACTTCTCGGCCGAGATGGTCGCCACCCGGTCAACCGCCGCCGCGAACAGGGCGTTGTCGACGGTCGCGACCTTCTGATTGTCCTTGGGGATGACCCGCACATAGTCGGGGAAGGAGCCGTCGATCACCTTGGAGGTCAGGGCCGCGCGGCCGAAATCGAATCTCACCTTGGCCTGAGAGACGGAGAGTTCGATCTCATTGCCCGCGTCCTCCATCAGGCGGCGGGCCTCCTGGATGGTCTTGCGCGGCACGATCACGCCCGGCGAGCCCATTGCGCCCTCGGGCGCCGGCATCTCGGCCAGGGCCAGGCGGTGGCCGTCGGTGGCCACGGCGCGCAGCCGCGCCTCGCCGTCCTGCATCACCGTATGGAGATAGAGGCCGTTCAGATAATAGCGGGTCTCTTCGGTCGAGATGGCGAAGCGGGTCTTGTCGATCAGCCGGATCAAATCGGCGGTCGGCAGCACCATCTTGGCGGCCAGACCGTCGGTCGACATGGCTGGGAAGTCGCCCGAGGGCAGCACCGGCAGGTTGAAGCGCGACCGCCCGGCCGAGACCTGCAGGCGGGGGTCCTCGCCCGCCACCTTCAGCTCGACGTCGGCGCCTTCCGGGAGCTTGCGCACGATCTCATAGAGGGTGTGGGCCGGCGCGGTGATCTGACCGCCCACCGACACCTCGGCCGAGGTCTGGTCGATGATCTCCATG
>CANJKM010000252.1 GCA_947474805.1 Caulobacterales bacterium | reverse complement strand
GGTGACCTTCTCCTTGTTGGCGCCGCCGCCGACGTCGAGGAAGTTGGCGGGCTCGGCTCCGTAAAGCTTGATGATGTCCATGGTCGCCATGGCTAGGCCCGCGCCGTTGACCATGCAGCCGATCTCGCCGTCCAGGGCGATGTAGCTCAGGCCATACTTGGAGGCCTCGATCTCCTTCTGGTCCTCTTCGCTCTCGTCGCGGAGGGCCATGATGTCCGGGTGGCGGAACAGGGCGTTGCCGTCGAAGGAGACCTTGGCGTCGAGGACGCGCAGGTTGTTGTCCTCGGTGACGATCAGCGGGTTCACTTCCAGCATCGCCATGTCCTTGCCGACGAAGGCGGCGTAGAGCTGGCCAAGGAGCTTGTAGGCCTGTTTGGCCAGATCGCCCTCGAGCTTCAGGGCCTTGGCCAGGGAGCGCCCGTGGTGCGGAAACACGCCGGTGGCCGGGTCGATCTGGATGGTGTGGATCTTCTCGGGCGTGTTGTGCGCCACATCCTCGATGTCCATCCCGCCCTCGGTCGAGGCGACCACGGCGACGAAGCTGGTGGCTCGGTCGACGAGCAGCGAGAGGTAAAGCTCGCGGGAAATGTCGGAGGCCTCTTCGATATAGAGGCGATTGACCTGCTTGCCCTTGGGACCGGTCTGGTGCGTGACCAAGACCCGGCCGAGCATCTCGGCGGCGTTGGTCTTGACCTCCTCGGCCGACTTGGCCAGCCGGACGCCGCCCTTGGCGTCGGGGCCGAGGCCCTCGAACTTGCCCTTGCCGCGGCCGCCGGCGTGGATCTGACTCTTGACCACGAACAGGGGGCTGGCGAGCTCGGCGGCGGCCTTGGCGGCCTCGTCCACGGTATAGACGGCGACGCCGCGCGAGACCGGAACGCCGAATTCCTTGAGAACGGCTTTGGCTTGGTGTTCGTGGATGTTCATGGGCCGGGAGGGCTATGTGCTGGTGCGCGAGACGAGGGTGTCGCCCCGGGGCGATCCTCGACGTCTTTAAGAAGGCGCGGGCCCAACCCGGCGCGGGTTATAGAGAGGGCTCTGTTGCGGCGCAACCCGACCGCGAAGCTTTATCCGAGGTTTTCACTGGGGTTTCCCGAGAGGAAGCAATTTGTCATGAAACTACTGCTCAGGATCATAGGAATCGGGGCCGTCGTCATCGGCGCCGTCTGGATGTTGCAGGGCTTCAACCTCATGCCCGGGAGCTTCATGACCGGCGACCCGAAATGGGCCGCCTATGGTGGAGGCCTTGCTCTGCTCGGCGTCGTGCTGCTGGTCCGCGGCTGGGAGCGACGGTGAGCTCCACCACCGCCGCCAAGGGGGCGCTCGGACCCATAGGCCTGATCCTCGCCGCCATGACCTCGATTCAGGCGGGGGCGGCGGTGGCCAAGGGGGTCTTCCCGCTCGTCGGGGCCCCGGGCTTTTCGGCGCTCCGGCTGGTCTTCGCCACCCTGATGCTCTTCGCTGTCTTCCGGCCCTGGCGCAGCCTGCCGGCGCGGACGAGCTGGGCGCCGCTCGCGCTCTATGGCGCGACGCTCGGCTGCATGAACCTCTGCTTCTATCTCGCCATCGAACGGGTTCCCCTGGGAATCGGCGTGGCGCTGGAGTTCACCGGCCCGCTCGTCCTCGCCCTCGCGTCCTCGCGCCGCCCCCTCGACATCCTGTGGGGGGTGATGGCCGGGGCGGGGGTCTTCCTGCTCTCCCCGTTCGCCGGGCCGCTCCATCCGATCGATCCCCTTGGCGCGCTGCTGGCGATCGGGGCCGGCGGATTCTGGGCCCTCTACATCGTCAGCGGCAAGCGGGCGGGCGCCGCCCATGGTCCCTCGGCCACGGCCTGGGGCATGCTGGTCGCCACCCTCATCTGCCTGCCGGTGGGCGCGATTGCGGCCGGACCGGCACTGCTGCACCCGGCGGTGCTGCCGAAGGCCGCCCTCGTCGCGCTCCTGTCCAGCGCCCTGCCCTACAGTCTGGAGATGATCGCCCTCTCGAAACTGTCGACGCGGCTGTTCGGCGTTCTGATGTGCATCGAGCCGGCCCTGGCCGCCCTTTTCGGATGGTTGCTGCTTCGCGAACAGCTCGAACCGGCCCAGCTGGCGGGCGTCGCCGCCGTCGGCCTCGCCTCCGCGGGCGCCGCGCTTGGGTCCCGCCGGCCGGAGCCCGCGCCGCAGCCGCCGTCAAGCTGAGGCGAACCTGGGTCCAGCGCCGGTTGCGGCGCCGTAATGAGCGTGCTATCTCCGCGCCGGCTGTGGGCGGACGGCTTTCCAGCCGCCTTTCCGCGTGCGATTTTCTCTAACGCAGCCAAGGCTTTACGCGGTCGGACCGTTTCGGTTCGGCGGCCAACATCGACAACTTCGAGACGATTGGTCCTGGTGGCGGACGATTCCAAAAATACCGACGTGGGTGGGCGCTACGCCCAAGCCCTGTTCGAACTGGCCGAGGCGCAAGGCGTCCTGCCCGCGGTCGAGCGCGACCTGAAGGGCTTCATCGCCCTCCTGGCCGACAGCGCCGATCTGCGCCGCAGCCTGCGCTCGCCGACCTTCACCGCCGAGGACAAGGGCAAGGTGCTCATGGCCCTGGCCGACAAGGGCAAGACCCACGCCCTGACCAAGAAGTTCATCGGGCTTCTGTCCCAGAACGCCCGCGCCTCAGCCTTGCCGGCGGTCGCGGTCGCTTTCGAGAAGCTCTCAGCCGAGAAGCGCGGCGCCATCGCCGCCGAAGTCACCACCGCCCTGCCAATGAGCGCCAGCCAGCAGAAGGGCCTCTCCGCGGCTCTCCGCCAGGCGCTCGGCAAGGACCCCGAGCTCACCATCCGGGTCGACCCCGCCATGCTCGGCGGCCTCAAGGTCAAGGTCGGCTCCCGCCTGTTCGACGCCTCCCTCAAGTCGCGTCTGGATCAACTCAAGTTCGCCCTCAAGCGCGCTTAAAGAAGACACCCGAAGGTTCGCATCATGGACATCCGCGCCGCCGAGATTTCGGCCATCCTCAAGTCCCAGATCGCCGGCTTCGGCGAGGAAGCGGACGTCTCCGACGTGGGCACTGTGCTCTCGGTCGGCGACGGCATCGCCCGGGTCTATGGCCTCGACCAGGTCCAGGCCGGCGAAATGGTCGAGTTCCCCTCGGCCGGGGTTAAGGGCATGGCCCTCAACCTCGAGCGCGACAACGTCGGGGTCGTGATCTTCGGCACCGACAGCCAGATCAAGGAAGGCGATCAGGTCCGCCGTCTCTCGGAAATCGTGGACGTGCCGGTCGGCAAGGGCCTCTTGGGCCGCGTCGTCAACCCGCTGGGCGAACCGATCGACGGCAAGGGCCCGATCACCAATGTGGCCGAGCGCCGCCGGGTGGACGTGAAGGCGCCGGGCATCATCCCGCGCAAGTCGGTGCACGAGCCCGTGCAGACCGGCCTGAAGGCCATCGACACCCTGATCCCGATCGGCCGCGGCCAGCGCGAACTGATCATCGGCGACCGTCAGACCGGCAAGACCGCCGTGGCCGTCGACGCCATCCTGAACCAGAAGGCGATCAACGCCGGCGCCGACGAGAGCGCCAAGCTCTACTGCATCTATGTCGCCATCGGTCAGAAGCGCTCGACCGTCGCCCAGATCGTCCGCACCCTCGAAGAGCGCGGCGCCCTGGAATACACCATCATCGTTTCGGCCACCGCGTCCGAGCCGGCGCCGCTGCAGTTCCTGGCCCCCTTCTCGGGCTGCGCCATGGGCGAGTGGTTCCGCGACAACGGCATGCACGCCCTGATAATCTATGACGATCTGTCCAAACAGGCCGTGGCCTACCGCCAGATGTCCCTGCTGCTGCGCCGCCCGCCGGGCCGCGAAGCCTATCCGGGCGACGTCTTCTATCTGCACAGCCGCCTGCT
>CANJKM010000251.1 GCA_947474805.1 Caulobacterales bacterium | reverse complement strand
CGACATCGTCGAGATCCAGGCGACGGGCGAGAAGCGCGGCTTCACCCAGGCCGAGTTCGACCAGCTGTTCCTGCTGGCCCGCAAGGGGATCACCGAGCTGGGCGCCCTGCAGCGCGCGGCGGTCGGGGGTTAGGCGGTGGCGATCAGGCTCGCGCGCGGCGCCCGTCTGGTCGTCGCCACCCACAATCCCGGCAAGGTCCCGGAAATCGCGGCGCTGCTGGAAGGCCGGTTCAACCTGGTTTCGGCCGGCGAACTGAATCTGGCCGAACCGGACGAGACGGAATCGACCTTCGTCGGCAACGCCGTGCTGAAGGCGCGGGCGGCGGCGGAGGCCTCGGGCCTGATCGCCATCGCTGACGATTCAGGGCTTTCGGTGGCGGCGCTGGGCGGCGATCCGGGGATCTATTCCGCCCGCTGGGCCGGGCCGACCAAGGACTTCGCCCTGGCGATGGCGGAGGTCGAGACGAAGTGGCGGGCCACGGGCTCGGACGATCCGCATTGCTGGTTCACATCGGCCTTGGCCGTGTCCTGGCCCGGCGGGCCGGTGGTGGCGGTCGAGGGGCAGGTTCACGGCGCCCTGACCTTCCCGGCGCGGGGCGCGCGCGGATTCGGCTATGACCCGATCTTCACGCCCGAGGGCTCGGCGCTGACCTTCGGGGAGATGGAGCCGTCCGCCAAGGACGCGATCAGTCACCGGGCCCGCGCCTTCGAGAAGCTGAAGGCGGCGCTGTTTTGACCGAAAGGCCGCCGCTCGCGGTCTATCTGCACTGGCCCTATTGCGCCCGCGTCTGCCCCTATTGCGACTTCGCCGTGGTCAGGGACCGGGGCCAGAGGGAGGAGCAGGCGACCCTTGTCGAGGCGCTCGCCGCCGACCTGACGGCCCAGGCCGCGCTGACCGGACCTCGGCGGCTGACCTCGATCTATCTGGGGGGCGGCACGCCCTCGCTGATGGACCCCGCCGCCGCGGCGCGCCTGATCGATCTTGCCCGAAGCCTGTGGGCGCCTGAGCCCGATCTCGAGATTACCCTGGAGGCCAATCCTACCGACGCCGAGACCGGGCGGCTGGGCGCCTTCGCCGAGGCGGGCGTGAACCGGCTGTCGCTCGGGGTGCAGGCGCTGGACGACGCCGACCTCGCGTTCCTGGGACGCAACCATGGGGCGGAGGAGGCGCGGCGGGCGGCGCGGCTGGCGGCGAAGGTGTTCCCGCGCCTGTCGCTGGACCTGATCTACGCCCTGCCCGGACAGACGCGCGAAGCCTGGACGGCGACCCTGGAAGAGGCGGTCGGGTTCGGGGCGGAGCATATCTCGCCCTACCAGCTGACCATCGAGGAGCGGACCGCCTTCGGCCGCGCGGCCCGGCGCGGGACGCTGGTTCCGGCCAGCCAGGATGCGGGCGCCGACCTCTATGAAACCACCCAGGCGGTCTTGGAGCGGCTGGGGTTCGAGGCCTATGAGGTGTCGAACCATGCGAAGGGCGAGGCCGCGCGGTCGCGGCACAACCTCGCCTATTGGCGGGGCTGGGACTACGCCGGGGCCGGACCGGGGGCGCACGGGCGGTTGACGCTGGGCGGGGCGCGCACGGCGACCGAGGCGCCCAGAACCATCGGCGGCTATCTGGAGCGGGTGCGGGAGACGGGGCTCGGCTGGGAGGCTCGCGAGGCGCTGGACGTGGAGGCGGCGGCGGAGGAGCGGCTGCTCATGGGCCTGCGCAGCGTCGAGGGCGTGGGCTGGGAAGAGGTGGCGGCGGTGCTGACGCCGGACGATCCGCGCGTGGCGGCGCTGGTGGAGAGCGGGCTGGTGGAGGCTGGGGAGCGGCTGGTCGCGACAAGGAAGGGCCGGCCGATTTTGGATTGGGTCACCAAGCGGTTGATCCTCCAGTAATCCGAGCCCCCCGCGAAGGCGGGGGCCCAGGCCTTTTCTGAAGCGTGGTGCAGTGGCCTAAGTCTGGGTCCCCGCCTCCGCGGGGACACTCGGGAGCAGGGCTTGCTCCGCCCCCCGCACCAGCCGAAACTCCCCCCATGCAAATCCCGCCCGCGCCGGAGGGGGAGCTCGCTCCCGGCCTCTATGTTGTCTCGACCCCGATCGGGAACCTGCGCGACCTGACCTTCCGGGCGCTCGATGTTTTGACCCGCTGCGACCTCGTGCTGGCCGAGGACACGCGCGTGGCCGGCAAGCTGCTCTCGGCCTACGGGCTGAAGAAGAAGGTGATCCGCTACGACGATCACGCCGGCGAGGCCGCCCGGCCCCGCATCCTGATTGATCTGAAGGAGGGCAAACGCGTCGCCCTGATCTCGGACGCCGGGACGCCACTGGTGTCGGACCCGGGCTTCAAGCTGACCAAGGAAGCCGCCCACTTCGGCGCGGCGGTGATCCCTGTCCCCGGCGCCTCCGCGCCTTTGGCGGCCCTGGCCATCGCGGGCCTGCCGACCGACCGGTTCCTGTTTTCGGGCTTCCTGCCGCAGAAGTCGGCGGCGCGAAGGACGGCGCTGGAGGAGCTCGGCGGTGTGCGCGCCACCCTGGTCTTCTTCGAGAGCGGCCCGCGCCTGCGCGCCAGCCTGGGGGATATGGCGGCGGTGCTGGGCGGCGAGCGCGAGGCGGCGGTCGCGCGTGAACTGACCAAACTCTATGAGACCTGCATCCGCGGCTCGCTGGCCGAGCTGGCGGTCCATCCCAAGCTCGACGGCCCCAAGGGCGAGATCGTGGTGGTGGTGGGGCCGGGCCGCGAGGAGGAAGCCACCGCCGACGACGTCGACCGCGCCCTGACCGAGGCCCTGACCCGGATGGGGCCGTCCGAGGCGGCGGCCGAAACGGCCAAGGCGCTGGGCCTGCCCCGGCGCGCCCTCTACCGCCGGGCGCTGGAGCTGAAGGGGGCGGAATGAAGGCGCCGCATCCGGAAAGGGTGCGACGCGGCGGCGATGCGCGCAAATCCGGCCGCGCGGCCGAGGCCGTCGCGGCGGCCTGGTTGATCCTGAAGGGTTGGCGGATCATCGGCTTCCGGCTCGACGTCGGCGGGATCGAGATCGACATCCTGGCGCGGCGGGGAAGCGTCCTGGCGGTGGTCGAGGTCAAACAGCGGGCCGACATCGATTCGGCCCTGGCGTCGGTCGGGGCGGTGCAGCAGGCGCGGCTTTACCGGGCGGCGGAGAGCCTGGCGGCCCGTCGGCGCGACCTTTCGGGGCTTTCGGTACGGCTGGATATGGTCGCGCTCGCGCCCGGCCGGCTTCCCCGGCATATTCCGGATGCATGGAGCCGGGGTCTGTAAGCCCCGCCGGAGAGCCGATCTTGGAATCCGTCCCCGCCCTCACCGGCGATCCGACCCGCGAGGAAGCCGAGTTGGCGCTCGCCGCCGCCGGGGCCGAGCCCGACGGGATGTTTCCGCTGTTCGAGGCCTGCCTGTCCTGCGCCCTGCACGAGACGCCCTCGCGCGACCCCGGCCCCGCCCGCAAGCTGATGGACGACGCGGCCCGGCGGCTGACGGAGCGGATGAAGCGCGAACGGCCTGAAGAGGCGCTGTGCGAGACGCTGGGCGGCGACCTTGGCCTCGCCGGCGACATGATCACCTACGACGACCCGGCCAACGCCGACCTGATCGCCGTAAGCGAGCGGCGCAAGGGCCTGCCGGTGGCGCTGGGGGTCTTCTATCTGGAGGCCGCTCGGCGGGCCCGGCTGCAGGTCTCAGGGGTCGATTTTCCGGGGCACTTCCTCCTGAGGATCGAGACCGACGAGGGGCCGATGGCGCTCGACCCCTTCGCCGGGGGGCGGGTGGTGATGCCATCCGAGCTGACCAAGCGGGCGTTGCAGACCGGACTGACCCCGGACGTGGCCGACCGGATGGACAAGCTGATGGCCCCGGTTAGCGACCGGCAGGTG
>CANJKM010000250.1 GCA_947474805.1 Caulobacterales bacterium | reverse complement strand
GCCCAGGGCGCCGGCTGCGCCACCCTGATCGCGCTGGGCCGCCGCGAGGACGGCTCGGCCCCCCTGTCGGCGGTCGAGGCGGGCGCCCGCGCGACCCTGTTCGAGCCGCACGCCACCCCAGCCGCCGCTTATAAGCAGTGGATCGCGGGCTCGCTCGCGCCCCAGGGCTCGCTGCAGGTCGACGCCGGGGCGGCGACGGCGCTGAAGGCGGGCAAGTCCCTGCTGCCCGCCGGAGTCAAGGCGGTCGAGGGCAATTTTGAAAAGGGCGACGCGGTTCTGGTGTGCGGCCCCGACGGCGGCGAGATCGGCAAGGGCCTGGCGGCCTATGGCGCCGACGAAGCGCGGGCGATCATGGGCAAGCGCTCGGACGCGATCGAAGCCTTGCTGGGCTATGCCGGCCGGCCGGTGTTGATCCACCGCGACGATCTGGTGCTGCGCTGAGCCGTAGTGCGGGGTTCGAGGCGCGATCCTGAGGGATCGCTCCTCACCATGACGAATGAAAATGCAAATAAGCTCGTCATCCTGAGGAGCCGCGAAGCGGCGTCTCGAAGGACGCAGTCGCCTTAGGGCAAGCCCTCCACCCACTTCAACACGTCCTCCGCCACATCGTCCCAGCCGGGCTCGCCGATCAGCCAATGGCTCATGGCGTCGAACACCTTCAATTCGGCCCTCACCTTGTCGGCGGTCTGGCGCACGGTGGCGAGCGGGTTGACTGTGTCGCGCCCGCCGACGGCGGCGTAGGCCGGGCAGCCGATCCTGTTGACCGAGGTGGTCATGAAGGGGTCGAGCCACCAGGTCAGGGTCTCCCACAGAGCGCGAGAGCTTTCCGGTCGCATCCGCTCGAAGATCAGACGGCGGTCGGCCGGGGGAATGCGGTTCAGGCTGTAATGCTCGGCCACCGAATAGTCGGGCTCGACCGCCTGGCTGGGAAAGGGGCCCATGGCCATGATGGCGGTGGCGGAGATGGCCTCGCCGAAGGAGGCGCCGGCGATGCCCCAGGGCGCGCAGGGGGCCAGGAGGCCAAGTCCCGCAAGCGGCACGCGCGCGGCGGCCATCATCGCCGCGAGGCCGCCCAGCGAATGGCCGACCAGAACCGGCGGCCGCTCCAGGCTCGCGGCCAGCTCGGCCAGGTCCCGGGCGTAGTCGCCCATCGAAACCCCGCCGACCGACTGGCGGGCCGCGCGCGGATTGTGGCCGCGCAGATCGGGCGCGTGGCAGCAGTAGCCGGCGGCCTCGAAGGGCGTGCGGAAGACGTCGAACGACCAGCCGCCGCAGAAGGCGCCGTGGACGAAGACGATGTCGGGACGGGGGCTCAAGACGCGAACGGGGCGAAGGCGGCGGCGACCTGGACATAGGCGGCGCGCTTGAAGGGCACGATCAGCTCCACCGCTTCGGATAGATCGGCCCAGCGCCAGCTTTCGAACTCGATCGGCGGATGCGCCTCGAGATCAACCTCGCTGTCCTGGCCGGTGAAGCGGAAGGCGAACCAGACCTGGGCCTGGCCCTTCCAGCCCTTGGGGCTGAACAGTTCGGGCGGGAAATCATAGCTGATCCAGCCGGGGGTGCGGGCCAGGAGCTCGACCGAGGTGATCCCCGTCTCCTCGACCAGCTCGCGGCGGGCGGCGGAGAGCAGCTCCCCGCCCGCGTCGATTCCGCCCTGAGGGAACTGCCAGACATGGTCGCCGACGGCGCCGAGGCGCCGGCCGAGCCAGACGCGCCCTTCTGCATTGAAAACAACCAGTCCGACATTGGGCCGGTAGCCGGCGGGGGGGAGTTCGGTCATCGCGCCTTTGCGATAGCCGAAGCCGGGGCCAGTTGATACCCGCGACCGGCCAGACCGTTGGCCCAGCGCGAGATCGCTTCGACCGTGACCGGATAGGCGAAGCCGGCGCCCAGGGCCTGACCCCTTTGCAGGGCGGCGGCCTCCAGCCCCAGGAGCTGGCGATCGATGGCCTGCGCCGACAACTGGTCGTCGACCACCGCGTCGGCGGAGGCGCGCGGCAGGCCGCCGCCGGCGCGCCGGCCCTGGCCGTCGTCGAGGAAGCCGACGCCGCGCGACTTCAGCGACCCGAGGAAGGCGCTCATCCCGGCGCCGGAATTGAGGAACTTGCCGCCAAGATAGTTGGTCACCGCGAAATAGCCTGTGGCGCGCGCCAGCAGCCACTCCAGCCGCTTGACCGTCTCCTCCGGCTTGGCGGCGGCCATCAGGGTCGAGGGGCCGGGGTCGTTGTCGGGATAGTCGGTCGGCTCCATCGGAACCTCCAGCATCACCTCGTGGCCGTCGGCGCGGGCGAGATCGATCCAGCCCTGCAGGCCGTCGGCGTAGGGCACGAAAGAGAGGGTGATTTCCGGCGGCAGCCGCTCGATGGCGGCGCGGGTGGTCTGGGCGTTGAGGCCGAGGCCGCCGACAACCAGGGCGATCCTGGGCTTGCCGTTGGCCGCGAAGGGCCTGGCGTAGGCCTGGAAGGCGGTGCGCCCGCCGGGGCCGATGATCGGCAGGGGGCCGCCGGGGCCGGGAGCCGAGAAGCCGGGCAGGGGCGCGGCCGGAAGCGGCGTGGCGGCGCGGACGGTCTGGCTCATGCCTTGGCCGCCGGCGCCCATGCTGGCGCCCTGCGGAAGGGTGATGACGACCTCGCCGCCGTTTGAGGCGGGCTGGCCGGGCGCGGCGGCCGCGGCCTGGGTCGAGGTCTCGGGCAGGCCGGCCATGGCGATGTCCTGGCCGGGAGCCAGGGTGTCGAGTGTCGCGCCGGCGAATCCGTCGGCCAGCGGGCGAAGCCCGCCTTCTGGTCCGCTGGGCCCGGCGAGCGACAGGGGAACGCGCAGATGCGGCGCCCCGGCGTGCGGGTCGCCCAGCGCCGCGATCAGGGCGACGCCGGAGATCAGGAACAGGCCCGCGGCCCCGCCGGCGCCCAGCCAGGGGTTGGTCACCACCCCGCCCAGCAGGGCGAGCGGCGACGTCGCGCTTCGCGCCGGCGCGGCGGCGGCGGGGTCCAAGGCGGGTTTCTTGGCGAACATCAGGCCGTGAGGCTCGCGGATCGTGGTTAATAAAGCTGAAAGGCCGGGGCGTTTTGCCCTCCCCCGATCCTTCTCCCCGGCGGGGAGAGGTTAGGTGAGGGGGCTCTTGACCCTTGTGCCCGAAGGCCGCAAAGCCGCGCGATGGCCCAGCCCCTGTGCAGACTCTATCTGATCACCCCGCCCGCCCTGCCCGATCTGGTCGGGTTCGCCGGATTGATGCAGTCGGCCCTGTCCGGCGGCGACGTCGCGGCGGTGCAGCTGCGGCTGAAGGAGCAGCCCTATGAGGCGGTCGGCGCGGCCGTCGCGGCGCTCAAACCCCTGGTCCATGCGGCCGGGGCGGCCCTGATCCTGAACGACCGCCCCGACTGGGCCGACGCGCTCGATTGCGACGGAGTGCACATCGGCCAGTCCGACGCCGACTACGACGAGGCGCGGCGGATCATGGGCGAGAGCGGGATCGTCGGCGTCACCTGCCACGACAGCCGACACCTCGCCATGGAGGCGGCCGAGGCGGGCGCGGACTATGTGGCCTTCGGCGCCTTCTACGAGACCGCGACCAAGGAAACCTCGCACCGGCCCGACCCCTCGATCCTGACCATCTGGCAGGAGACGATGCAGACGCCCTGCGTGGCGATCGGCGGGATCACCCTCGAAACCGCGCGCGGTCTCGCGTCGGCGGGCGCCGATTTCATCGCCGTCTCCTCGGCGGTCTGGAGCCATCCGGACGGCCCGGCGGCGGCCGTGGAGGCCTTCAACGCCGAGATCGCCCTGGGGCTCGAAGACCGGGCTCGCCTTGCCTCAGAGGCTTCCGGCGACTAGAGCCACCGGATGAGCACCCCCTCCACCCTGATCCAGGTGATGCAGAAGGCCGTCCGCAAGGCGGCGCGCGGCCTGCAACGCGACTTCGGCGAAGTCGGCGAACTTCAG
>CANJKM010000249.1 GCA_947474805.1 Caulobacterales bacterium | reverse complement strand
CTCGGGGTCGGCCATGATCGCCTGGCGGCCGACCTCGTGGAAGGCGATGTTCTGGGCCGAGTGGCGCGGGGCCGCCGCGATGCAAACGCCCGAGAACAGCCGCTCGGGGAAGTCGACGCCCCATTGCAGCACCTGCATCCCGCCCATCGAGCCGCCGATGACGCAGAACAGGTCCTCGACGCCGAGCGCGTCCAAGAGCTTGCCCTGGGCCCGGACCATGTCGGAGATGGTGATCACCGGGAAGCGAAGGGCGTAGGGCTCCCCCGTCTTCGGGTCGATCGAGGCCGGCCCGGTCGAGCCCATGCAGCCCCCCAGCACGTTCGAGCAGATGATGTAGTACCGGCTCGGATCCAGCGGCTTGCCGGGCCCGACCATGCGCGACCACCAGCCGGGCTTGCCGGTCACCTTGTGCGGCGAGGCCAGGTGCTGATCCCCGGTCAGGGCGTGGCAGACCAGGACGGCGTTGGACCGGTCGGCGTTCAGCGCGCCGTAGGTCTCATAGGCGATGTCGACCGTCTCGAGCGCGGCGCCGGAGTCCAGGCGCAGTGGCCCGAACCGCTTTGAACCGGCGGTGGTCTCGAAATCCTGGGAAGCGGCGGCCCCGGCGTCCATGATCACAGGCTTGGAGCGTCCATGCGCCTTGGTGTCAATCCGCGAGGTCTTGAGCAAGGCCTTAAACGAAAGAAGGCCGCGACGAGCGCGGCCAGTTTTCATTAGGGAGGAAACGCCCGGAAAGGGCGACAACGTCAACGACGCTGCATGTGAACTGTTTGCATTGCGCCGCAACAAAAAGCAAGCGCAAAAATGCATGGTTGAAACGGTTTCTGTGGAAAACACTGAAATCGTCTTTTTGAAACAATGCGATAGAAATTCTACCCGTCCCCTTATTTTTGCTGCGATGCAGCAAAACGCCCCCGTTTCGCCAAGGGGTGCGCCCTCGAAACGGTCTCGCGAAGTCGCTCCGCGGTGACGTGGGTATAGATCTCGGTGGTGCCTATATCGGCATGTCCGAGCAGTGTCTGGACGATGCGCAGATCGGCCCCGCCTTCCAACAGATGGGTGGCGAAGGCGTGGCGAAGAACGTGCGGACTGACGCGTTTGGGATCAATCCCGGCCGCCGCCGCCGCCGTATCGAGCAGTTGGCCCAGCCTGCGGGGCGTCAGCCGCCCCCCGGCGCCACGCGAGACGAACAGCCAGGGGCTGTCCTTCACCCCCTTCGGCAGGAAGGACGGACGCACAGCGAGATAGGCCTTCACCGCCGCGCGCGCCGGCCCGTTCAAGGGCGCGAGCCGGCTCTTGCCGCCCTTGCCCTTGACCGTCAGGAAGGCCGGATCGCCCGCCACGGCCGCCAGGGTCAGGCCGGTCAGCTCCGACACCCGCATCCCTGAGGCGTAGGCCAGCTCGATCAGGCAGGCGAGCCGCAGCCCCGCCGCGTTGTCGGACGCCTTGGCGGCGGTCAGCAGCCGCTCGACCTCCTCGCGGCTGACCAGCTTGGGCAGGGGCCGGCCGCGCTTTGGGGCCTCGACCCGGCGCGAAGGGTCGTCGTCGCGCCAGCCCTCCTGCAGGGCGAAGCGGTAGAACTGCCGCACCGAAGCCCTTCGCCGCGCGGCGGTCGAGGCGGCCAGGCCCCGCCGCTGCAACCCGGCGAAATAACCCTCCACCGCCTCGGCGGAGGCGGCCATCAGCCCGCCCGCGATTGCGCCATCGGCGTCGGCCAGGTCCTTGCCATAGGCGAGCAGGGTGTTGCGCGCGGCGGCGCGCTCGACCGACATCATCTCCAGGAAGGCTTCGATGCGGTGGTCGGCGGCGGTCATGGGAGCGATCCTCGCGCGAGCCTATTAAAACTCCGCTCACCCCCACGTTCCCCAACCGTCATCGCCCGACTTGATCGGGCGACCCAAGCGACGGCGTCGGAAGTTGGAACTGCGGCTTGGCCCCCCCCGGTCAAGCCGAAGGATGACGAACAGAAAGGGCAGGAAAATTTTGTGACCGCCCAATTGCTGTATAAGCGGAGCCGTCATGGCCTCCCCCGCTACCGCCGCCGCCCAGCCCGATCCCCGGCTCCGCCAGCGCACCATCGCCCTTGTGGGCCTCATGGGCGTGGGCAAGAGTTCGCTCGGCCGGCGGCTGGCCCAGGTGCTGGACCTCCCCTTCCGCGACGCCGACGAAGAGATCGAGAAGGCCGCCGGCCGCACCGTGCCCGAGATCTTCGCCGAACGCGGCGAGACCGAATTCCGCGACGGCGAGCGCCGGGTGATCGCCCGCCTGCTGGAGGAGCCGCCGCATGTGCTGGCCACCGGCGGCGGCGCCTTCGTCCAGCCCGAGACCCGCGCCCTGCTCAAGGCCAAGGCCCTGACCGTCTGGCTCAAGGCCGATGTCGAGACCCTGGCCCGCCGGGTCGGCCGCAAGGACGGCCGCCCCCTCCTCGCCGGCAAGGACCCGGTGCAGGTCCTGAGCGATATGGCGAACATCCGCTATCCCGCCTATGCCGAGGCGGAAATCCATGTCGAGACCGGCGAGTCCGCCCATGCGGCGGCGGTCCAGGCGGTGCTGGACGCCCTCGACGCCCATCTCAAACAGGCCGGCCAATGATGCTCAGTGTTCCCGTTGGCCTAGGCGACCGTGCCTATGAGGTGCTGATCGGCACGCGCCTGCTCGACCGCGCCGGCGAGACGCTCCTGCCCCACCTGCCGCGCAAGCGCACCGCCATCGTCACCGACCAGACCGTCTGCGACCACCACGGCGAGCGGCTGGCCGCCGCCCTGGAGGCCGCCGGCATCGCCGTGTTGGAGGTGATCGCGCTTCCGCCCGGCGAGCAGACCAAGAGCTTCGAATATCTGGCCGACCTCTCCGACCGGCTGCTGGCTTTGAACCTCGACCGGGGCGACGCCATCGTCGCCTTCGGCGGCGGGGTGGTGGGCGACCTCGCGGGCTTCGCGGCGGCCATCTACAAGCGCGGCATCGACTTCATCCAGATCCCGACCACCCTCCTGGCCCAGGTGGACTCATCGGTCGGCGGCAAGACCGCCATCGACACCCCGCGCGGCAAGAACATGATCGGCGCCTTCCACCAGCCAAGACTGGTGCTGGCCGACCTCGACGTCCTCGCCACCCTGCCCCAGCGCGAACTGGCCGCCGGCTACGCCGAGGTGATCAAATACGGCCTGCTGGGCGACGCCGAATTCTTCGCCTGGCTCGAGGAACACGGCGCCGAGGTGATGGCCCGCAAGTCCGGCCCCCTGGCCCACGCCGTCGCCCGCTCGGTGCAGATGAAGGCCCAGATCGTCGCCGAGGACGAGCGCGAGGCCGGCCGGCGGGGCCTGCTGAACCTTGGCCACACCTTCGCCCATGCGCTGGAAACCGAGACAGGCCACGGCGGTGCCCTGCTCCACGGCGAGGCGGTCGGGGCCGGCTGCGCCCTGGCCTTCCGCTTCTCCGCCGCCCTGGGCCTCTGCTCCCAGGCCGACGCCGACCGCGCCACCAGGGGCGTCGCGGCCTCGGGCCTGCCGACGCAGCTGGACCAGGTCGCAGGTCACCCCTTCAACGTCGACCGGCTCATCGCCCACATGGGCCAAGACAAGAAGGCCGAGGGCGGCAAGCTGACCTTCATCCTCGCGCGGTCTATCGGGGACGCCTTCATCGCCAAGGGGGTCGAGCCCGGCCCGCTGCGCGACTTCCTGATCGCGGAAGGGGCCGTCCCATGATCGCCACCCTGCTGGTCCTGGCGCCGGCCCTCATCGTCCTTCTGACCATCGCGGGCCTGATCTCCGCGGCCGAAACCTCGATGACCGCCGCCAGCCGGGGCCGGATGCACCAGATGGAGCGCGACGGCGACAAGGCCGCCCGCCGGGTCAACCGGATGATGGACAACCAGGAGAACATGATCGGCGCGATCCTGCTCTCCAACAACGTCATCAACATCCTCGCCTCGGCCCTGACCACG
>CANJKM010000248.1 GCA_947474805.1 Caulobacterales bacterium | reverse complement strand
TCCCTCGGAACTCAAGTTCAAGGAGGGCGACAAGCTCGGCTTCCTGGTCGAGGCCAACACCGCCGACAAGCTTCTGATCTTCGCGTCGGACGGCCGTTTCTTCACCATCGGCTGCGACAAGCTCCCGTCGGCGCGGGGACAGGGCGACCCCCTGCGTCTGATGCTCGACCTCGACGACAAGACCCGCATCCTCGACGTCTTCCCTTATGTAGCGGGCCGCAAACGCGTGATCGCATCATCCGGCGGCTACGGCTTTCTGCTGCCCGAGGACGAGTGCCTGGCCAACCGCCGCGCCGGCAAACAGGTGCTCAACGTCGACGGCGGCGAGGCTCGCCTCAGCCTGGTGGCCGAGGGCGACCAGCTGGCGGTGATCGGCGAGAACGGCAAGCTGTTGATCTTCCCGCTCACGGAATTGCCTGAGATGCCGCGCGGTAAGGGCGTGAAATTGCAGTCTTATAAGGAAGGCGGGCTGCGCGACGGCTTGGTCTTCAAGGCCGACGAGGGCGCCTCCTGGATCGACAGCGCCGGCCGCAAGCGCGACTGGCAGGAATGGCGCGACTGGGCCGGCCGTCGGGCCTCCGCCGGCAAGCTGGCGCCCAAGGGTTTCCCCGCCTCCAAGCGCTTCCGACCTAAGAGCTGATAAAGGGCGGCGTATGAGCCTCGTACGCCGCGACCTGAAGGAGCTGCTTCGCCTGTCCGGCCCGGCCATCGCCAGCCGGGTCTCGGGCATGGTCATGGGCCTGACCGACACGGTGGTGGTCGGCCGTCATAGCGCCACCGAGCTTGGTTATATGGCGCTCGCTTGGGCGCCCAGCGGGTTGATCCTGGTCACCAGCATGGGACTGCTCAACGGAATACCGGTTCTTACCGCCCAGAGGGTCGGGGAGGGGCGCCCGCAGGCGGTCGGCGCCGTGCTGCGCCGGGGCGTGGTCTATGCTGCGCAACTGGGTCTCATGGCGGCGGTCGTGCTCTGGCTGGCCGGGCCTTGGCTCCTGGCCCATTCGGGGATCGACGTCGTTCTCGCCCGGGGGGCCGGGACGGTGCTGCGGGTGCTGGCCCTGTCGACGCCCATGGCCCTGACGGGCATGGCGTTGGGCTATTATCTGGAGGCTGTGGGCAAACCCGCGCGCGCCGCCGCGGCGGCCTGGATCGCCAATGGCCTCAACCTGATGGTCGACCTTTGGCTGGTGCCGGCCTATGGGGCGGAAGGCGCGGCCTGGGCGACCTTCTCGGCCCGGAGCCTCCTGGTTCTGATGTTGGTCTGGCTGGTCTTCACCGCCCACGGCGCGCGCGAGATGGGGCTGTTTGTCAGGCCCCAACGGGATCGGGCGGATGAAGCGCGCCAGCGCCGGATCGGCTACGCGGCCGGCGCGGCCCTGTTCGCCGAGGCCGGCGCCTTTTCCGGTATGAATATCGTGGCGGGCTGGGCCGGCGGGTTGGCGGTGGCCGGCTGGGCGATCGTGCTCAATGTCGCAGCCCTGGTCTTCATGGTGCCGTTGGGGGTCGCTGCCGCCGCCTCGGTGCTGGTGGCGCGGGCGCACGGCGGCGACGACCGGCCGGGCGTCAGGCGCGCGGGCAAGCTGGTCTTCGCCCTAGCGTCGCTGCTGACGAGCCTGCTGTCCCTGGCGGTGGCCTTGCTCGCCGGGCCGATCAGCGCCGCCTACACCACCGATCCAGCGCTGCTGGCGCTCAGCGCCGGCGCCATGACGCTCGCCGCCGGCTTCTTTGTCGCGGACGGATTGCAGGTGGTCGGCGCCCAGATGCTGCGGGCCGCGGGCGATGCCTGGACCGCGACCTGGGCCCAGCTGTTCTCCTATGCTGCGGTAATGCTGCCGCTCGGTTGGGCCCTGGCCATCCCGGCGGGGCTCGGTCTGCACGGCATCGTCTGGGCCGCCCTCATCGCCAGCCTGGTCTCGGCCGGGCTTCTGGTCTCCCGGTTTGTCTGGCTATCGCGGCCCTGAGAGGACAAGTCTTGAAAACCGCCCAGCTCGGGGCGACTTATTGCTGATCCTTAGGAGATGGCCGTGAACACCACCCTGATCGTCGTCCTCGTCGTCGTCGCCCTGATCGCCTTCGTCCTGGTCGGGGTCTACAACCGCCTGGTCGCGCTGAACCAGAACGCCAACCAGGCCTTCGCCGACATCGACGTGCAGCTGAAGCAGCGCCGCGACCTGATCCCGAACCTGGTCGAGACGGTGAAGGGCTACGCCGCTCATGAGAGCGGCACGCTCGAAGCCGTGGTCGCGGCCCGCAACGCCGCCGCCTCGGCCCGCTCGGTCGACGACAAGGTCGGGGCCGAGAACATGCTGACGGGCGCGCTGGGCAAACTCTTCGCCCTGTCGGAGGCCTATCCGGACCTCAAGGCCAATACCAACTTCATGCAGCTCCAGTCGGAGATCAGCGACATCGAGAACAAGCTGGCCGCCTCACGCCGCTTCTTCAACAACGCGGTCGGCGACTTCAACGGCGGTGTGCAGGCCTTCCCGGCCGTGCTGTTCGCCGGGATGTTCGGCTTCAAGACCCGCGACTTCTTCGACGTCGGAGAGGCGCAGCGGGCCGAGCTGGATGTCGCCCCGGCGGTGAAGTTCTAAGCGAAGGTTCGGCTCATGGCCGCCGCCGGCCTCAAGAGCTACATCCTCAACAACAACATCAAGTCGGTCCTTCTCCTGGCCGGCTTCCCGGTGCTGCTGATCCTCCTGGTCTACGCGCTGGAGCTGATCGCCATGGGCGCCGGCATGATGCCGGGCAGCGGGCAGGGCGTGGCCAGCGATCTGGCGCTCGCCTTCCAGATGCTGGCCGGCGGCATACCGCTCGCCTTCGCCGTGGCGGGGATATGGTTCGTCATCGCCTATTTCGGCCAGTCGGCCATCATCAACGGCCTGACCGGCGCGCATGGCGTGTCGCGGGCCGAGGCGCCCGAGATCTACAACCTGCTCGAAAACCTCGCCATCTCGCGCGGGCTGCGGACCCCGACCCTGCACCTGATCGAGGACATGTCGCTGAACGCCTACGCGACCGGCCTGCACGAGGGCCAGTACAGCGTCACCCTCACGCGCGGCATCATCGAGCGGCTGGACAAGGACGAGCTTGAGGCCGTGATCGGCCACGAGCTGACCCACATCATCAACAAGGATGTGCGGCTGATGGTGATCTGCGCCGTCTTCGCCGGGATCATCAGCCTGGTCGGCCAGGTCATCTTCCGCATCATTCAGTTTGGCGGCGTGGGCGGGGGGCGCAGCCGCGACCGGGACAGCAAGGGCTCCGGCGGCATCCTCATCGTCATCGGCCTGATCGCCATCGCGGTCGCCTATGTGCTGGCGATCGTCCTGCGCTTCGCCATCTCGCGGCAGGCCGAGTATCTGGCCGACGCCGGCTCGGTGGAGCTGACCAAGAACCCCGACGCCATGATCCGGGCCCTGCAGAAGATCAGCGCCGACCCCTTCGTCGATGCGCCCGAACAGCTGCGCGGCATGTTCATCGAAGACCCGTCGCAGAGCATCATGGCCACCCACCCCTCGATCGAGAAGCGGATCGACGCCCTCGTCCGCTATGCGGGCGGCCGGGTCGAGCCTCTGCCGGCGCCGGCGCCGACGCCGGCCTATGAGCCCGTGGCAGTCTTGGAGCCGGAGCCTCGGCCGGTCCGGCGCGGTCCCTGGTCTAAGCCGGGGCCTTGGGGTTGAGCGTATCAACCTCTTCCCGCTCGCGGGCCGAGAGCAGGCGCCAGCCGCCGGGCTTGAGCACTTCCAGCGGCTGGAAGCGGGCCTTGTAGGCCATCTTCGGCGAGCCGTTCACCCAATAGCCCAGATAGACATAGGGCAGCCGCTCGGCCTTGGCCTGCACCACATGGTCCAGGATGACGAAGGAGCCGAGGCTGCGCCGCGACAGTTGCGGGTCGTAGAAGCTGTAGACCAAGGAGAGACCGTCCGAGAGGTGGTCAACCAGGACGCAGATGGCCAGGTCGCCCGGCCCGCC
>CANJKM010000247.1 GCA_947474805.1 Caulobacterales bacterium | reverse complement strand
CTGGGCGTGCTGGTGGGCCACTTCTTCCCTGACCTCGGCGCCTCTTTGAAGCCCGCCGGCGACCTCTTCATCAAGCTCATCCGGATGATGGTGCCCGGCATCATCTTCGTGAACATCGTGCTCGGCATCGCCGGGATGAAGGACTTCACCGCCTTCGGAAAGATCGCGGGGACGGCGCTCGCCTATTTCCTAGTGGTGTCGACCCTCGCCCTGGTCGTCGGGCTGGTGGTCGCCAACTTCGTCCACCCGGGCCTGGGCATGAACATCGACCCGGCGAGCCTGGACGCCGGCTCGGTCGCCGACTTCGCCGAGCGGGCCCACAAACAGACCCTGACCGGCTTCCTGCTCAACATCGTGCCGACCACCCTCACCTCGGCCTTCACCGACGGCAACACCCTGCAGGTGCTGCTGGTCTCGATCCTGTTCGGCATATCGGCGGTGCTGATGGGCTCGCACGCCGCCCCGGTGCTGACCCTGTTCGAGGCCATCGTGCCGATCCTGTTCAAGATCATCGGCCTGATCATGCGCTTCGCCCCGATCGGGGCCTTCGGCGCGATCGCCTTCACGGTCGGCAAGTACGGTCTCGCCTCACTCATCGGCCTCGCGAGCTTCGTGGGCATCTTCTACCTGACCATGTTCGTGTTCGTGGCCGTAGTGTTCGGCGCGATCGCTTGGGCCAACGGCTTCTCGGTCTTCAAGCTGATCGCCTATCTGCGCACCGAGCTCCTGCTGGTGCTCGGCACCTCCTCGGCGGAGGTCGCCATGCCCAACCTGATGCAGAAGCTCGAGCAGGCCGGTTGCCAGAAGTCGGTCGTCGGCATGGTCCTGCCGGTCGGCTATTCGTTCAACCTCGACGGCACCAACATCTACATCACCTTCACAGCCCTGTTCATCGCCAACGCGCTGAACGTGCCGCTGACCCTGTGGGACCAGCTGCTGCTGCTCGGCGTGGCGGTGCTCAGCTCCAAGGGGAGCGCGGGCGTGGCGGGCGCTGGCTTCGTCACCCTGGCGGCGACCCTGGCCATCATCCCGACCATCCCGGTCGCCGGCATGGCGCTGGTGCTGGGGGTCGAGCGGTTCATGGGCGTGTGCTGCGCCCTGGTCAATTTCACCGGCAACGCCCTGGCGACCATCGTCGTCTCCAAGTGGAACGGCCGCCTCGACGTCGCTCAGCTCAACGACGCACTGGCCGGCGTCCGGCCGATTTCCGAACCGGCCGCCAGCGCGGCCGGGGCCTAGGGGGGTTATGATGCTCAGGACCACGATGATCGTCGGAACCTGGCTGTTCGCGACGACGGCGCTCGCCCAATTGCACGGCGGGCCGCCCGAACAGCCCGGCGACGCCGGGGGCAAGCCGACCTGCCCCGCCAGCGGGTTCGCCCCGCCGCTCTACGGCACGGTCGGGGTCAACGGCGGCGGCGGCCAGTTCGCCTATGAGCTGGCCAGCCCCTGCATCCCCCAGATCGTCCGGGACGCCTCCGAAGCGGTCGGCATGGGCCGCGAGTTTCCGCTCGGGGTGAAGAACGTCACCACCATCATCTGGTCGGCCAAGGGAAGCATGGCCAACGCCAACGGCGGCATGGACAAGCTCGACAAGCTCGACGTGCAGATGAACTATTTCAGCCCCGCCGTGCGGCTGGCCTGGACCGTGGGCGGCAAGACCACCACCCAGGTCTATGCCGAGGGCAAGGCCTGGACCGAACAGGGCGAGGGCGGCGCCGCCAGCCCGCTGGCCGCGTCCCAGGGCGAGCTCCTGGCCTCGCTGATCCGGATGACGCCCTTCGGCGGAATCTGGGCCGCCGTCGAGGCGGAGGGAACCGTCAAGGTGACCAAGGTCGGCGGCAAGACCGTCCTGACCGGAACCTCGCCCTACGACGACAAGGTGGAGGTGACGACGGTGCTCGGCCTGCCCGGCAAGGCCGTGGGGCTGGAGCCGAAACTGACCGTCGATGTGAAGGACCTGCCCGAGACCGTCTCGTTCAGCTCAGGCGGCCACAGCTATGTCGCGACCTTCTCCGACTATCGCCTCTCGTGGGAGCCCGACTACCGGGTGATCTTCCCGGCCAAGATCAAGTGGACGCGAGACGGCAAGCCGCTGGCCGACCTCGACGTCAGCTATTTCCACTCAAATCCCTATGTCCTCTTCCCGGTCCCGGCCAACTCGACCCTGGTGGCGACTCCGACCAAGAAGCGCACGCCCTTCCAGGAAGGCTTCGTCGCGCAGAAGGCGGCGTTGGGCGGGACGACGCCCAAGACGGCTGACGGCCATCCGGACTTCACCGGCGCCTGGAACGGCGGCTTCCCAACCCCCTACGGGCCCTATGAGCTGCGCCATCCGGGAACCCTGGAGCCGGACCAGGCCACGGTGCAGCGGGGCATCCATCTCAACAAACCCCATTACAAGCCGGAGTTCTGGTCGAAGGTCCGCGGCCTCGACTATTCCAAGGTCGACGTGGACCCGTCCTGGGCCTGCGCCCCTACCGGGGTGCCCCGTCAGATGGCGCCCGGCAAGATCATGCAGAACACCAGCGAGATTCTGTTCCACAACGGCGACTCCAACCGCTTCATCCCGCTCGACGGCCGTAAGCTGACCGACGAGGACTTCGACCAATCCACCTTCGACGGCATCGGCTCGGCCCACTGGGAGGGCGACACCCTGGTCGTGGAGTCGGTGGGCTTCAACGACGTCTCCTGGCTGATGTGGCAGGGCTATTTCCACTCCAACCAGATGAAGGTGACCGAGCGGCTTTGGCGGAAGGGCGACCTGCTTTTCTACAACGCCACGGTCAACGATCCCGAGGTCCTGGTCGAACCCTGGACCACCGACACCGTGGTGCGCCGGCTGGCGCCGGCCGGCCGCGTCGGGGAAACCGGGATCTGCGAGGAGCTGGATCTCGACCAGATGTATGATCCCTACAACCGCGGCTGAGGGTTTAGCGCGGATCAGACGGTCGGCGGGAGGCCGGGCTTCTCCAGCGGGACCATGATCTTGTCGAGCGCCCCGTCGCGGTCGACGACCGTGTGCTTGATCACCGCCATGACGTGCACGAGCGAGCCCCAGCCCAGCACCGCCGCCCCCGCGGCGTGCAGGCCACGCATGGCGGCGAACAGGCCGGGACTCTCCGGGATCGGGCTGGGCACGACCAAATCGAACAGGCGCAGCGGTATGGCCCCGCTCCACGCCATCAGCGGCCCCGAGATAAGCATCGCCGCGATCCCCGCCAGCAGGAGGTAGTGGAAGACCTTCCCGACCCGATAATAGAGCCGCTTCTGCCGAGGCAGGGGCTGGGGGTGTCCCACCTTCGCCCGCCACAGCACCCGCGCCCAGAAGACGGCGTAGAGAGACAGGCCGATGGTGGTGTGGAGCTTCAGCATCGCCGACTGAAGCTCGGCGCCCGGGCCGCCGATGGAGTCGCCGACGAAGAGCATCGTCCACACCAGGACCACGCCGATCCAGTGAAGCCCGATGGAAATCCAGCCGTAGTCGGCCTTGCCGTCCCGCAGTCGCATCCATCGCGTCTCGCACCGGCCCCCGGATGGGTCAAGCCAGTCGAGCCGGACGCAGATGCGTTCGGCCTATTCCGCCGCGGGACGCATCGCGGGGTCGCCGCGGTATGCCTCGGTGATCACTTCGAACCTTGTCATCCAGGTCGTGCCGAAAGTGGTGCTGATCGCCACGTCGGTGGCGTCCCGGCCGCGCGCGATCAGGATCCGGCCGATGCGGGGGGCGTTGAAGCGCGCGTCGAACGTATGCCAGCCGCCCTCCAGATAGGCCTCGAACCAGGCGCTGAAATCCATCGGCGCGGTCAGGGGCGGCGCGCCGATGTCGCTGAGATAGCCGGTGCAATAGCGGGCCGGGATGTTCATGCAGCGGCACAAGGCGATGGCGAGGTGGGCGTAGTCGCGGCAGACGCCGACGCGCTCGCCGTGGCCCTCGTGGGCCGACCGGTTGGCGCGGGCCTGCTGATAGTCGAAGGCGATCTGCTTGT
>CANJKM010000246.1 GCA_947474805.1 Caulobacterales bacterium | reverse complement strand
GGTCGCCCGTAGCCGCTCAGTCGGCTGGAGCGCCACCGCGAGCCGGTATGAAGAGTTGTTGGACGAGTTGGCGTCCTTGAACTTGACTCCCAGGGTGTAGGGATCGACGAGGTCAATGTATCCGGAGGTGTGGCGGTTGAAGGCCGTGAAGCGGAAGCCGAGCTTGTCTTTCACGATCGGGCCGCCAACGGCGACCCCCCCCTCATAGTTGCCGCCGCCGTAGTGGGTGGTGCTGCCCTCGAGGCGGACGTTCGCCGAATAGCGGGTCAGGCTCGGTTGGGGCTGGATGAAGCGGATGGTGCCCCCCATCGACGAGCCGCCGAACAGGGTGCCCTGGGGGCCACGTAGAACCTCGATCCGCTCCAGATCGAACAGCGGCGGGGTCGGTGTGCCGTTATTCTGCACCACGCCGGCTGTCGAGCGCTTCTGCAGCGGCACGTCGTCGATATAGACGCCGGTGGTCGGAGTCGTCGCGCCGCCGCCGGAAACGATGCCGCGAATCGAGAAGGTGGCCACGCCGGCCGTCACGCCGGTGACGGTGAGGGCGGGAACGCCGCGCTGCAGATCGTTGACGCTTCTGATGCCCTGCTGGTCGAGGGAGCGTTGGGTGACGGCGGTGATCGACAGGGCCACGCGGTTAACGGTGTCGTTCTGGCGGGTTGCGGTCACAACGACGTCGCCGAGCAGTTGGGCCTCGTCGGCGGCGGCGTTTTCCGCGGCGGTCGTCTGGGCGTAGGCGCCTTGGGCTACAAGCACCGACGCGAGCGCGCTAGTCACGAGCAGGCAAGACAAATTCTTGTTTGAAGTCCGCATCAATCACCCCAGTTATTTTCTGTCGCTGCGCCGAATTGGAATTCCGGTCTAAGGAGTCGCGCCGCAACGCCTAAATCACTATTAATCATGATGATAAGACTCGCGCGGTGACATTTTCGCGCACCTCTTTAGAGCCTCAGCGTCGCGGTTTTGAGGGAAGGAAGTCTACCGACATGACCAGCCGTATCCCTTCACCTTGGTAGGGTTCGGTCCCGTGCCACATGTAGGAAGGAAACAGCACGAAGCGGCCCGGATCAGGCTTTACCCAATGTTCGGCCTCTAGCTTTGGCCGCGTTGGAATGGCGGGTTCCCCAAACTTGATCCATCCCTGGCGGCCGATCTGCACTGCGGGGGGAAGCTCGACGTAGAAGGCCGAAGAAAGCCAGCCCTCAGGATGCAAGTGGGAGCCGTGGAAGCCGTTGGGCAAGGTCTTCACCGACCAGCCGGCCATGACCCGCGCGCCGCCCTGACTTCGACGGCGCAAGGGGTCGCGGCCCCGTCCGAGGCGCGAGACGTAATCCTGGGCCGGCGCCTCCAGGGCCTCGTAGAAGGCTCGAATGGCTTCTCCGCTGTCGACCGTCAAATTGGTCATGGATTCAACGCCGTCGCGACGCACCATGCCGAAGGCGTCGAGCGGCACGTCATGGGCGCACCGGAGCGCAGTAGACAGGTCGGCTAAGTAGGAGCCGAGGTTGGGCCAGCCTTTCGGCGTGTCGATGATCGTCGAGCCGACCACCTTTTCGTAGTCGTGGAGAGCAAGATAGCGAGCGTCGCCCATCATCCGCCACGCCATGGCCTGGAGCGCCAGCAGGGCCTGGTTCTCCGGCCAGCGGCGGATGAGGCCCTCCGCTAGCCGGGCGGCGCGGTCTGGTTGGCCGGTGGCGAGGCAGACCTCACCCATTAGCCCCGCCACCTTGGGAACGTCGAATGCCAGGGCGTAGGCCCGTTCGGCGTGTGCCAGGGCCGCCTTGACGACTGCCGGATCGTCGCCCTCAAGCTGCAGGGCGGCCTTGGCGGCGGCCGCATGCAGGGCGGCGCCCGCAGGAAACCGCGCCGCGGCGTCGGAGAGGTAGGCGTAGGCTTCATCCCTGCGGTTCGTCCGGGCCAGGAGGCGGCCCTTCAGGGTGATCAGGGCCGAACTCGGTTGCGCACGGAGCGCCTCCTCCAGCGGCGCCAGCGCCCGTACAGGGTCGTCGGTCTGGCCGATCAGCAATCCTGCCAGATGCTCGTGCGCGACATCATCCCATGGGGCCCGTTCGAGCGCCGCGCGGTAGGCGACCTCGGCCTCCTCGTGCCGGCCGAGGTCCTGCAGGCTCCGGCCATGGACGATGAAAGCGCCGGGCGCGTCGCCCACAGCGTCGAACGCCCGGCGTGCGGCGGCCTCCGCCTCAAGATAGCGGCCGCGCTCGCGCAGGAGCGATGGCTCCTCCAGGCAGGCTCCGATGCTGCCTGCGCCTATCGCGCGGGTGTTGATCGCTAACGCTTCCTCCATGCGACCTAGGTGCTTAAGCGCCTCGGCATGGAGGTCGAGCACCGCAGCGGGGGCGTCGGGCGCGGCGACGAGGGGAGTGGTGATCTGCAATGCTTCATTGTAGCGGGCCAGGACGATCAGTAGCCGAGCCAAGGCTGACACCGCGCCCGCGTCGCGTCGGTCCAGTCCCAGGGCCGCCCGGTAGATCTTCTCGGCCTCGTCGAAACGTGTCGGGCGCGCCAGCAGATCGCCCAAATGCAGATGCAGTGGCAGGTTGCGCCAATCGAGTGAAAGGGCGGTCTTGAGGGCGCGCTCCGCCGCGTCGAACTCGCCCAAATTGATATGGCACAGGCCGGAAAGATGGTGCGCTTCTGCAAAGCGGGGGTCAGTCAGCAGAACCGCCTCGAGTAGGCGATTGGCCGTTGGGGCGTCGTCCGCCTCATAAGCCTGTCGAGCCGCGCCAAAGCGCCGCAGCCCATCGGGGCTGACGCGTTCCGGCGAGCGCTGGGTCATTCGCAACTTATCTCCCTAAAGAACCGCGGAGTGCTTTCCTATCGCCGACCGAGTTCCAGAGCCGCGCGCAACAGCGGCGAACCTGGGCGCTCCCGGCCAGCGTGCACGCGGCGAAAGGGGCGAGGGAGTGGCATCGCTTTAATTTCCTTGGCGATCCGAGGCCGAACTTGATCGTCCAGAAAGGTATCGCGTAGCTCACATTTTTCCCACGCGCCCAACAGTTCCTCAACCTCACGTAGGTTGAGCGCAGGCCCCAAACAGAAACGGTCGGCAGGGCTAATCGCGCCAGATGGAAACCAACGACGTCTAAGGCGGCGGGCCTGCATAGCGCCGAGTCCATGCTGAAAGTCACGCCCCGCAAGGTGTGCAGAAATATTGGCGTTAGACGAACGGCGCCAGAATGCTAGTTCTGCATCAAAGAAAAAGCCCAAGGGGGGATGATGAAGCGCTTGGTTGCAACTCTAGCCGGCCTGACGGTCGTCACTACCCCTGCTGTGGTTTCGGCCCAAAATCTGGTGGTGACCAACGCCCGGATCATCGTCGGTACCGGCCAGGTCATCGAGTCCGGTTCGATTGTAGTCCGCGACGGGCGCATCGCCGCCGTTGCCGCGGGGGCGGCCAAGGCAGCGCCCCCCGGCGCGGTCAAGATCGACGCGACGGGGATGACCGTGATCGCGGGCTACATCGACGACCACCGCCACCTGATTCAGGGTCCGCCGGACAAGTTCCTGGCCGAGCTGGCCGCCCGGCGCATGGGCGAGTTGCTGGAAGCGGGGATAACCACCGTTCAGTCCGGCGGTGATAACGACGCTGGTGTGGTCGAACTGAAGCGGCGGGTCGAGAGCGGAGCGATCAAGGGGCCGCGTATCGTGACCTCGGGCCGGGTCGCCACGGCCGGGATGAAGAACGAGGAAGAGGTCCGCGCGGCGATCCGAAAGGTGATCGCGGCCGGCGCCGACTCGATCGCCGAGGTCCACTATCCCATTACCGAGCCGCCGCAGAAGAACGTCCCCACCGAGCAGGAGAGCAGAAACCTCGCCGCCGGAATAGACGAGGCCAAGAAGGCCGGAATCGGATTCCAGGTTCACGCTTCCGCCGTGCCGGTGATGCTGGCGGCGCTCAAGCTTGGCGCCAAGAAGCTGGTCCACACCCCGCACTTTGGCTGGATGACGGACGCCGAGGCCAAGCAGGTCGCCGCAG
>CANJKM010000245.1 GCA_947474805.1 Caulobacterales bacterium | reverse complement strand
GCGCCTTCGAGCCGCCAGCCCTGCGGCTCCCTGAGCAGGCAGGCCCGCACGGTCCGCCCCCCTGCCCGCCCGAAGGCGCGCTCCAGCGCCGCCATGATGAAGGCCGGCTCCAGCCTCCAGTCGTCGGCGCTGAACAGGCCCCAGTCGAGATCGACTGTGGCCGCCGGCTGAAGGCGCCGCACCTCGCCCCCGGTGAGCCGCTCGGCGGCCAGGCCCAGGGCCATGAACCTATCCTGGATAGCGGCGAGACGGTCCGCGTCGTCTTCCCGGCCCGCCAGCACGGCGCCGGACCGGTCGATGGCAGTGGCTGGCGCGGCGATCGCCTCCAGCAGATCCGCCCAGCGCTCCCGCGCCGCCAGGAGCAGTTCCGGTCGGCCGGGCCCGGCAGGGTCGAGGGTGCTTTCGAACGCGGGCGCGAGCATCCCCGCGGCCACCCCCGAGGCATTGTCCGCCGCCCCAGCTGGATCGCACAGGGTGACGGCGGCGCCGGCCTGGGCCAGACGCACCGCACAGGCCAAGCCCAGTACGCCGGCCCCAGCCACGGTCACGGATCGTCTGTAAAGTTCGGTCATGGCCCCGCGATGGCAGGGCCGGGGGCGTCCGTCCAGACCCGAAGCGGCGCTCAGGGCCGGCTCGGATCGCCCTTGGCGCGAGCCTGGGCCCAGCCGGAGGAGAAGGCCGAAGCCGCGCCGTGCTCCTGGAAGATCAGTATCCTCACCTCTTCGCCGACGGCGGGGTCGGAGCGGATCATCAGGTAGGGCGCATCGCTGGAGGCGGCGAACCGTTCCACATCGGTGGACCGGCTCTCCATGAAACGGTCCACATAGGCTCCGAACAGGAGATCCTCGTTGGACTCGACCGGCAATTGGAGAACGACGTCCCCCATCCCACACACCCTTTGTCACCGCCAGGACCCTGGTCGCCAACGACATTGGCCACCGGCGGGTTCCGCGTCCACTACGGGTTTACCGCAATGCAGCAGCTAATGATGCATTGCAGCGTCTTGCAAGCGTCACGTCTTGGTGATGGCGGCCTTGCCGGCCGCGCGGAATAGCGGCGAAGGCAAAGAAAAGGCCCGCCGGGGGGCGGGCCGGGTCTTGGATGGTACCACCTCTCGGGCTCGAACCGAGGACCTCTAGATCCACAATCTAGCGCTCTAACCAACTGAGCTAAGGCGGCGCACCATCGAAGCGCCGGTTCTAATGGCGCCTCCTTCCGGGATCAAGCCGAGCAATCGTCTTGCGTCGTCTGGTCCCGCCGGAAGGCCGCGGCGTAAAAAGAAAGACCGCCCCGGGGAGACCCCGGGGCGGTCGATCAGGTCGTACCGAAGGCTGGAATCAGCCCGCGATGCGGAAGGCGATCGGGATTTTCACCGTAGCGCCGTCGACGGCTTGGCCGTCTTCGGTCTTCGGCTTCATCTTGAACAACCGCGAGAGCTTCACGGCCGCATCGCCGAACCCGTAGTCACCCGGATCCTCGGAGAGGATCTGGCAGCCAGCGACCGTACCCTTGGCCGTGACCGAGCACTGCAGGACCACGTTGCCCGTCTTTTCCAGACGCTGAGCCCGTTCCGGGTAGTAGCGGGCCATGTCCTCGCCCGACGGCCGCGAGGACCAGTCCGGGTTGGAGATGACACGCGGCGCCGGAGGAGCCGGCGGAGCCGCCGGAGCAGGCGGAGGAGCCGGGGGCGGCGGCGGCGTCGGGGCGATCTGAATCGGCGGCGGAGCCGGGATGTCGATCGGCGGCGCTGCCGACACGTGAGGCGTGATCGGCGGAGGCGGCGGAGGCGGCTTGTCCGTCGGAGGCGGCGGCGGAGGGGGCGGCGGAGGCGGAGGCGGCTTCGCAGCAGCCTTCACCAGGTCGACCTTCACAGCCTCGTCCGAGTACTCTTTATAGTGCACCACGAACTTGGTCTTATAGACGTAGTAGAAGAGGAGCGCGTGGATGATGATCGATGAAGCGATCGCGATCGACGCCTTCTGGCCCTTCTTCTTGCCACGGCCTTCATCCCAAAGAGGATCGTAGCGGTGCACGGGAGCTTGCTGTTCTTCAGCCATGGGACCCTCCCGTTAATGCAGTCGAGGCTTGTTCTGATCGGTACCGATCAGAGCCACGCTATAGAAGCCGTTGTCCTGCAGCGCGTTCATGACACCCATGAAGTCGCCGTAGATCGTCTCCTTGTCGGCGCGGATGAAAATCCGCTCCTTCTCGGGGTTCCGGGTGCCGATCTGCTTGCGCAGGTCTTCGCCAATCCGGCCCAGGTCGGTCGAGAAGTCGCCGATGTAGACGCTCCCCGACCGCTGGATAGAGATGTAGATCGGCTTCGGAGGATTCTGCGATGGCGGGGCCATCGCAGGCGGCAGTTCCAGAACCACCGACACGGAGGCGAGCGGAGCCGCCACCATGAAGATGATGAGCAGAACGAGCATGACGTCGACGAAAGGCGTGACGTTAATTTCGCTGTTCTGCTCGATCTGGAACTTCGAGCCGCCGCCCCCTGAGAGTTTGGCGCCCATCTAGGTCAGGCTCCCTTGTCGAGCTGCCGCGAGATGGCGTTCATCAGTTCCGCCACAAACCCTTCCGTCCGGGAGCCGAAGGCGGCGATCCGGGTTTGGAAGTAGTTGTAGAAGATAACCGACGGGATGGCGGAAAACAGGCCAATTCCGGTCGCAAGCAGGGCCTCGGCGATGCCGGGCGCCACGACGGCCAGGTTGGTCGTGTTGGTGTTCGCGATCCCGATGAACGAGTTCATGATCCCGTAGACGGTGCCGAAGAGGCCGATGAACGGACCCGAGGAACCGACGGAAGCCAGGAACTGCATCCCGCCCGAAAGGCGCTTGGCGAGGTTGGACTGAACAGCGCCAACGGCCGCGTAGGCGCGGGTCAGGGTAGTGTCGCGGTGGTCACCCGTCACCTGCAGACCCGCCTGACGCGAGAGCTCGACTTCGCCCGAAGCCGCAGCGGCCATATCGGCCAGCGGGTTGCCTTCGAACTCTTCCGAGGTGGCCAGACGGTTGATGTCGGTGATCGAACGCGCGCCGCGGAAAGCTTCGACGAAGCGGTCCGAGGCCTTGTTCAGCGACATGAACTCGAAGGACTTCACGACCAGCAGGGTCCAGGAGAGGACCGAGCAGAGCAGAAGACCGATCATGACGGCCTTAACGATGGGCGTAGCGTCGATGAACATCTGAACGGGGGTGAGCTTACCCGCGTTCTTGATGGTGACGGGAGCAGGGTCGCCCGCATTACCGGCAGGCGCAGCAGCGTTCGCGTCAACGACGGCGTTGGCGTCAGGAGCCGCCGCATTGGCGTCAGCCGCGGGAGCAGCGGCGGCGTCGGCGGCCGGCGCTTCAGCCGCTGGCGCCTGCGCGAAGGCGGGCGCGCTCGCAGTCATCAGCGCAATTGCGCCGACGAGTGCGATGAAGTGTGTCGCTTTTTTGGTTTCCAGCATCTTTCGCCAGTTCCTGGTTGGTCTAGCACATTGAGGACCCAGGGTCGTCGCGCGAGAGCGTCTACCCCACTAACGCACTTGGAACCCGGCGGTTGAAGCCGTGCGCCAAGACGCTTTCGCTGCACCGACCCGATCCGCCGCCTTTGCCATTGGGCCCAGGTCCGGCGTTTCGAAGGCGCATTCTTGAACCCGCGCCGTTTGATCGGCTCAGGCTACCGCATTTTAAGAGTTTGCGGCCCAGTTCCTTTGGCAATCCCCTTGGTTCACGTCAAGTGACTCTTTCCAAGTGAGCCCTGGGATGAGGGCGCAAGATTGCAGCGCACAATTCCTAAGCAGGCGCGCCCGCGCCGCATTCTCCCACCAGTTCGCCTCCACAGGGAAAATGCGCTGCAATGCAGCATTCAACTGATCAGATGGGCCATGTGGGAAATCTATACCCGGCCGGGCCGGACCCGGCCGCGGCGGGAAGGCGGGGAAGGGATGGTGCCTGGGGGCGGATTCGAACCACCGACACGCGGATTTTCAATCCGCTGCTCTACCAACTGAGCTACCCAGGCT
>CANJKM010000244.1 GCA_947474805.1 Caulobacterales bacterium | reverse complement strand
GGCTTTTCCTTGGCGGTGTCAGGGATGATGATCCCCCCCTTGGTCTTGGCCTCTTCTTCCACGCGCTTCACCAGCACGCGGTCGCCAAGCGGACGAAACTTCATCTGCGGTCTCCGTTAGGACGTTAAACTTTTCGGTGGGTCGGGGGCGTTAGCAGTCCAACACCCCGAGTGCCAACCCGAGGCGGAAGTAGGTCTGGGCCCTCATTGAGTCAAGGAAGGTCGCCAAAACTTATTGTGCTTCGAGGCGCTACAGCGCCTGCACCAACCGGCCCAGGCCACCGGCCTTGGCGCGTTCCACCAGCTTGATGTCGGCAGTCACGACGGGACACCCGCGCTGCTCGGCCAGGGCCAGATAGAGGCCCTCATACACCGATACGCCGTGCGCGACCGATAACGCAAAGGCGCGCTCGATGAAGGGCGCACTCGGGATAACCTCGCTCACCACGGTGGAAAGTGAGCTAAGCGCGCGCTCGGCGAACGCTATGGGAACCTCCCCCCGCCTTGTCTTCTTCGAGGCGATGCTCGCCATCTCGATGAACAGGAAGTCGGGAGCCAGCAGAACGGTCCGACCATCTGCCATCGCCCTAGCCTTCTCCGACCGCCCCGGCTCGGTGAAGAAGATGGCCGCCGCGACCGAAGCGTCGAGGATCAAGGCGTCAGCGAGAATCACGGTCTTCGCGGATCAGATCGGCGCTATTGCTGCTGGTCACCGGCGAATTGTTCCTGAACCAATCCAGCAGCTGCCGCCGACGCTGAAGCGCCGTTTCATTAAGGATGGCGACCACAGCCGCGTTTTCATCGAGCCCGGCTTCTTCGGCATAATCGGAAAGCATGCGTAGCGCTGCAGGCGACAGGCCGCTGAGTTCGGAGAGGGGCTGAGAAATAGCTTCACCCCCGGATTGGCGCCGAAAACGGATCCGCTTGGCATGGCAGTCGAGGCCATCCACACGCCAGCCTGCGTCCAGCCAGGCCTTGCCTTGGCTATGGGTGGCGGTATTCGCCCACCATTGCTGAGCGCAATCCCCAGCGGCCGAAGGCGGCAGCGGACGACCAAGGATACCTTCCACCTCCGCGAACGAGAAAGTCTTTTCGTCGGTCTGGAGTTGGGACAGATGTCGGGCGAAAGGCTCGTATTTGCTCGTGGGGCTACTCCGTGTACGCAACTCCATATCGCTCGTTCTTAGGTAAATAGCAATAATAAGTTATCTTCGAGCTCTAAAAAAGTTACGTAGCAAATTTCCACCCTCTTCCGCCAACACGCCGGAAACCACCTCGGGCCGCCAATGGCAGGTCGGCTGGTCGAACACCCTGGCCCCGTGCAGCACCCCGCCGCCCTTGGGATCGGGGGCCCCGAACACCACCCGGCCGATCCGCGCGTGGCTGATCGCCCCGGCGCACATGGCGCAAGGCTCCAGCGTCACATAGAGGGTCAAGCCCGTGAGCCGGTAGTTGCCCAGCGCCTCCCCCGCCGCGCGCAGGGCCAATATCTCCGCGTGGGCGGTCGGATCGTGCCGAGCGATGGGGGCGTTGTGCGCCGACGCGACCACTGCGCCGGTGGCCGGATCGACCAGCACCGCCCCGATCGGCGCCTCGCCCGCGTCGGCGGCGTCTTGCGCTAGGCCGAGGGCGATGCGCATTAACGCCTCGTCATGGTCGATCATCCTTCTGAGAAGCGCGCGAGCGCCCGTCCCGGTCAAGCCCCCGATGGCGATGGCGCCCAAGACGGAGAGCGCGTGGCCAAGGCCCTTGCCCGCGCCGGGGTCGCCTCGCGCCGCGAGATTGAGCGCCTGATCGAGGACGGCAAGGTGGCCTTGAACGGCGTCGTGCTCACCACCCCGGCGGTCAAGGTCGGGCGCAAGGACATCCTCACCGTCGACGGTGTCGTCGTCGCTGAGCGCGAACCGACTCGGGTCTGGCGCTACCACAAGCCGGTCGACCTGGTGACCACCCACACGGACCCGCGCGGCCGGCCGACCGTATTTGAGAACCTGCCCGAGGGTTTGCCGCGCGTCATCTCGGTCGGGCGGCTCGACATCAATTCTGAGGGCCTGCTTCTCCTCACCAACGACGGCGAACTGACCCGCGCCCTGGAGATGCCCAAGAACGGCTGGGTCCGCCGCTACCGCGCCCGCGCCTTCGGCCGCGGGGTCAACCAGGACAAGCTCGACACCCTGAAGAACGGCGTCACCGTCGAGGGCGTGGAGTACGGCCCGATCGAGGCCAAGATCGACAAGGCCCAGGGCGAAGGCGGCGCCAACCTCTGGATCTCCGTCTCCCTGACCGAGGGCAAGAACCGCGAGGTCCGCCGGGTGCTCGAATCCGTCGGCCTGAAGGTCAACCGCCTGATCCGCCTCGCCTACGGCCCGTTCGCGCTCGGCACGCTCGCCCCCGGCGAGGTCGAGGAGGTCGGGCCCCGCGTCATCCGCGAGCTGCTGTCCGACCAGATCGCGCCCGAGAACCTGCCCAAGGGCGACCGCCGGGTCGCTCCCCCGATGGCCAAGGTCAACCCCGGCGCCGGCAAGTCGCGCGAGCGCCGGGCGCCCGGAACCGGACCGGGTCCCGTCCGCAAGAAGGCCGCATCGGCCGAAGAGAAGCCCAAGACCGTCTACAAGGCCGGCTGGGCCCGCCCGAAGAAGAAGGCGGTGATCAACAAACCCAGGGCCCAGGGGCCCAAACCCGGCGGCGCCAAGCCCCGCAACAAGAAGTAGTCCCGTGCGGATCGTCTCCGGCCGTTTCCGCGGCAAGGCCATCACCGCGCCGCAAGGCCGCGACACCCGCCCCACCTCCGACCGCGCCCGCCAGGCGGTGTTCAATATTCTGGAGCACGCGGCCTGGGCCCCGGCTCTGGAAGACCTGCGCGTCATCGACCTCTTCGCCGGCTCGGGCGCCCTCGGGCTCGAAGCCCTCTCGCGCGGCGCCGCCTTCTGCCTGTTCGTCGAGACCGACGAGGACGCGCGCGGGGCCATCCGCGACAACATCGACGCCTACGGCCTGTTCGGAGAGACCCGCCTGCATCGCCGCGACGCTACCGATCTTGGCCTCAAACCCGCCAGCGCCGGGGCCCCCTTCGACCTCGCCTTCCTCGACCCGCCCTACGGCAAGGGCCTGGCCGAGCGCGCCCTGGCTGAACTCCTGAAGGGTCAATGGCTGGCCGAAGACGCCATCGCCGTGGTCGAGCGCGGCGCGACCGAGGGTCCGCTGAACGCCCCGGGCTATGAGATTTTGGACGAGCGGACCTACGGGATCGCCAAGGTCGCCTTCCTGCAATCCTTGCAAAAAGCCGAGGTTTAGGGTTTCACCCGCCTCGATGAGCCAGTTCGAGATCACCAAGACGGCTGCGTTCGACGCCGCCCACTACCTGCCGGACGGTCCGCGCGACGGCTATCGCCGCGTACACGGCCATTCGTTTCAGGTCGAGGCGACCGTGCGCGGCCCGATGCAGCAGCCGGTCGGCTGGGTCGCCGACCTCGGCCAGCTGGACGCCGTGCTCAAGGCGGCGGCGGCCGAACTCGACCACGGCATGCTGAATGAGAAGCCGGGCCTCGAAAGCCCGACGCTGGAGCGGCTCTGCCTGTATTTCGCGGAAAAGCTGAAGGCCGACTTCCCGGGCCTGTCGCGGGTGGCCGTGTCGCGCCCCTCGATCGGCGAGCGCTGCTGCCTGAACCTCTAAAGGCCGGCGGTGTGGCCGACCTTCTTGGTCACGCCCACGCCGGTGTTGACCACCGTGCCGACGCCGCTCGCGGTGGCGCTGGCCAGGCTGACCGCGGCGCAGGCCTGCAGCAGCAAGCCGACGCAGAGCACCAGGGCGACGAGGCAGAGCGGACGGGCGTATTTCATGTCCGTCCTTCTAGCCCGCAAACCTTGACGGACAGCTAAGCTAAGGTTGCCGGAACCTTAAGCGGCGTCGACCAGAACCGCGTCGCCGTCTTCCAATGCCGTGACCTTCAACTCGGTCTCGCCGGTCACCGCCGCGCCGTCGCGGTTTTCCAGCACCACGCCATTCACCTCCAGCCGCCCGCCGGAAGACACCAGATAGGCGTGCCGCGCCG
>CANJKM010000243.1 GCA_947474805.1 Caulobacterales bacterium | reverse complement strand
GGGGCCGACATCAAGGAGATGGCCAACCTCAGCTACGCCGACGCCTACACCCAGGACTTCATCACCTCGACCTGGGAGGCGGTGCTGAAATGCAGGAAGCCCGTAATCGCGGCGGTGGCGGGCTTCTGCCTGGGCGGCGGCTGCGAGCTGGCGATGATGTGCGACTTCATCCTGGCGGCGGACACCGCCCGCTTCGGCCAGCCCGAGATCAATATCGGCGTCTTCCCGGGCGCCGGCGGCAGCCAGCGGCTGACCCGCTTCGTCGGCAAGTCCAAAGCGATGGAGATGGTCCTGACCGCCCGAATGATGGACGCGGCCGAGGCCGAGCGCGCCGGGCTGGCGTCCCGCGTCATCCCCGCCGCCGAGCTGATCGACGAGGCCAAGAAGGTGGCGATGAAGATCGCGGGCATGTCCCCCATCGCGGTGATGATGGGCAAGGAGGCGGTCAACGCCGCCTATGAGACGACGCTCTCGCAAGGCGTGATGTTCGAGCGCCGGCTGTTCCAGTCCACCTTCGCGCTCGAGGATCAGAAGGAGGGCATGGCCGCCTTCGTCGAGAAGCGGAAGCCGGTGTTCAAGGGGCGCTAGCCAAAGGCGAGCTGGTGCAGGGCGATCCCGCTGGTGGTCGCCAGGTTCAGGCTGTCGAAGCCGCCGGACATGGGGATGGAGACGGTGCGGCAGCGCGTCATCACCGCGTCCGGCAGGCCGGGGCCCTCGGTCCCGAGCAGCAGGGCGGCGCGCCCCGGTCGCTTCAGCGCGTGCAGGGTTTCGGCGCCCGAGGGGCTCAGCGCGATGGCGGTGAAGCCGGCCCGCTCCAGCGCCGCCAACGGATCGGGCGTCCGCGCGAAGGGCACGAGCAGGCTCGCCCCGACCGAGGTGCGGATGGCCTTGCGATAGAGGGGATCGCAGCAGGTCTCATCGAGCAGCACCGTCCCGACGCCGAAGGCGGCGGCGTTGCGGAAGACCCCGCCCATGTTGTCGGTGTTGGCCACCCCATAGAGGACGAGCACCAGGTCTGTCTCGGCCAGGAGGGCGTCGGGATCGGGTTCGGCCGCCCGCTCGCCATAGGCCAGCACGCCTCGGTGGATATGAAAACCGACGACGCCGTCCATCAACGCCTGGGGCGCGACATGGACCGGGACCGTGTCGGGCAGAGCGGCGATCACATCGGCAAGAGCCGCGACCCTATCCTCGGCCAGCAGCAGCGAGCGCAAGACATGACGGCCGTGAATGGCTTTGCGCAGCACCACCTCGCCCTCGGCCATGAAGCCTCCGCCGCGCTGCAGGTCGCGCTCGCGCACGTCGCGGTAGTCGGCGATACGCGGGTCGGACGGGTCGTCGATGCGGACGATCACACCTTGCGCCGCGCGCGGTTCACCGCCTCGTCCAGCGCCTGCAGGAAGCGCGAGCGGTCCTTGGCTTCGAAGGGTTTGGGTCCGCCGGTGATCTCGCCCATCGAGCGCATATGCTCGCCGATCGCCCGCCCCGCGAGCGCGGAGCCGATAGTGTCGTGGGTGAAGGGCCGGCCGTTGGCGCCGATGGCCTGGCCGCCGTTGGTCAAGACCCGCGCCGCGAGCGGAATGTCGTTGGTGACCACGATGTCGGTCTTACCCGCCCGTTCAGCGATCCAGTCATCGGCGATGTCGGGCCCAGCCTCGACCACCACCCGTTCGATCATCGGGCTCTTGGGCGTCATGATGAAGCTGTTGGAGACGACATAGACCTGCAGCAGGTAGCGCGCGGCCACCTTGTAGGCCTCGTCCTTCACGGGACAGGCGTCGGCGTCGATGAAGATGCGGATCTCGCTCATGCCCGACCGTTAGCCGAGATTGACCGTCTTTCCCAACCCGCCGAACGCTAATCGTACCAAGTGTGCCCCTGGCGCTCCGTCAGGGCGAAAGCGCCCGACGGACCCCAGGTTCCCGCCGCATAGGGAGCGGGCGAGACGCCCTGGCGCTCCCAGCCGGCCTCGATCCCGTCGACCCAAGCCCAGGCGGCCTCGATCTCGTCGCGACGCACGAACAGGGTGGTGTTGTGGGCGATGACCTCCAGGAGCAGACGCTCATAGGCGATCCGCCGCCGCCGCTCGCCGGGGAAGGCGTCGATCAGGGAAAGGTTCAGGCTGAGCGGCTTCAAATTCATTCCGCCGCGATCCAGGCTCGGCGTCTTGTTCATCAGCGTCATGCTGATCCCCTCCTCCGGTTGCAGGCGGATGGTCAGCCGGTTGGCCAGGAGGTCCGAGCCCTCGAAGATCGAGTGCGGCACCTCGCGGAACTGGATGACGATCTGGCTGGCCTTGGACGGCAGCCGCTTGCCGGTGCGCAGATAGAAGGGCACGCCCGCCCAGCGCCAATTGTCGATATGGGCGGCCAAGGCGACGAAGGTTTCGGTCTCGCTGTTGTGTCCCAGTTCCTCCAGATAGCCGGGCACGCTCTCCCCGTCGGAGACCCCGCGCACATACTGGCCGCGCACGGTGCGCTTATCGAGCTCACGCCCCTCGATGGGCCGCAGGGACCGCAGCACCTTGACCTTCTCGTTGCGGACCGACTCCGGCTCCAGGCTAGCGGGCGGCTCCATGGCGATGAGGCAAAGGAGCTGCAGCATATGGTTCTGCACCATGTCGCGCAGAGCACCGTACTCGTCGTAATAGGGGCCGCGCCCGCCGACGCCGACGCTCTCGGCGACGGTGATCTGCACATGGTCGATCGAGACCTTGTTCCACAGCGGCTCAAACAAGGTGTTGGCGAAACGCAGGGCCAGAAGGTTCTGCACCGCCTCCTTGCCGAGGTAGTGGTCGATGCGGAAAATCCGGTCTTCAGAGAAGGCCGAGCCGAGGGCGTCGTTGATGGCGGCCGAGGACTTCAGGTCACGTCCGATCGGCTTTTCGACCACGATCCGGTTCTTGCCTCCGGTCAGGCCATGGACCGTCAGGGCGGCGCAGGTGGCGGCGTAGAGGCTGGGCGAGGTCGACAGGTAGAACACCACCTCCTCCGCCCCGGCTAGAGCGGCGGCGAGCGCCTTGAAACTGGGGGCCTGACTGGCGTCGACCGAGACATAGGTGATGCGGTCGGCCAGCCGTTTCCAGCAATCGTCGCGGAAGAACCCCTCGCTGCGCTCCCGCACCGAGGTCTCGACCTTGGCCAGGAAACCGGCCGTGTCGGTTTCGGTCCGCGAGCCGCCGACGATGGCCATGCCCTCGGGCAGGAGACCGTCCAGCTCCAGAAAATAGAGGGATGGGAACAGCATCCGCAGCGCCAGGTCGCCCGTGGCCCCCAGGATCGCCATCGCCGTCTTCGCCATCGTCAGGTCTCCGCGTGCGGGAAAGCCTAGCACGGCTATCTCGCGCCTTGGCTAGAAGGCGGCTAGGATTTGGACATGATCTATGACCTCGGCGGCGCGCGCGTGGAGACCCCGGAAGCGGGTCAGTATTGGGTGGCGCCGGGCGCCATATTGATAGGCAAGGTAGTGTTGATGCCGGGCGCGAGCGTCTGGTTCGGCTCCATACTGCGCGGCGACAACGAGCCCATCATCATCGGCGAGGACTCCAACGTCCAGGACGCGGTGGTCATGCACACCGACCCCGGCTCGCCCCTGATCCTGGGCAAGGGGGTCTCGATCGGCCATCAGGCCATGCTGCATGGCTGCGAGGTGGGGGACGGGACCCTGATCGGGATCGGGGCCGTAGTGCTGAACGGCGCCAAGATCGGTAAGCAGTGCCTGATCGGCGCCAACGCCCTGATCAAGGAGAATGCGGTGATTCCCGACCGCTCGCTGGTCGTCGGTCAGCCGGGCCGGATCATCCGGACCCTGGATGACGAAGCGGCCGCCCGGTTGTCCCGGACGGCCGAACGCTACGTCTCAAACTGGAAGCGCTACGCCGCGGAGCTGAAGCCCCGCGACTAGAGCCGAATTAGAGAACCTTGCCGTCCGGCAGGGTGACGGACTTCAGGCTGCCGCCGTTGGAACCGTCCTTCATCGGGCTGATGACCACGGTGATCTTGTCACCCGGCTTCATGATGGAGGACTTCCAGCCGCGACGGGCCAGACCGTTCGGGCTGCCGCCCTC
>CANJKM010000242.1 GCA_947474805.1 Caulobacterales bacterium | reverse complement strand
CCCCGCACCTGAGCTGGGGCGAGATCAGCCCGCGCCAGGCCTATACGGCGACAGGCGCCTCGGAGAAGTTCCGCTCCGAGCTGGGCTGGCGCGAGTTCAACCATCATCTCCTGTTCGACCAGCCGGACATCGCGGCGGTCAATGTCGACCACCGGTTCGACGCGATGGAATGGCGCACGGACGAGGCGGGATTCGAAGCCTGGACGCGCGGGCGCACCGGCCTGCCCTGGGTGGACGCGGGAATGCGGCAGCTGTGGGCCGAGGGTTTCATGCACAACCGGGTGCGGATGGCGGCGGCGTCCTTCCTGATCAAGCACCTCCTGATCGACTGGCGGCGGGGCGAGCGCTGGTTCTGGGACACGCTGGTCGACGCCGACCCGGCCAACAATCCGGGCAACTGGCAGTGGGTGGCGGGCTCAGGCCGGGACGCCGCGCCGTTCTTCCGGGTTTTCAACCCGGTCAGCCAGGGCGAGCGTTTCGATCCGGATGGCGACTATGTGCGGCGCTGGGTTCCCGAGCTGGCGCGTCTGTCGTCAAAATACATCCATGCGCCCTGGACCGCGCCGCCGGCGGTGCTGTCGGGAGTAGGCCTGAAACTCGATCGGGACTATCCCCTGCCGATCATCGACCTGTCGGAGGGACGCAACCGCGCGCTGGCGGCTTTCAAGGGCCTGTCGGACCGGGCCTTATAGATAAGCTGGTTTGCGCCAAGGCGCGCCCAACTCTACCTCTCGCCGATCGTTAGCGGAGTCCGCCCCGAATGAAGCCCATGCCCTCCGTGATCGACGCCATCGGCAACACGCCGTTGATCCGACTGCGCGGCGCCTCCGAGGCGACCGGCTGCGAGATCCTGGGCAAGGCGGAGTTCATGAACCCGGGCTCCTCGGTGAAGGACCGGGCGGCGCTCTACATCATCCGCGACGCCGAGGCGCGCGGCCTGCTCAAGCCCGGCGGCGAGATCGTCGAGGGCACGGCGGGCAACACCGGCATCGGTCTGGCCATGGTCGCCTCGGCGCTGGGCTATCGGACCACCATCGTCATCCCCCGCACCCAGAGCCAGGAGAAGAAGGACGCCATCCGCCTCTTGGGCGCCGAGCTGCTGGAGGTGGACGCCCTGCCCTATTCCAACCCGATGAACTACGTCCGCTATTCGGGGCGGCTGGCCGAAGAGCGCGGGGCGCTGTGGGCCAATCAGTTCGATAATGTCGCCAACCGGCAGGCGCATGTGGACACCACCGCGCCGGAAATCTGGGAGCAGACTGGGGGTAAGGTCGACGCCTTCATCTGCTCGGTCGGCTCGGGCGGGACGCTGGCGGGCGTGGCCGAGGGGCTGCGCGCTCAAAAATCCGATGTGGTCATCGGCTTGGCCGACCCGCCGGGCGCGGCCCTCTTCAGCTATTACACCACCGGCGAGCTGAAATCGGAGGGGAGCTCCCTGACCGAAGGCATCGGACAGGGACGGATCACCGCCAACCTGGAAGGGCTGACCGTCGACCGCGCCTATCAGATTCCGGACGAGGAGATGCTGGCGACCATTTTCGATCTTGTGGAGCACGAGGGCCTGTGCCTCGGCGGCTCGGCGGGGGTGAATGTGGCCGGCGCCGTGCGGCTGGCGCGCGAGCTTGGACCGGGAAAGACGATCGTGACGGTGTTGTGCGACCACGGGGCGCGCTATCAGTCCAAATTGTTCAACCCCGGCTTCCTGCGCGAACGCGGCCTGCCGACCCCGCCCTGGATGCAATAATGGATCCGCTCGTTTCGACCGCCTGGCTCGCCGAAAGGCTTGAGGCGCCTCTCATCAGGGTGGTGGACGCGACCTACTTCCTGCCCGGCGTTCCGCGCGACGCCCATGCCGAATTCCTGGCCGGCCATATCCCCGGCGCCCAGCGGTTCGACATCGACAAGATTTCCGACCGTTCCAACCCCCTGCCCCACATGCTGCCATCGCCCGAGGATTTCGCCCGCAAGGTCGGCGAACTGGGGATCGGCAACGACGGTCTGGTGGTCGTCTATGGCGGCAACTCGGCCGCGCGGGTCTGGTGGATGTTCCGGGCCATGGGCCACGATAATGTCTTCGTGCTCGACGGGGGGCTGGCCAAGTGGAAGGCCGAGAACCGCGCCATCGAGACCGGCCCGCCGCCCCCGCGGGCGCCCGCCAAGTTCAGGACCAACTTCCGACCCGAGCTTGTGGCCAATTATGAGCAGGTGCTGGCGGCGCTGGGCAAGACGCCGGTGCTCGACGCCCGTCCGGCGGCCCGCTTCCACGGCGAGGCGCCCGAGCCGCGCGAGGGGCTGAAGAGCGGCCATATGCCCGGCGCGACCAGCGTGCCCTCGAGCGAGATCGTCGACGCCGAGGGCGCCTTCGCCAAGCGCTCGGACACGGTCGCCGCCTTCAAGGCGCACGGGGCCGACCCCAAGACCGCCGCCTTCACCACCTGCGGGTCGGGCGTCACCGCCTGCAACCTGGCCCTGGCCATGGCGCGCGAGGGCAATTGGAAGACGGCCGTCTATGACGGCTCGTGGAGCGAATGGGGCGCCCTGCCCGACTCGCCCGTCGCCCGAAGCTAATGGCCAAGCCGCCCCGACCCGACTGGAGCGCCACGACCCGCGCCATCCGCGCCGGGGCCGACGCCGGCCGCGAGACGGTGCACACGGTCGGGCCGCCGATCCAGCGCGCCTCCACCGTCCTGCTCGACAAGGCCGCCGACCTCTATGCGCCGGGCAAGACCAGCTATGGCCGGCCCAATGCGCTCCCGACCCACACGGCGCTGATAGAGGCGATCAGCGAGCTCGAGGGCGCGGCCGGGACCGAACTCTACCCCTGCGGCCTCGGCTCGATCACCGGGCCGATGCTGGCTCTCCTGAAGGCGGGCGACGAGGTGGTGGTGGTCGACTGCGCCTACGCCCCGATCCGCCGCTTCTGCGACGGCTTTCTGAAGCGGTATGGGGTTGTGACCCGTTACGTCCCCTCGCGCGCGACGGTGGATGAGGTGATGGCCGCCGCCACGCCCGCGACCCGGATGATCGTACTGGAGAGCCCCGGCTCGCTGACCTTCGAGATGCAAGACGTTCCGGCCATAGCCGCCGCCGCGCGGGCGCGGGGTATCCTGACCCTGATCGACAACACCTATGGCGCGGGCTTCCTGTTCAAGCCGCTGGCGCATGGGGTGGATGTCTCCTGCCAGGCCCTGACCAAATATGTCGGCGGCCATTCGGACGTTCTGATGGGCTCGGCCGCCGTGGCGACACGCGAGCTGTTCGACAGGCTGCGGGCCTGCAGCCGGGATTTGGGCTCCACCGTCTCCCCCGACGACGCCTATGTGATGCTGCGGGGGCTGAGGACGCTGCCGACACGGATCAAGGCGCATGGCGAGGGCGGGCTGAAGGTCGCCGACTGGCTGGCGCAACAGCCCGAGGTCGCGCGCGTCATCCATCCGGGCCGAGCCGACCATCCCGACCACGCCCTGTTCAAGCGGGACTTCACCGGCCCCAACGGCCTCTTCTCCCTGGTGCTCAAGCCGGTTTCGGAGCCGGGCGTACTGGCCTTCCTCGACGCCCTGGAGCTGTTCGGCCTGGGCTTTTCCTGGGGCGGGTTCGAAAGTCTCGCAATCCATTGCGATCCCCAGGTCCGGCGCACCGCCAAGCCCTGGAGCGCAGAGGGACCACTGATCCGGCTGCATGTCGGCCTGGAGGATCCCGACGATCTGATCACCGATCTGCGGCGCGGGCTCGACGCGCTGGCGCCTCACGCGGCATAAGGGGCGCGCATGCGCTTTTCCCCTGCTTCCTCCGGGCTGCTCGCCCTGGCCGCCCTCGCCCTCACGGGCTGCGGCGTCGCGTCCGAGTTCGAGGCCGCGCCCGCCAACGGCTACAGCCAGATGGGCCGGGGCGACCGGCCGTCTGACATCGCCCGCTACGACACCAAGCCGCCCGCGTCCAACGCCCCCAAGGCCGACGCGGCCCCCGCCGCCGCGCCGCCTGTGCAGACGCAACCCCGGCCCGCCGCGCCGCCGCCGCCGCCGCCGCCCGTCGCGGCCGCCGCTCCGCCTCCGGCCACCGCGCCTGCGCCCGT
>CANJKM010000241.1 GCA_947474805.1 Caulobacterales bacterium | reverse complement strand
TCGGCGACACTTCCACCAGATCCAACCCCACCTCTTCAGCGGCCTCGATGGCGGCCGAAGTCGGCATGATGCCCTGCTTCTCCCCGTTCTGATCGATCAGAAGGACCTTGGGGACGCGGATTTCGTCATTGATACGCGGTCCGTCCTTGGTGGGCGGCGCTTGCATGGGGCGGCGAATAGGGGTGGTCTCCGGGACAGTTTTCGGGTGCAAATCGGGCTAGGGCGGAATCAAGCCTTCGCGCCGGAAGTATATGACCCTGCAAGGGCTTGCGATCAAGCGGCGCCGGGCGGTTCGGTCAGGCCTTGTTGCACCAGAGACGCGATCACTGTCTCCAACGGCAGGACCTTGAGGTCCGGGGTCATCAAGGTTTGCATCTTGGCGCGTGGTTCGCAGTGCCCTTCCCGCGACACCGGGGCCATCAGCATCAGCCCCGGCGCGCCCGCATAGGCGGCCCAATGGGTTGGTCCAGTGTCGTTGCCGACGACCAGCGCAGCCTGGGCCCCAAGACCCGCCAGATCGACCACCCGGGTCTTGCAGGTGAGGTCCACAGAGCCGGGGGCGGCGGCCAGGATCGCCCGCGCCGCCTCGGCTTCCGCGGGGCCGCCGAGCACCCCGACCCCCATCCCCTGCCCCCGCAGGATCGCCGCCAGCGCCGCGTAGCGTTCGACCGGCCAGCGCTTGGCGTTTCCGGTCGGCGAGGCTCCGGGCGCGAGCAGGGCGAAGGGGGGCTTGAGGCCAAACCGTTTGGCCACGTCTTTGCCCGACAGCTTGACGGCCCATGATAGGTCGGGCGCTGGCGCCGCCCCCAGCGGATAGGCGGGAGCAATGCCGGCGACATGCAGCTGGTCGGCCAGTCGGTCGAGATTGTGCAGAGCGTCGCGGTCTGGACGTGTCTGGCGATGGCTGGCGCCCGGCGAAATGCCCGACCACTCCGGAAAACGGGGCCAGAAGAACCAGCGATACTGCTTGGTCCGGCTGGAGGTGTGCAGGTCATAGACCCGGTCGTAGCGGTCGGCGCGCAGGCGGCGGAACAATCGCCAATAGTGGCGCGGGCTCTTCACCCGCCCGTCGGTCTCGATCCTGTCGAAAAGCCCGCTGTCGCGCGCGATCTGCGCATAAGGCGGCGTGGTCAGGAGGGTGATCTCGGCGTCCGCATGGGCCGCGCGGATGCTCGTCATCACCCCGAAGCACTGGGCGAAATCGCCGAGCGCGCCGAGCTTGATCACCAGGACCCGCTTCACTTCAAGAGGCCCGCATAGAGGGCCAGGGTAGCGTCGGTCATGCCGCGCACCGAATAAAGCCGCCGCGCCCTCGCCTGCCCCGCCGCGCCGATCCGCGCCCAGGCCTGGGGCCCCGCGTCCAGCAGGTCCGCCAGCGCCTCCGCCCAGGCCTCGACGTCGCCGGGCGCGACCAGCCGGCCGGTCTCGCCGTCCGCCACCGTCTCGCGCGCGCCGCCGTGGTCGGCCGCCAGCACCGGGCGGCCCATGGCCTGCGGCTCCAGCGCGGTGCGGCCGAAGGCTTCGGGCTCCAGAGATGGGGCAAGGGCGAAGTCGGCCAGGAGATAGGCGGCCGGCATGTCGTCGCAATGGCCGACGATGCGCACCTGTTCGGCCACGCCCCTCGCCTGAGCCAGCGCCAGCAGCTCCTCGCGATAACCGGTGCGGCCTTGGTCGTCTCCGACCAGCACCAGCACCAGGGGCCTATCCAGCTTGGCCAGGGCCTCGATGGCCAGGGCCTGGCCCTTCCAGCGGGTCAGCCGTCCGGCCAGCAGCGCGATGGGGCGCGTCTCGCCTTCCAGCCCCCAGGCCTGGCGCAGGGCCGCGACGCGCGTCGGGGCGACGGCGGCGGGATCGAACCCGTCCAGATCCAATCCGCGCGGGATCACCGTCACCTTTTCCGGATCGACGCTGTGCTCGGCCAGGAGCCGGTCGCGAGTGAAATAGGAATTGGCGATCACCGCCTCGCCCCGCGTCATCACCCCGTTGTACCAGCGCTTCAGCGGCGAGCTGGCGTTGTAGATTCCGGCGTAGGTGGCGACGAAGGGCACGCCCGTCGCCCTCGCCGCCCACAGAGCCGAGAAGGCCGGCGCTCGGCTGCGGGCGTGGACGAGGCTGACCCCCTCCCGGTCGATCAGCGCCTTCAGTCGCTTGCGGTTGGCGATCAGTACCGAGGGGTTCTTACTGTCGACCGGAAGACGGACCAGCTCGCCCTTTAGCTGCTCCTCCATACGCCCGCCGGCCGACGCGACAAGGGAGCGGCCGCCCGCCGCGATCACGGCCGCGTCGATATCGAGAGTCGTGCGCTCGACCCCGCCGGCGTCGAGGCGCGGGACGACCTGCAAAAGGGTGAAGCCGGGCGGAAGGGTCACGCCGCCTGTTTGGCCCGCGTTCGGCCCGCCGTCTAGAACGGGATAATGCTGCGACGGCGCGTGTAGGCCAGATAGCCGACGTTGGCGCCCAGGCGCAGGCCCACACCGGTGCGGATCGGGGCCAGGGTGATGTCCTCGGCTTTCTGGTAGTTCACGCCCAGGCCGCCGATGAAATAGGCCGAGCCTTCCACGCCGGGGAAGCGCTGGAAGATCATCTGCGGGTCCTGCAGGTTGTAGCAGAGGGTGAAAACCCGAGAGGCGTTGCCGCCCAGATCCCAACCGATCGACGGACCCTGCCAGAACACCGTAACCGGCTCGCGGTCCTTCATGTAAAGCAGGCCCTTGCCGTAGCGGGCGCCGATGGCGATGGCGGCCGAGCCTTCCTGACCGGCGATGTAGCCGGTGGGCTGGCCCTTGTCGTGGAAGGCGCGCTCGACCACCCCGCCGGCCGCCTCGGCGGTGACGCCGAAGAAGTCGGAGACCTTTCCGGCGATCTCGCCCTTCTCATAGGTCTTGGCCTTGCCCGGCGCGGCGTATTCGGGAGACGGCGTGGTCGGCGGCGGCATGGAGGCCGCTGGCGGGGCGTCCTGGGCGAACACCGGGTGGGCCAGGCCGACGCCGATGCCGCCTGCGATCACTGTGCGTCTGTCGAGCTGCATTCCAGGTTTCCTCACGCGATACGCCCGCGCATCAGGTGCCCCGATCATATTTAACGCCCGGTGAACCCGCGCGCCGCTTCCTAGCGCGGGGGAGGACAAAGGAACGGGATGTGCTAGAGGCGGGCGCATGAGTCAGACGCCGCTGTCCCGCATCCGTAACTTCGCCATCGTCGCCCACATCGACCACGGCAAATCCACCCTCTCCGACCGCCTCATCCAGGAGACGGGCGGCCTCACCGCGCGCGAGATGACCGCGCAGGTGCTGGACAACATGGATATCGAGCGCGAGCGCGGCATCACCATCAAGGCTCAGACCGTCCGCCTGAACTACAAGGCCAAGGACGGCGAGACCTATGTCCTGAACCTGATGGACACGCCGGGCCACGTCGATTTCGCCTATGAGGTCTCGCGCTCCCTCGCCGCCTGCGAGGGCTCGATCCTGGTGGTGGACGCCTCGCAAGGCGTCGAGGCCCAGACCCTGGCCAATGTCTATCAGGCCATCGACAACAATCACGAGATCGTGCCGGTCCTGAACAAGATCGACCTGCCGGCCGCCGAGCCCGAACGGGTGCGGGCCCAGATCGAGGAGTTGATCGGCCTGGACGCCTCTGACGCCGTGCTCTGCTCGGCCAAGAGCGGCATCGGCATCCCCGAGGTGCTCGAAGCCATCGTCACCCGCCTGCCCCCGCCCAAGGGCGACGAGAACGCGCCGCTCAAGGCCCTGGTCGTCGACGCCTGGTACGACGCCTATCTCGGCGTGGTGGTGCTGGTGCGCGTGTTCGACGGGCGGCTGAAGGCCGGCCAGCAGATCCGCATGATGCAGACCGGCGCCAGCCACCGCGTCGACAAGGTCGGGGTCTTCCTGCCCAAGAACACCGACGTCGAGAGCCTGGGCCCCGGCGAGGTCGGCTTCCTCACCGCCTCGATCAAGGAGGTGGCCGACGCCGCCGTCGGCGACACCCTGACCGACGAGAAACGCCAGACCGAAAAGGCCCTGCCCGGGTTCAAGGAAGTCCAGCCGGTCGTCTTCTGCGGCCTCTTCCCGGTCGACGCCGCCGATTTCGAGGACCTGCGCGCCGCCGTCGGCCG
>CANJKM010000240.1 GCA_947474805.1 Caulobacterales bacterium | reverse complement strand
GAAGTTATAGCTGATCTTGTCGGGAACCTCGGGCGCGCCCTGCGCCATCTTCTGCGCGCCGTAGTTCTGGCAGGCGCTGATCAGGAGCGCGGTCGCGCCAAGACCGGCGGCGCTGATGGCGACGGTGGACAGCTTCAAACGCTTCACGGCTGCAGCCTCGTAATGCCGTCGACCGGCTTGTTCCGGTTATTTTCCTCGCAGGAGTATTCCATGATCCGGATGTCGCTGCGCCAGTGGAACACGCGCTCGGCGGTCCAGGGCTCCGAATAATAGTCCGGATCGTCGATGGTCAGGCGGTCGCGCAGGCTGACCACCCCGTTCTTGCCGGCCACCTTGCTGATCCGCTCGGTGACCGTCAGCCTCGGGCCGTGCGAGAGCGAGGTCTGGTCGATCGTCCCTTCCTTGCTGAGGTGGCTGGTGGTGATCACAAGGGTGTCGCCGTCCCAGCGCCCGGTCGAGTAGCCGGAGAAGGTCGCCCGCGTATCCGCCGGCGGCGGAGGGGCGTCCATATGCACCAGCCGCACGACGTGGCTGTATTCCGTAAGGATCGTCAGAAGGCCGTCCGACTGCAGGATCTGGATCGGATAGGGCGTGGTCATGATCCGCGGCACGCCGAGCGGGTAGCACTGGGACGAGGCGTCCGCGATGGGCGTGCCGGCCTCCAGCATCTCGACCCGCCGCTTGGCCGTGGCCTGCCCGAGCGGCGTCATCGGCGGCATCGAGCCGTCCAGCCTGCGAAAGTCGCGGGTATAAGGCGTCGCCCACCAGACGCCCTGGATGTCATGTGGCAGCGTCGGCGGCGGAACGGCGTTCCATGTGCGAATCTCGCTGGCGTCCTGGGCGGCGGCGGGGTGGGCCAGAAATGTGGCCAGCGAAACGCCGATCGCCACGGTTCGAAACGCCGCCAAGGCCCCGACCAACGCCTTCAAGTCGACACCTCCCGCCACCAGAGCTGACGTCCGGCATGTTAAGGAAGTTTATTGTCGGGACGAACCCCGCGTCAACGCAGATCTCCCCCCTCGACCGAGGCTGGCCATCAAAGGCCAATGAAAGCCGGGCCTTAGTCGCACCGCACCGCCGAAACCGCCCTTGCGTCTAGCGAAACACGGTGACAACCTACTTAACATAGAAGCAATTTATACATTACCGACCGTCACTAATCGCTCATCACAATCCGCCTCCGCGCCGCCTTCGAGAACCGGTCGCGCAGGCGTCAATCCAAAGCCCGATAAGGAATACGGCGCACCGACAGCCGCTACAAAAATCTTAAAACCGTACGGGGAAACACTATGCACAATCAAAAATCCACCGCCGGAATCCGCCTCGCCGGCGCTAGCGCCTTGGCCATCGCTCTGGCCCTCTCCAGCCAGGCCGCGGCTCAGACCGCCGCGTCGGACGAAACGGCCGCTCTCGGCGAAGTGATCGTCACCGGCTCGCGCGTCGCCCGCGCTGGCTTCCTGGCCCCGACGCCGACCACCGTCGTCGCCGGAACGCTGTTGACCACCGCGACCGCGACCAGCATCGGCGGCGTCCTGAATAACCTGCCGGCCTTCAAGTCGGACTATTCCCCGGCCGCCTCCGGTCCGCGCAGCTTCGACGCTCCCGGCGCCTTCTTCGCCAATCTGCGGAGCCTGGGCTCGATCCGCACCCTGACCCTGGTCGACGGCCGGCGCCTGACCCCGAGTTCGCCCAACGGCCAGGCCGACCTCAACCTTATCCCCTCCATTCTGATCAACAATGTCGAGGTGGTGACCGGCGGGGCCTCGGCCGCCTACGGTTCGGACGCCGTCGCCGGCGTGGTCAACATCCAGCTAAAGAAGAACCTGCAGGGCTTCAGCGGCAACGTCTCCTACGGACAATCGACCCACGACGACTTCAGGAGCTATTTCGCCGGCCTCGCCTTCGGCACGAGCTTCGCCAGCGGCAAGGGCCATTTCACCGTCGGCGGCGAGTACGACAAGAACAAGGGCGCCGGCGAGGCCTACAGCCGCGACTGGGGCCGCCAGGAGTGGGGCATCATGCCCAACCCCGCCGCCACGGGCCCGCGCAACCTGCTCGTCCCGGACTATCGCCCCGTGAACCACACGGTCGGCGGCATCGTTCAGAGCGGGCCGCTCAAGGGGACCACCTTCCTGCCCAACGGCGGAGTCGGCGCCTTCAACTACGGCTCGATCGTCGGCCCGTCCTTCCAACAGGGCGGCGACAACTACGGCTTCTCCTACTCGTCCCTGCTGACCAACCCTCTGACCCGTCGGAACCTCCTGGGCCGGATCGACTACGACTTCGACGGCGCAGTCTCGGTCTATGCCGAGGCGGCTTGGGGAAAGTCCAACTCCCGGGGACGCGGCAACAATGTGCGCGACACCGCCCCGATCACCATCCAGCGGACAAATCCCTTCCTGCCGGCCTCGGTCGTCGCGCGGATGACCGCCGCCAATGTCACCACCCTGGCGGTGGGCCGAAACAACACCGACCTCGGCAACGGGGTGAACGATGTCTCGACCGAGACCCAGCGCTATGTCGTCGGCGGCGACGCCGAACTGGGCGGCGGCTGGACCATGGACGCCTTCGTCCAATACGGCCGGACCGACTACCAAGGCGACGTCCTGAACGCCCGCAACCAGGCCAACTTCCGCAATGCGGTCGACGCGGTGGTCAACCCCGCCAACGGCCAGATCGTCTGCCGCTCGACCCTGACGGCTCCGACCAACGGCTGCGTGCCGGCCAACATCTTCGGAACCGGCTCCATCTCGCCCCAGGCCAAGGCCTACTTCACCGGCGATGAGACCTTCGACCTCCTGTATGAGCAGACGGTCGCCGCCGCCAACGTACGCGGCTCACCCTTCTCCACCTGGGCTGGCGAGGTCTCGCTCGCCGCAGGCCTGGAGCACCGCCAGGAGAAGGCCAACGGCGTCTCCGACCCGATCTCGGCGGTCGGCGGCTGGCACGTCGGCAACCAAAGGCCCATCAACGGCAAGATCACCGTGACCGAGGGCTACGCCGAAGCGGTCACCCCGCTGCTGGCCAACCAGCCGTTCGCCAAACTGCTCGAACTGAACACCGCCATCCGCCTGACCGACTATTCAACCTCGGGCCGGGTCACCACCTGGAAGGTTGGCCTCAGCTACGAACTCAACGATCAGATCCGTCTGCGGGCGACCAAGTCGCGCGACATCCGCGCGGCCAACATCTCCGAACTCTACACCCAGGGGGTTTCGGCCCAGCAGCCGATCCAGCACCCGGTCACCCGGGTCACCGTCAGCATCCCCAACATCACCATCGGCAACCCCAACCTGACGCCTGAAGTGGCCGACACCACCACGCTCGGCGTGGTTCTTAAGCCGAGCTTCATCCCCGGGCTCGACATCTCGGTCGACCGCTACGACATCGACCTGAAGAAGGCCATCGCCACCCTGACCGGTCAGCGGATCGTCGATTTCTGCTTCTCGGGCACCGCCTCGCTCTGCCCGTTCGTCGACCAAACCGGCAATGTGATCAATTCGGTGACCCTCGCCCGGTTCAACATCGGCTCGATCCGGACCACCGGCTACGACTTCGAGATCCGCTACCGCCGCGGGCTGGACGGCGTCTTCGGCGCCGGCGCCGGCAATATGACCCTGCAGTTCCTCGGCACGCGGGTGAACAAGCTGGTGGTCAACGACCTGATCACCACCGTCGACTACGCCGGCGACGTTGGCTCCTCGGCCCGCGGCGCCTACGGCGGCCCGAAATGGCGCTGGAGCCTCCTGGCCACCTATGACCGGGGTCCGTTCTCGGCCACCGGCGCGATGCGCTACGTGGGCGGGGGCAACCTCAACAACACTTGGGGGCCGAACGAGATCGCCGACAACAGCGTCAAGTCAGTGACCTATTTCGACCTCTCGGCCCAGTACGACCTGCTTCGGCGGGACAACCGCTCGATCCAGCTCTACGGCAACGTCCAGAACCTGTTCGACAAGGATCCACCGGTCGTTCCGACCCAGGTGTCCCAGACCAACCCGGTGATCTACGACGTGATCGGCCGCCAGTTTCGGGCGGGTGTCCGCTTCAGCTACTAGGGGCGGGCCAGGAAACAGGCCGGTAGGGGCTCCCCTCTCCTACCCGCCGCTTCCAGGACCTGGAAGGCCATCCGCAGGGCCCGAGGGCCTTGATCGGCACGCGGTGACGACCTGGGCATCGTCCGCCTGGGGCGCGTCATATCTGCACCGCTGCCGCGAAACCTCACGGGCATCGGCT
>CANJKM010000239.1 GCA_947474805.1 Caulobacterales bacterium | reverse complement strand
GCGGCCGCGCCGGCGGCCTCGGCTCACCATTCGTTCGCGATGTTCGACCGCAACAAACAGATCGAGTTGGCCGGCACGGTGCGGGCCTTTCAATGGACCAATCCCCATGTGTTCATTGAATTGATCGTCAAGGGCGACAAGGGGCCAGCGGTCTGGAGCATAGAGGGGGCCAGCCCGAACATGCTGCTTCGCCAGGGCTGGCGGCCTGACAGCCTGAAACCTGGAGACCAGCTGACCTTAACGGTCAATCCGCTGAGAAATGGCGAGCTGGGCGGGAACTTCGTCTTCACGCGCCTCCCGAACGGCAAGACCCTTGGCAATCTCAACGCCAGGGCTCCGGGTTGATGCGCCTTGCGTCCGTCACAGGTCTGGCGATCTTCGCCGGCGCTTTGAGCTTATCGTCGGCGCCTGCCGTCGCTCTGGCGGCGCCCGCGCCCGCTCGGGCCGCAAGGAAGGCGCCGCAGCGATCCGATTTCAACGGCATCTGGACGGGCGAGCAGGGGGTGCTCTGGGACACTAACGCCAAGCGCGGCGCCCCTCAGAATCCGCCCTTCACGCCCGAATACGCGGCGCTCTACAAGGAGGCGCTGGAGGCGGCCGCCAAGGGCGTGCCGCTGGCCGATCCCCCGGCGGCATGCCTGCCTCCCGGCGTTCCACGGATCATGGCCTCGCCTTTCCCCATCGAGATCGTGCTGACGCCGAAGGTGACCTACCTGCTGTTCGAATACATGGCCCAGACCCGCCGGGCCTTCATGGACAAATCAGCGCCGGAGCGTCTCGGCTTCCCGACGTTCAACGGTTACTCGACCGGCCATTGGCAAGGCGACGACCTGGTCATCGATACGGACGAACTTCGCGGCGACACGGTTCTCGATACGACGCACGTCGGTCACAGCGACCAGCTGACGGTGCGTGAAGTCTTCCATTTGATTTCGCCGACCAAGATGCAGGTCAAGCTGACCCTGACCGATCCCAAGGCCTACACGACGCCGTGGACTGTAACGCGCACATACGTCAAGAATTCGGGCGATCAGATCCTTCAATACGTCTGTGAAGAGAACAATCGGAACCCCGTCATGCCGGACGGAACAACCGGTTTCATCGGCGCCAAAGACTAACCCCCACAATATTGCGACAGGAGATCCAGATGTCCGGTTTGAAGTATTTGACTCTCGCGACGGCGACGACGGCGCTCCTGTCCGCGCCAGCCTGGGCCCATCACTCGGCGGCCATGTTTGATCGCCAGAAGACCAGCAGCGTCGCCGGTACGATCAAGAAGTACCAGTTCTCAAATCCGCACGCCTGGATCTATGTCACCGCGACGGAAGATGGCGTGCAGAAGGAGTACAGCATCGAGATGACCAGCCCGAACCTCTTGGGTCGGGCGGGTTGGCGCCCGGGCACGCTGAAGACGGGTGATAAGGTCGTTGTCCGCTATCATCCGTTTCGGGATGGGACGACGGGCGGTCAGATCGTCGACGTGACCCTGCCAACGGGCAAGGTGATGACCGAGCAAGCGATCAACTAGGGGGCGAAGCCATGGCTTTTGTGAAGATGCAGACCCGGCTCTCAATGGTCGCGGCCTGCGCCCTGGCTCTGATGGCGACGGCGCCCGCCCAGGCGGCGACCGATCCATTGAATCCCAGGCCCGCCAACGCGGCCGCCAAGCCGACCTTCGATCTGACCGGCAACTGGTGGGTGACCCAGCCGGAAGGCGCCGCTGGCTTCAAACCGGACCCGCCGCTCAAGCCCGAGCCCATGAAGGTCTGGCAGGAGGTCAATGACAAACGGGCGGGGGGCGAAAACTTCCGCGACAAGTCGGGCCTGTGTCTTCCGCTGGGCATGCCCCTGATCCTGACCCGGGTCTATCCGATCCAGGTGGTCCAGGACGCCAAGAAGATCACCATCATCTACGAGTATGAGAACAACGTCCGCTGGATTTTCATCGACGGGCGTCCGCACCCCGGTCCGGACGACCTCATCCCCACCTTTATGGGTCACTCCATCGGCTGGTGGGAGGGCGACACCCTTGTCGTCGACACCATCGGCATGAACGAAGAGCCCGACATCCAGCCGGGTGTTCCCCACACCAAGGATCTGCACATCGTCGAGCGGATCAAGCTGACGCCGGAGGGCTTCAACGACGAGCTCACCCTGACTGATCCCAACCTTTTCGAGAAGCCGTGGGTGACGGCCAAGCGGTACAAGAAGTCCGACTCTGAGCTTCAGGAATACCACTGCCTGCCGGAAAACAACCACTTCGCCGTCGGCGCCGATGGGGTTCTGCGGGCCGTCGAGCCGCCGAAGCAATAAGCCAATCAGAAGAGGCGCTTGGAGAGGTTCATGCGCGAACTCCAGAGGCGCCATGGGATGGGCCAGTGAACAAGACGATCAAATCGGCTGTTGGACTATTGACGGTCGCCTATGTGATCGGCGGCGCGCCCGCAGCCTCGGCGGCGCAGAAGCGGGCATCCCTGCCAGATTGGGGCGGGGTCTGGGAAAACCTTAGCGGGATTCACTTCACCCAGCCTCGCTTCGAAGAAAAGGACCTGGCGCCCAACCCGCCGCCCCTGACGCCTGAATACCAAGCCAAGTACGATCAGGCTCGGGCGGCCTCCAAAGGAGGCCGACCGATAAATGATCCTACCGCGAACTGCGCATGGCCAGGGACGCCGCGGATCATCGTCGCGCCCTTTGTGCATGAATATTTGATCACGCCGGGGCGCGTGACCATCATCTACGAATATATGAGTCAGGTGCGCCGGGTGCGGACCGACGGCTCCAAGCATCCGGCCGACCTCGACCCCAGCTATAATGGCGACTCGATTGGCCATTGGGAGGGAAACACCCTCGTCATCGACACCGTCGGCCTTCGCGCGGACACCATGTTCGAGAACACCGGACTGCCGCACAGCGACGCTCTGCATGTCGTGGAGCGGATCCACCTGACCGGGCCCGACGACCTAGTGAACGAGATGACCTTTGAGGATGCGAAGGCTCTGGCCAAGCCCTGGAAGGCCACTTGGCGGTTCAAGCGTCACCGCGACTGGTCGTTCAGCGACTATGTGTGCTCGGAGAACAACCGCAACCCCAGCGTTAATGGCGTCACGGTGGTGAAGTAGCGGGCAATGGAGGCGGGCCTAGCCCGCCTTTCTCGTCAAAGGTGCTCGAGCCAAACGTCCAGGACCGCGCAGCGGCCCTCTTCCCGCACGACTCTCAGGGCCTCGGCCAAGACGTCTTCCACGTCCTCAACCCGCTCGAGCCTCCGTCCGTATCCTGAGCCCGCCGCGGTGGCGATGCTGGCATAGTCGGCTGGCGGATCGAAGGTATTGTCGATCGAATTGGCCCGACTTGCGACGCCGTCCGGGTGCACGCCCAGAAGCGACATCTTCGGCGCCTTCCAACCCCGATTGTTGAGGACGATCTGAAGGAAGGGCGCGCCATAATGGCGAGCCATCCAGTGCACCGTCGCGGGCACAGAGAACATGAAGCAGCCGTCGCCCGTCACGCATACGACCGTTGCGTCTGGCTTGGCCAGTTTGGCGCCAATCGCGGCGCCGCCCCCCCAGCCGAGCGAACCCGCGCCAGATGTGAAGGTCGATCCCGGCCGGGTCATTGCCAGGTGCTCGTGGACCAGTTCGTAGTTGGTGATCGCTTCGTTCAGAACGATGGAGTCGTCGTCGAGCTGGGCGCGGAGCGCGGCGATCAGATATTCGACCGTGATGGGGCCGGCGGTGGGCTTGGCTTCCGCCTTGGCCAGGGCTTCGGCGCGCGCGGCGTGGGCCGTCGCGTAATGGTCCCGGCGTCGGCTCATCATCGCCTCGTCGGGGCTCAGCTGGTCCAGCCGGGCGTTGATCTGAACCAGGGCCGTCCGTGTGCAGGCCTTGTAGAGCCGCTCAGCGGGAATGTAGTGGAGCGGCGTTCCCTCCTTCAGCACGTCCAGATCGACATGGAATATCCGCGCTGAGGGAGAAGGCCGGTTGATGGTCGGAATCCAGGGAATGTCGGAGTCCAGAACCAGCACGACGTCGGCCGCCGCCAGATGGGCGTTCTGGAACGGGTGGTTGCGATAGGCGCCGAGGTACATCGGATTGTCGGCCGGGAAGTTCATCGACCAAGTCGCGGATTCCACTACGCCGATCCCAAGCCTGTCGCAGAGCGTCACTAATTGGGCCACCGCCTCGGGCTTGCGGCCGAGGTAGGATGTGACCACAAGCGGCCGCTCGGCTGCGAGCAGGGCCTCCACGAT
>CANJKM010000238.1 GCA_947474805.1 Caulobacterales bacterium | reverse complement strand
CTCGGCCAAGTCGGTCCGGGTCAGTGTTTCGCCCTTCATCGGTCGCCCCTGCTGATCACCTCGTTATGGTGAAGGCTCGCGCGAAAACAACGCCAAGTCAAAGGCTTCGGCCTGCGACCCGAAGCGGCTCAGAGTCGCAGGAGACAGGCGCCCCAGGTGAAGCCGCCGCCCATGGCCTCCAGCAGCACCAACTGACCGGGCTTCACCCTGCCGTCGGCGATGCCCACAGCCAGGGCGAGGGGGATGGAGGCGGCCGAAGTGTTGGCGTGCAGGGCCACGGTGGAGATCACCTTGGCCTCGTCCAGACCGAGCCGGTGGGCGACACCCATCAGGATGCGGTGGTTGGCCTGGTGGGGCACAAACCAGTCGATATCGGCCACGGCGACGCCGGCCTTCTCGCAGGCCGCCTCGACTGCCTCGGCGATGTTGACGACGGCGTGGCGGAAGACCTGGTTCCCGACCATTCGGATATGGCCGACCGTGCCCGTGCTCGACGGGCCGCCATCGACATACAGAAGGTCCTGCTTATTGCCGTCGCTGCGCAGGGCGAAGGAGAGCAGGCCGCGGTCGGCGGTGGTCCCCTGCCCTTCCAGCGCCTCGACCACGACGGCGCCGGCGCCGTCGCCGAAGAGCACGCAGGTGCCCCGGTCAGTGTAGTCGAGAATACGGGTCAGGGTCTCGGCCCCGATCACCAGGGCGCATTTGGCGTGACCGCGGGCGGTGAAACCGTCGGCCACCGACAGGGCGTAGACGAAGCCCGAGCAGACCGCCTGGACGTCGAAGGCGGGGCAGACCGGAACCCCGAGCTTACGCTGGACGATGGCGGCGGTGGCCGGGAAGGTCAGGTCGGGGGTGGTGGTGGCCACGATGATCAGGTCGACATCGGCGGGCGTGCGGCCGGCGGCCTTCAGAGCTTCGCGGGCGGCCTCGACGGCGAGGTCGGAGGTGAATTGGCCCTCGGCGGCGCGGCGGCGCTGGTGGATGCCGGTCCGCTCCTTGATCCACTCGTCGGAGGTTTCCACGATCTTGGCCAAGTAGTCGTTGCTGACCACGGTTTCGGGAAGATAGGCCCCGACGCCGGTGACGATGCTGCGCATTACACTCACTTAGATGTCTCCAAAGGAGTCTTGCCGCGCGCGAGCACGCGGTCGAGCCGCTCCCGGTTGCGCGCGATCTGGACGGCATAGTCGCTGGTCGCGAGGTCGGCCGCGACCTTGAGGGCGTTGGCGAAGCCCTTGGCGTCGGCCCCGCCGTGGCTCTTCACCACAACGCCGTTGAGGCCCAAGAGCGGGCCGCCGTTGACGCTGGAAGGATCGAGCCGCATCCGCGTCTTCTTAAGGGCACCCGAGGCTAGCAGGGCCCCGGCCATGGCGAAGACGCTGGAGGTCAGGGTGTCTTTCAGCATGGTCGTGAAGAAGCGAGCCATGCCCTCGGCAGTCTTCAAGGCGATGTTGCCGGTGAAGCCGTCGGTGACCACGACATCGACCGTGCCCTTGGCGATGTCATCGCCCTCGACGAAACCGCGATAATCGATCTCGAGTTCGCCCGAGGCGACCGCGTCGCGTAGTATGCGGTGGGCCTCGCGGACCTCCTCATGGCCCTTCACGTCCTCGGAGCCGACATTGAGGATGCCAACGGTCGGGCGCTTGCCCTCGCTGTGGACAGCGGAGTGGAAGGCCTCGCCCATGATGGCGAACTCGATCAGCTGGGCCGCGTCGCTGGTGACGTTGGCGCCGACGTCGAGCACGGCCGAGACACCCTTGAGGGTCGGCCAACTGGCGACGATGGCGGGACGGTCGAGGCCGCCGGCCATGCGCAGGATCAGTTTGGAGACGGCCATCAGGGCGCCGGTGTTGCCGGCCGAGACGGCGGCCTGGGCCTCGCCGCTCCGAATCGCCTCGACCGCGTTCCACAGGCTCGTGCCCTTGGAGCGGCGCAGGGCCTGGGCGGGCTTTTCGTCCATGGCGATGACGCCGTCGGCGTGACGGACCTGGCTGACCGCGCGAGCCGCTGGATGCTTGGCGAGCTCGGCCTCGATCCGCGCGGAATCGCCGTGCAGCAGGAAGCGGACGCCCGGACCCAGCCTGGCCGCGGCCAGGGCGACACCGGGAACGGCTACCGCCGGGCCCTGGTCGCCGCCCATGGCGTCGACGGAGATGACCACGCTATCAGACATGCTGTCGGGAGGTTCCGGCTTGGAAGGGCTGTCGCTTCCGGGGCGGAAAATAGGCCGCGCCGTAGGTCTGGCGCAAGCTCAGGACCCCTCTCCCGCCTGCGGCGGTTTGGGCTTGAGCTGTAAAAGCACGGCGAAAGGCGAAGGCGGCTCCTCCGGCGGGGGCGGTTCGAACACCGCGCCGGGCTTACGCGGGAAGGCAGGCAGGGCCAGCGCCAGATGCTCCACGAGATAGGCCGCCACATCGATCCTATCGTCCTCGATCACGTCGGGCGGGTCGTCGGCTTCGGGGTCGAGCTCGACCTCGGGCGCTGGCGGTTCGGCCAGGGGACTGGTCTGCGGCACGCATCGGATGACCATCCGCCCCGACAGGACCTCCTCGAACGGCTCGACGGTGAGGCCGCAGATGAGCGTGGCTTCGGCGCGCCAATCGGCGGTTAGCTCGGCGCCGTCCATCCAGGGCATGACCGTGGCCTTGGCCGTGAACAGGGACAAGGCCTCAAGATCAAGGTCCTTGGCGATCTCCTTGCGCGTGGCCTCGTCGGCCTCGAGCGACAGGCTCGCCGGCAGTTCGCCGAAGGTGACGATCTTGGACCAGAGAGGGGCGCTCATTGGGAAACCTCGGGCCAGGACACTTCGCCGGCGAGCAGGGGCTCAAGCGGCTGAACCGCCAGGGATTCGGCGGCTCGTATGATGTAGGCGGCCATGGCGGGCGCGAGAGGCGCCTCGGCGTCCCGATAGACGGTGCGGCGGATCAAGGCGATCAGAGGCTCCGGATGTTGGGTGTAGACGCCCAGGGCTTCATCGAACCCCACGACCCGGCCGTAGGCGGCCTCGCCAAGCTTGCGCATCTTCTTGCCGACCGAGAGATCGCCCACACCCATCTCGCGCAGGCCGTCGTCCAGACCGCGCAGATAGGCGTCGAAAACCGCCTGGGAGGTCTCCGCCGCTGCTTCCCCCTGGCGCTTCAGCCGGCGCATCAGCAGGATCGTATGCAGGGTGTAGAGTTCGAACCGGCCCTCATTGGTGTCGGGAGCGCACAGATCGCGATAGAGGGCCTGCTGGCGCGCCTGGGCGACCGCCGCCAGATAGAGGGCGCGACCGGCGGCGACCTGAGGCCGGGTCCGGAAAAGACTGTTCCACACGCCCATCGCCGCTTTTTCGCCCCTTGGCTGACTAAACTGACCGATTGCGCCGATGCGCCGGCCCGTCTAGGTCTGGCGCTGGTCCTTAGACGAGTTTCCTTATGACGCCAAAGCCCCTCGTCAGTCTGTTGTTCGCTGCGGCCTGCGCCGTGGGCGTCTCGGCCTGCACGCCCGTCACCTCCTACAACGGCTTTCAGGCCCGCGAAGAGAAGCCGGCCGAGCTGAAGATCGGCGAGGACACCAAGTCGACGGTGCTGACCAAGCTCGGCTCCCCGTCGCAGGTGGCGACGTTCGAGCCCAACATTTGGTATTATATCTCCCAGGTCACCGACAAGTACGCCTATTACAACCCGCGCATGAAGTCGCGCGACGTGGTGGCGGTCACTTTCGGGCCCGACGAGAAGGTCAAGGACGTCAAAGCCCTGACCATGAAGAACGGCTATCAGATCGCCTATTCCAAGCGCGAGACCCCGACCCGGGGCCGCGAGCTCACCGTGCTCGAGCAGCTTCTGGGCAACGTCGGCCGCGGCGGCACCGGCCAGCTGCCGCCCCAAGACGACCCGGGCAGCCGCACGCCCGGCGGCGGCGGCGGCCTTCCGCGCTAACCTCACCTCTTATGGCCGACAAAGAAAAACGCCCCGGAGGGAAACCTCCGGGGCGTCTTCGTGTCGGGTTGTCGCCAGCGCTAGCCCAGCACGCCCTTGGCCAGGACCGCCAGCAGCAGCAAGGCCACGATGTTGGTGATCTTGATCATCGGGTTCACGGCGGGACCCGAGGTGTCCTTATAGGGGTCACCGACGGTGTCGCCGGTGACGGCGGCCTTGTGGGCTTCGGAGCCCTTGCCGTGCACGACGCCGTTCTTGTCGGTGTAACCCTCCTCGATCACCTTCTTGGCGTTGTCCCAGGCGCCGCCGCCCGAGGTCATCGAGATCGCCACGAACAGGCCGTTGACGAT
>CANJKM010000237.1 GCA_947474805.1 Caulobacterales bacterium | reverse complement strand
CGGCGACGCCTGGGGCAAGGTCCGCGCCCTGATCAACGAACGCGACGAGCAGGTTCCGTCGGCCGGTCCGTCCGAGCCGGTCGAGATCCTCGGCCTGGACGAGGCGCCCGCCCCCGGCGAGCCCTTTGCCGTGGTCGAGAACGAGGCCCGCGCCCGCGAACTGACCGATTACCGGGTCCGTCAAAAGCGCGAGAAGCAGGTGGGTCCGGTGGGCGCCGCTTCGCTGGCTGACATGATGGCCAAGCTGCAGACCAAGAAGGTCTCCGAGCTGCCGGTCATCATCAAGGCCGACGTCCAGGGCTCGGCCGAAGCCATCGTCGGCGCGCTCGACAAGCTCGGCACCGATGAGGTCCGCGCGCGGATCATCCTGTCCGGCGCCGGCGCGATCAGCGAAAGCGACGTCATGCTGGCCAAGGGGTCGGGCTCGCCCATCCTCGGCTTCAACGTCCGGGCCTCGGCCCAGGCGCGGGCCCTGGCCGAGCGCGAAGGCGTTGAGATCCGCTACTACGCGATCATCTACGACCTGATCGACGACATCAAAGGCGTGCTCTCGGGCATGCTGTCGCCGATCCAGCGCGAAACCTTCCTCGGCAACACCGAGATCCTGCAGGTGTTCGACATCTCCAAGGTCGGCAAGATCGCCGGCTGCCGGGTCACCGAGGGCGTGGTCCGCAAGGGCGCCAAGGTGCGGGTCATCCGCGACGACATCGTTGTGCTCGAACTCGGCACCCTGCAGACGCTCAAGCGTTTCAAGGACGAGGTCAACGAGGTCGTGGTGGGCCAGGAATGCGGCATGAATCTCGGCTTCTCCGATGTGAAGGCCGGCGACATCATCGAGTGCTTCACGGTCGAGACGATCCAGCGGACGCTGTAAGAACGAGGGTTGAATGCGGGTCTTACTGATCGCTCTGACGGCCCTCGTCCTCTCGTCCTGCGCCACCCTGCCCAAGCTCGACGCCGCGCGCGACGTGCACCAGTTCCTGGTCGCCGTGCGCGACGGCGACCGGGCGGGCTTTGAAGCGCACGTCGACCGTCCGGCCCTGAAGTCCCAGATGCGTTCGCGCGCCCTGGCCGAGGCGCCCGATCTGCTCGGCCAGCAGCCGCTGGGCGTGGTGGGCGCTCTCCTGGCCGGCCCGCTGATCGACCTTGCCGTCGACGCCCTGGTCCAGCCTCAGGTGTTTCGGGTCGTGGCCCTGCGCATGGGCTATTCTCCCGACCAGCCCATTACCAACTCCCTGGTTATCGCCCGTTCGCTGAGGTCGCTCGGCGGCGGCCGGGTCTGCGCGCTCGACAAGGACCGCTGCGCCCTGGTTTTCGGCGAGGAGGCGGGCGTCTGGCGGCTCGTCGCCTATGAGGGCGACCTGTCCGGCCTGGCGCGGCTCGCCCGGCCCCGGTGAAGCGGCTGATTGTCTGGCTGGCGCTGTTTGCCCTGGCGTTGGCCGTTTTGATCGCCGCCGCCGCCCTGGCCACCGCGCGGCCTGCCGATCCCGCCCTCTATCCCGCGCCCGCGGCCGGCGGCGGGGCCGAGGTCTATGTCCTCCACGGTCGCTGGACCGCCGCCCTGATCCTGCCCACCCAGGCCATGGCCCCCACAGCCACTGGGCCCGCCTGGACACGGATCAGCTGCGACCTCCGCAGGCCGGGCGCCTTCGCCCTGGATTCCGCCGATAAACCGCTGCAGGGCGAGGTCGGCGCCGTGAGGCTGTCGCTCTCGGCCCAGGGCGCGACCCGGCTTGCTCGGCGGCTGGAGGCCAGCTTCGGAGGGCGGCAGCGGCGGATCGCGCCGAGCGTCTTCGCCAGTCCCGACAAGCTCCTGAAGGCGCGGCTCTGCGGCGCCTGGCTCGGTGAGCTCCTCAACGCCGCCGGGGTCCCGACCACCCCGCTCCTGGATGTGGTCCCAGCCGGTCTCTCGCAGGATCTGGTGTGGCGCGCGGGCGCGGTGAAGCTGGACAGGCCCGGTCGCCGCCGTTAAAGCCGCCGCTCCCCGAATGCGGCGCGTCCGATCCTCGCCCCGGGCCTGAGGAGAACCCCATGAAAAGCCGCCCCTCCAAGAAGGGTCACGCCTCCGACGCGGGCCCGAGCCAGCGCCAGCTTCGCGCCGGCGAGCTGATCCGCCACGCCCTGGCCGCCGTTCTGCGCGAGGCCGAATTGCAGGACCCGGCCCTGGCCAAGACCTCGGTCACCATCACCGAGGTGCGGATGAGTCCGGATTTGCGCCACGCCACCTGTTTCGCCGAACCGCTCGGCGGCGGCCACGCGCCCGAGGTGATCGACGGGCTGAACCGGGTGGCAAAGTTCCTGCGAGGCCGGATCGGGCGCGAGATCGACCTGAAATTCACTCCGGACCTGAAGTTCCGCCACGACGAGAGCTTCAACGCCGCCGCGCGGATGAACAGCCTGTTCGACAATCCGTTGGTTCGCCGCGACACAGGCCGGACAGGCCACGGCGAACACGGGGACGAGGAATAATGGGGCGCCGTCGTAAGGGCGACCGGGTTCACGGCTGGATCTGTCTCGACAAACCGCTCGACCTGACCTCGACCGACGCGGTCGGCCGGGTCCGCCGCCTGTTCAACGCCCAGAAGGCCGGCCATTCGGGCACGCTCGACCCGCTCGCCACCGGCGTCCTGCCGATCGCGCTGGGGGAGGCGACCAAGACCGTCCCCTTCCTGATGGAGTCCGACAAGGCCTACCGCTTCACCCTGGCCTGGGGCCGGACCACCGCCAGCTTCGACCGCGAGGGCGCGACCACTGCGAGTTCCGACGTGCGTCCGACGGTCGCCGAGGTCGAGGCCGTCCTGCCGCGCTTCGTCGGTGAAATCATGCAGGTCCCGCCGATCTATTCGGCCATCAAGGTCGACGGCGAGCGCGCCTACGACCTGGCCCGCGAGGGGGTCGAGTTCGAGCTGAAGTCCCGCCCCGTGACCATCCACTCGGCCCGAGTGGCCGGGGCTCCCGACGCCGATCACGTCACGCTGGAGATCGAGTGCGGCAAGGGCACTTACGTGCGCGCCATATGCCGCGACATCGCCGAGATGCTGGGGGCCTGCGCCCATGTTTCGGAACTGCGCCGCACCCGCGTGGGCCGCTTCACCGAAGCTGATTCGGTGGGACTAGAAAATCTAGGTGATCTGGTGCATAGAGGCGCCGCGTCGGAGGCCTTGCTTCCGGTCGAGACTGCGCTGGACGACATCCCGGCGCTAGCCGTGACCGGTGAGGACGCCTTTCGGCTCAAACAGGGACGCCCGATCGTACTTGTCCCTCGCCAGGTGGAAGCCCTGCGACCACGCTTTCTTCCCCGCATCGTCGGCGGCCAGGATGCGAGCCGCACGGTATTGGCCACCTTCGAGGGACGCGTTCAGGCGCTCTGCGATTTGCGCGCGGGCCGGCTCAACCCCACCCGCGTCTTTCACCTCGATTTGGAGCCATGACGATGTCGATTACGACCGAACGCAAGGCCGAACTGATCACCACCCACGCCCGCGGCCAGGGCGACACCGGAAGCGCCGAAGTTCAGGTGGCCATCCTCTCCGAGCGGATTTCCAACCTGACCGAGCACTTCAAGACCCACAAGAAGGACAACCACTCGCGCCGAGGCCTGCTCAAGATGGTCTCCCAGCGCCGCCGGTTGCTCGATCACCTCAAGGTCACCGACGAAGGGCGCTACACCGCCCTGATCGGAACCCTGGGCCTGCGCCGCTAGTATCGCGGCGTCATCCTCCGGCCGGCGTAGCCGGACCGGGGGACCCAAGCTTCCATGCGTTCAGTCGCTGCGACCGGCGCATGGGTCGCCCGATCAAGTCGGGCGATGACGATTTGAGTAAGGGCGGCGCAGCCGTCCTAAGCCGGCTCCCATGGGGGATCTGGTGTCGATAGGACGAGGAACACCGGTTCCGCTCACGCAAGCCGCCCCTGTCCACCCCCGCCGGAATACGCCGACGGGAACGAGAGAAAGAAAACACCCCGATGTTTGACATCAAGCGCAAGACCATCGAGTGGGCCGGCAAGACGCTGACCCTCGAAACCGGCCGCATCGCCCGCCAGGCCGACGGCGCCGTTCTCGCCACCTACGGCGAGACCACCGTTCTGGCCACCGTCGTCTTCGGCAAGGCCCCCAAGCCCGGCCTCGACTTCTTCCCCCTTACGGTCAACTACCAAGAGAAGACCTTCGCCGCCGGCAAGATCCCGGGCGGCTATTTCAAGCGCGAAGGCCGTCCGACCGAGAAGGAGACCCTGGTCTCCCGCCTGATCGATCGTCCGATCCGCCCCCTGTTCGTCAAGGGCTTCAAGCACGAGACCCAGGTGGTCGCCACCGTGCT
>CANJKM010000236.1 GCA_947474805.1 Caulobacterales bacterium | reverse complement strand
GCGGACCTCGTCTGCAAGCGCCGGCCTTCTTGGGCCAGGCCTTGCCGATCAAAGCTTGGCGGTATGGATTTTTGCGCCGATCCGTGTGTGAAATGGGCCCATGAGCAGCAACACACCCCTCACCGGTCCCAACAAGACCCTGCAGTGGATCCTCAACATCGGCGGCACCCTGGTCGGCGCCTCCGTCAGCCTGGTCGGCCTGTCAAAGCTGGTCGAGGCGCACAGGGGCGCCAGCCACGTCGATGTGCTGGCCGGCCTGGGCCTGGCCCTGGTGGCGGGCGTGGGCGTGCTGTTCGCCGTGGACTTCATCTAGGGCCGCATCAAGACGCCGCTCATCCCCGCGGAGGCGGGGACCCAGGCTTTTCCAGCAAAGCCCATCAGGCCAGCCGACCAGCCGAGGCGGAGAAGCCGTCCCCGTTCCGTTGACTCCCCTGGCGGGCCGGACGACGCTGCCGGCCTTCATGGGGAGGGTCGAAGGATCGTCGGAAGTGGCCGGACGCATTGCGCCGCTCCTGATCCTTCGCAAAAAGGGAGACGAAGAATGAAGCTTTCAAAATGGCTGGGGACGATCAGCACGCTGGCCTTGTGCGCGGTGGCCTTGCAGGGCCAAAGCCAGGCCCAGGCCCCGGCCGCGGCACAAGGCCAGGCGGCCGCGCCACGACCGGCCCGGCCCGCGCCGGTTCTGAAGACGATCGTCGAGGGCAAGGTCTACTATGCCGGCGTGGGATCCAATGTCGGCTACGTCATCGGCGACACCGGCGTCATCATGATCGACAACGGCTTCGCCAATGCGTCCGCCCTGATCAAGTCGGTGACAAACAAGCCGATCACCCACGTCATCGAAACCCACGACGACACCGACCACATCAACGGCCTCTACACGACCCCCAACGCCGACAAGATCAAGATCGTCGCGATGGAGGACAACTGGAAGCAGCAGTGGACGTCGTTCAAGTGGACGGAAAAGCCCAAGGCCAACTGCCCGCAAAGCCCGATGCCGCCCCAGCCCAATGTCATCATCCGTCAGCCGCGGGTCGAAACCACCATCGACGGCGTGAAATTCGTGCTGCACCACTACGGGCCGTCGCACACCGGGCACGATCTGGTCATCGAACTGCCGGAATATAAGCTCGCCTTCGTCGGCGACATCGTCTTCACCACGGACCTGTTCCCCGACGCCCATCCGGGCCTGCCGCCCCAGGATCACAACATGTTCTGGAAGTCGGAAAAGCGCGGCACGCCGCGCGGCATGTTCCACAGCGTCGATGAACTGCTGAAGCTGGACGTCACCTATGTCCCCGGCCACGGCCAGACCTTGATGACCAAGGCCGACATCAGGAAGAAGCGGGACGACGTCAAAGCCGACTATGACAAGCAGTCGGCCATGGTCCGGGCCGGCATGTCGCTTGACGACCTGCGCAAGGCCACGGGCGAGGACAAATACTCGCCGGCGCGCGGCGGCTGCATCAACTATGTGGATCTGCCCTGGTACGTCTACACCGAAACCATGCGCGACATGCAGGAACTCAAGGACAAGGGCACGATCAAGTAGTCATGCCCTAGACCGGGTTCAACCAGCGAAAGGGGCGCCGGTTCGGCGCCCCTTTTTTTGGACCCGGGGTCGGTAACCGAAGCGCCGCTACCGGTTCAGCGCGCGCTGCGCACATAGGTATCGCGCGCCACGCCGCTAGGCAGAGGCTCACCTGGGTTATACCCGTGGTGAAACATCACCTGGGTCTCCACCAGCATCTCGGCAGGCGCCGAGAGCGTGCGCTCCTGCCGGATCGTCACGGCCGTGCCGCTCACTTCAAGCTGCTGCTCCGTGACCATGGCTGGCCCTTCCCAATAGGCCCTGTGTCCCGCCGCGTCCCTGGGGGTGGGGCCATCGACCTCGGAGCTGACCCTGACCGCGCCCGGAGCCGGCGCCGGGCCGACCCGGAAATTGGCGCCGTCCTGGGAAATCCTGATCTGACGGTCGATGGCCCTGTTGTCACGGAGCATGTCGCTGCGTGCGGGATCCAGCGTCCAAAGGCCGGAAAAGTCCGGAACCGGCGCCGGCGCCGCCGCGGCCTGAACAGCGGCGGCGGCGAAAAGCGAAACAAACAACCCCGCCACGAAAGCCTCCCTTTAAGTGTCGACCCCTTAACCGATGGCGCAGGGCCTTGTTCCCCGAGAACCGGGACACCTACCCATTTCCCCGTTCCAGGGCGCGGAGGCGCTCAGAGCGCCGCAACGGGCGCCAGGCGATCCGGAAGTCGAGCTGGGTGTAAACTTCGGTCGAGGGGTCAGGGCGCTTGTGCGCCGCGCGGGAAGGCGCCGGCTTGCGGGTTCCCGCATTGCCGATAGGGTTCGGCTAGCCCTGACGTCATGGCCCAGTTGCGCCCGTTACTTGCCAGCGGAAAAGCCCATGGAGAGGTATGCGTTATGACCCATGACGATCACGATGGTCACGATGATCACGACGAACCGATTGCCCAGTATGGCGAGGCCGTCGAACACAAGGGTTTCATAATCACCCTGTTCAGCCAGGGGCAGGGAAGGTTCACCGCCTTAGCGGAACACCGAGACAAGAAACCGGTGACCGCCGGATACGGCCCCTGCACCGTGCTTAGCACGGCATGGCTCAGCGACCCGGATACGCCCCTCGCCCAGGCGATTAAAGGCATCGATGATGGGCACTGGAGGCTCCACAGCGAGGCTTAGATTGGCCCATGCCATGAAGGCCGCTGTCGAAGGCGATAGGCGCAAAGCTCCACCGCCAGCTAAGTGCGACTGTCCGCTTGGGGTCAGGAGGAGACATTTCCACCGGGCCGGGAACCTGACATCGTTGCTCCATGCGGATTGCGCTGACTGCACCGGGCTTCACGTTTGAGGCGCTAGCTGCAACAGGACCCGACTTCGATTTTGCTCTCGAAGCTAAGCTCTCGCGCTCGATCAGCCTATTTGGCTGGAGCACCTGAAGTGGAACCCGGTGGACCGACTGTACGAGCGAAACAGCTTCGTCCGCACCGGACAGACTGAGACCAACTGGTTCCTTGAGCGCCAACCACGTACCTGATCGACACTCTACAGATGGGAAGAGCGAGCCGCCGTGAGAGGCTGGCAGCCTAAGGTCATGAACGTCGATCTTTTGACGCTTGAGCATCATGCGCTACGTTCGGGACTGAGCCGCCGAAGCGTGGGCACATGGTGACCCGATGACCTCCGCGGCGGCGGACCTCGGGCGGTTACTAAAGGCGGCGCAGCCGGGGGCTGTATGAGACCTAGTGTTGCGTTCGCGACTGCCGGCTTTGCGGCCGCCGCCGGGTTGGGCCTCTGGACAGGCGCCGCCCAGGCCCAGGAGCCTGTGGCTCCGGCGCCTGCCGCGGTCCCCGCCACCACCCAGGTCTATGACAGGGCCTTTTTCGCCCAGTACGACCTCTCCAACGCCGAGGACATGCTGCGCTGGATTCCTGGCGTGGCCGCGGTGCTGGACTCCAGCAGCGTCAGCCAGGCCCGCGGGCTGGGGGCCGGGTCGGAACAGGTTCTCATCGACGGTAAGCGCCTGGCCTCCAAATCCACCAGCGCGGCCGCCACCCTTCGCCGCATCCCTGCCGCCAGCGTCGAACGGGTAGAGCTGATCCGCGGCTCGACCGGCGAGGTGCAGAGCGACGGCCTGGTGGTCAATGTCGTGCTTCGGGCCGGCGCCACCTTGGGCGGCGTCGGCAATTTCGAGGCAGTCTATCGTTTCGACGGGGACGGCTGGTCGGACGTCGACGGCCTGATCTCCTGGGCCGGCAGCCTGGGCGGTCTCACCTATGTGCTCGGCTATGAGAACGCCGCCTGGTCGGCGCTCGGAACCGTGCCCAACTCGGGGACCAACGACTGGAGCCGGCGCACGCGCGACGAGCGCTACTTCTATCCCAACGGGACCCTGCAGGAGTCGCGCCCGCAGGACTGGCGGCGCGAGCATGACCGCAACACCTTCACCGGCTCTGGAACCTACCAGTTCGCCGGCGGCACGACCCTTAGGGCCAACGCCCTCTACCAGCTCAATCCGGTCAAGCAGGTCGACGTCACCGCCCTGACCCGCTTCAACCCGGCGGGCGCGGCCACCGGCTCGGCGCTGGAGTACCACTACAACAAAAACCGGGTGGACACCTTCGAGGTCGGCGGCGAGCTGGAGACGGTTCTGGCCGGCGCCAAGCTGAAGGTCATCGCCCTGCACAGCCGCACCCAGACGGCCCAGCTCGATTTCCGCAACCGCACCGAGTCGACCGGGGCCTTCGCCGAGATCGGGCGTTCGGGCCTGGACCAGCACAAGGGCGAGGATGTGGTCCAGACCTCGCTGGAGTTCGCCCTGACCCCCCGTCAGACGCTCACCGTCGGCGCCGAGGGCGCGCGCAACACCCTGACCCAGGACATCGACGTCTTCTT
>CANJKM010000235.1 GCA_947474805.1 Caulobacterales bacterium | reverse complement strand
GGCTTGGCCGGCTTGCGGGCGGGCTTGCCTCGCATCACCGCGGGCATGAGGCGTCCTCCACCATCCAAAGCACCAGACTGTCGAAATCGATACCGAGATGGGCCGCCTGCTCGGGCGCGAGCGAGGTGGGGGTCATGCCCGGCTGGGTATTGACCTCCAGCAAGACCAGATCGTCCTTAATGTCGTCATAACGGAAGTCCGAACGGGTCACCCCGCGGCAGCCGAGGGCTTGGTGGGCGAGCACTGAAAGGCGGAGGGCCTCAGCGTAGACGGCTTCCGGCAGTTTGGCGGGAATGACATGCACCGACCCGCCTTCGCCGTACTTGGCCTCATAGTCGTACCAGCCCTTGGTCGGCACGATATCGGTCACAGCCAGGGCCTTGTCGCCCATCACCGCGACCGCCAGCTCCTTGCCGGCGATATAGGGCTCGACCATCACCTCTTCGCCCATGGACCAATCGGGCGCGGCCAACTCCTGGGGCGGACGATTGGCGCCCTCCATGACGATGAAGACCCCGACCGACGAGCCCTGGGCGTTCGGCTTGACCACGTAAGGCGGCGGCAAGACGTGGCGCGCGGCCACCTCGTGACGGTCGTAGAGACCGCCGCCCGGCACTTTGACGCCGGCGGCGGCGAGCACGGATTTCGACTTGGCCTTGTCCATCGCCAGGGCCGAGGCCAGGACGCCGGAGTGGGTGTAGGGAATGGCCAGGGTCTCGATCACGCCCTGGACGACGCCGTCCTCGCCCCATTCCCCGTGCAGGGCGTTGAAGACAACATCGGGCTTGGCGGCGCTGAGCCTGGCCGAGACGTCGCGGCCGGCGTCGATGCGGGTGACCGTGGCGCCGAGCTGCTCAAGCGCCTTGGCGCAGGCTTCGCCGGACACCAAACTCACCTCGCGTTCGGGCGAGAGGCCTCCCATCAGGACAGCGATGTGACGGCCACTCAAGGCTGCCTTGGGAGAGCTCATTCTGGGCGTCCGACTGACAAGCGGTCAGCTTGCCTCGAACGCGCTCAATGAAGCGTTAAGTCTAACCGCGAATTAAGCGGCGGCGACACCGACCTCGGTGTCCCACAGCGGCAGCTCCAGCCAGAAGCGCGAGCCGTCGACAGCGTCGTCGACGCCGAGGGTTCCGTCCTGCAGTCGGGCGATCTCACGGCTGAGCGCGAGGCCGAGGCCGGAGCCGGCGATGTCGGTTTTCTCGGCCCCCAGACGCTCGAAATCGCTGAACAGGGCGGCGCGGCGCTCGGGCGCGACGCCGCGGCCGTTGTCTTCAACCACGAAACGCACGCGACCGGGGCCTGCCAAGGCGACGCTCAGCGTCACGTGGGGGGGCCGGCCGCCGTATTTGGCGCCATTGACCAGGAGGTTGACCAAGATCTGACGCAGCCGCAGCGGATCGGCGGCCACAGCGAGGCCCGGCTCGGGCCGCACGATCTCGATCCGGGCTTCATATTGGGCGATGCGGAAGCTGACCGCCTCGACCGCGAGCCGCGCGGCCTCGGCGACATCGACGGCCTCGATCGAGACGCGAGCGTTGCCAGACTGCAGGGCGGCGGTGTCGATCAGGTCGGATGCCAGGGCGTCGACCTCTGCCCCGGTCATGGCGATCCGGCCCAGGATTTCGCGCTGGGCGGGGGTGAGCTCGCCGAGCCCGCCGTCGTGCATCAGCTGGGCGAGACCGGTGACCCCGGACAGAGGCGAGCGGATCTCGTGGCTGACATAGGCCAGGAGCTTGGTCTTGATCGCGCTGATCTCCTCGGCGTCGGCGCGGCGATGGTCGAGTTCGGCGGCATAGCGCTCCAGCCGTCGCATCAGGGCCGAGATCGGAAGAACGGCAAAGACCATCGACGCCAGCAGCAGCTGCATCACTTGCAGGCGATCATAGCCCGCTAAGTCGGCGATCAGGGCGGGCCCCCGTCCGTTGAGGGTTGCGACGACGACGACAATGGTCGCTAAGACCAGCCCGACGGGTCCGCCGAGCTCGATATGACTGAGCGCCGCCAAGGCCAGGAAGGGAAAGATTGCGTAGAGCGGGGGCGGATTGGTCCCCAGAAAGATGATCAGCGAGGCCACCAGCAGCACGGCCTGGGCGCCGAGGAAAATCAACCGGCGACGGCAGTCGACTTTAACCCGCTTGGGCGCCCGCATGGTCAGAACGAACGGCCCTAGGACCGCCATCCCGATCGCCGTGGCGACGAACCAATGGTGGAAGGTCGCTACGGCCGGCCCGCCAACGAAAACAGCGACAACACCTGTAGCCATGAAGGCTGAAGCCGCAGACGCCAGGAAGACGGTCAGGCCCATGAACATTGCGAAGCCGCGCAGACTGTCGAGCGGGGGGCCGAAGCGCCGGAATACCCAAATCGCGGCGCCGATTTCGGCGAGATTGGCGATCGGAAACAGTATCCCCACGGGAATGCTGGCTCCCGTGGCGACATTCGCCCCCATCACCCCGACGGTGCAGAAGGCGACGAACACGACGCGCTCCTGATCGGTCCGTGCCCAGCGGACGCAAGCGGCGGCGATCAGCGCGCTCACCGGCCAGACGACAGCCGCGAGCTCGCCGGCAGAAGTGACGGTGCGCAGAGCGGCCGCCAAGCCGGCAATGGTCAGGGCGATCGCCGCCAAGTGCATGAGTCGCTGAATCGACACGCGGGGCGCCCCTAATAAAACGAATGGCGCGGAGCTTAATCGTTGTCCGCCGGGTATCAACGATTCGGTCGTCCGATCCGCTTGATTTCCCAATCCAACTGCAGACCCGTCCGCGCCAACACCTCGGCCCGTACGGCCTCGCCCAGACCCTCGAGGTCGGCCGCCGTCGCCTCGCCGCCGTTGATCAGGAAGTTCGCGTGCAGGGGAGAGAACATCGCGCCCCCGAAAGGCTTGCCGCGAAATCCCACCTCGTCGACCAGTTTCCAGGCCGAATGGCCGGGCGGATTTTTGAAGGTCGAGCCGCCCGTCTTCTCGCGGATCGGCTGGGTCTGTTCGCGCCGCGCGGTGATGACGGCCATTCGCTCCGCGACCGCCTCGGGCGCATCCGGGGTTCCCTTGAACAGGGCGCCAGTGAAGATCAGCTGCTGCTCCGCGGCGGCCCCGGCGCGGCGGTAGCTGAAATCCATGTCGGCGTTGGACAGAATCAGCCGCGCGCCGCCGCGGGTCAGGGCATAGGCCTCGACCAGAACGTCCTTGGTCTCGGCGCCGTAGCAGCCGGCGTTCATCACACACGCGCCGCCGATGGTTCCGGGCACGCCGGTCAGGAACTCAAGCCCGCCGATCCCGGCCTGGCCCGCCGCCTTGGCGACCTGGGCGTCGAGCGCGGCGGCACCGGCGAAGATGGTCGCGCCGCCCCTAGGCTCGATGGCGGCGAAGGCGCGACCGAGCCGGACCACCACCCCCTCCACCCCGCCGTCGCGGACCAGGGTGTTGGAGCCCACGCCCAGAACGTGCAGCGGGATGTCGGCGTCGAGGCCGCCCAGGAAGGTCGCCAGGTCGGCCTCGTCGGCGGGCAGGAAGAGGAGTTCGGCCGGGCCGCCGACGCGCAGCCAGGTGAAGGGGGCGAGCGGCTCGTCGCGCGCGAGCCGGCCGCGCACAGCGGGCAGGCTGTCGCGCCAGTCGCCCATCAGAGCGCCTCGATCTGGGCTGGCAGGGCGTAGGCCCAGTTGGTGATGTCGCCGGCGCCGAGCAGCACGACCATATCGCCCGGCTTGGCCTCGGACGCGACCAGGGCCGCCAGTCCCGATGGTCCTTCCAGGGGCAGGGCGCGGCGATGGCCGGAACGCTGCAGGCCCTCGACCAGGCTCGCCTTGCTGACGCCCTCGATGGGAGCCTCGCCGGCGGCGTAGACGTCGGCCACGATCACCGCATCGGCGTCGTTGAAGCAGGAGGAGAACTCCGCGAACAGAACGCGCAGCCGGGTGTAGCGGTGCGGCTGGACCACGGCGATCACCTTGCCGCCCGAAGCCGCCTGGACCTCGCGCGCGGCCTTGAGCACGGCGGCGATTTCGACCGGGTGGTGGCCGTAGTCGTCGACCACTCGGATCCCCTTGGCCACGCCCGTGGTGGTGAAGCGGCGCTTGACCCCGCCGAAGCCGGCCAGGCCTTTGCGGATGGCGTCGGGCGCCACCTTTAGCTCATGCGCCACGACGATGGCGGCGAGCGCGTTCAGCACATTATGGCCACCTGGCATGGGCAGGGTCAGGTCGGCGATCTCGATGGGCTCGGAGCCCGTGGGCGCGATACGCACATCGAACTTCGCCCCGTCGGCGCCCATCGAGACGTTGGTGGCGCGGATCTCGGCCTGAGGGTTCAGCCCATAGGTGATCAGCCGGCGGTTCTGCACCCGGGCGGCCAGGGCCTGGACCTCGGGGTGATCCAGGCAGACGGCGGCGAAACCGTAGAAGGGGATGTTCTCGACG
>CANJKM010000234.1 GCA_947474805.1 Caulobacterales bacterium | reverse complement strand
CTTGGCGCTCCCGGCGCCGGGCTCGCTCGTCACCCTGCGCTCGGGCGCAGCGGTCAGTTCGATCGGCCGGCCGTCGCGCTTAAGCTCGAAGCGGATCGGCTGGTTGGCGCGCAGGGCCACATACTGGGTCAAGTCTGAGAAGTTCTCGACCGCGCGCCCATCCATGCGGGTGATCACGTCGCCGGCGTGGAAGCCGGCGCGGTCGGCCGGGCTGCCCGGAGCGACGGCGCCGACGCGCGGCGCGACGACGATCTCGCCCAGCCAAGCCAGCAGGACCGTGAACAGAGCGATGGCCAGGAGAAAGTTCGCCACCGGACCGGCGACCACGACCAAAGCGCGAACCCAGACCGGCTTGAAGTGGAAATAGCGGCGCTCGGCCCCGACGCCCTCGCGGGCGACGATCGAGGCGCGCAGCCGGTCGAGATCGTCCTTATCGGGGATGCTGGACGAGGCCTCGGCGTCGCCGGAGAAGCGGACATAGCCGCCGAGCGGGATCCAGCCGAACCGCCATTCGACACCGCTCTTGTCGGTGCGCGAGAAAATGGGCCGGCCAAAGCCGATGGCGAACCGATCCACCGACACGCCGAGCCAGCGTGCGACGAGGAAGTGCCCGAGCTCGTGGACGGTGACCACGAGGGTCAGCACGGCCAGGAACGGCAAGCTGTTGATCAGAATCCAGTGCAGGAAGCCCATGCTCGTCTTGTAGACCTTATCAGCGCCCCCCTTACCAGGAAGGAGGGGGGCTTCAAACTCGCAGGGCGGCCAGCCGGTCGGTCGCCGCAATGGCCACCTGGCGGGCGCGTCCATCGATGGCCAGGGCGGCCTCTAGAGCCCCGTCCGCCGTCTCTTGCTCCCCTTGCGCCTGCAAATCCCCTGCCGCGTCCATGCGCTCCAGGGTTTCGGCCACCGCAGCGACAATATCGAGAAAGCCGATCTTGCGGTCAAGGAACCGCGCCACCGCCGTCTCATTCGCCGCATTGAAGGCCGCGGGCGCCCCGCCGCCGGCCCGGAGCGCCTGGCGAGCCAGATTCAGCGCGGGAAAACGCTCGGTGTCGGGAGCCTCGAAGGTAAGCGCCCCCACCGCGGCCAAATCGAGGCGAGGCGCGGGCCAGGACATCCGGTTGGGCCAGGCGAAGGCGAAGGCGATGGGCGCGCGCATGTCCGGCGGGCCGAGCTGGGCCATGGTCGACCCGTCGGCGTATTCGACCATCGAATGGATCACCGACTGGCGGTGGACCAGAACGTCGATCTTGCTCTCGGGCGCGTCGAACAGATAGGCGGCCTCGATCATCTCCAGGCTCTTGTTCATCAGGGTCGCGCTGTCGACCGAGATCTTGGCGCCCATGCTCCAGTTAGGGTGGGCGACGGCCTGCTCGGGCGTGGCGTGGGCCATCTGTTCGCGCGACCAGTCCCGGAATGGGCCGCCCGAAGCGGTCAGGATGAGACGAGCGACCTGTTTGGCGCAGCCGGGCTGCAGGCACTGGAAGATGGCCGAGTGCTCAGAATCAACCGGGATGACCATCCCACCCGCCGCCTTGGCGGTGGCGAGAAGCGCGGGACCGGCGCAGACCAAGCTCTCCTTGTTGGCGAGCGCCACGACGGCTCCGGCGCGGGCGGCCGCGAGGGTGGGCGCGAGACCCGCCACCCCAACGATGGCCGCCATCACCCAGTCGGCCCCCTGCCCGCCGGCGGCGTCGATCACGGCGGCCTTGCCGGCGGCGGCGCGCACGCCCGATCCGGCCAGGCGCTGTTGCAGTTCTCCCAGCAGGGTCTCGTCGGCGATCACCGCCACATCGGGGCGCAGTCTCAGCGCCTGTTCGGCCAGGAGGGCGACGTTGCGGCCGGCGGTCAGGGCGGCGTACTCGACCGGGCCTTCCGCCTGGGACAGGAGGTCGAGCGCCGAGACCCCCACCGAGCCGGTGGACCCCAGGATCGTCACGCGTCTGGTCATCAGCCGGCCGTTCCCGGCGCGCCGGAGAGGTGTGCGATCAGCCGCGCACCCGCCAGGGCCATGGCCGCGAACATCAGCCCGTCGACCCGGTCCAGCAGACCACCGTGGCCGGGGATGAGCCCGCCCGAATCTTTCACGCCGAAACGGCGCTTCAGCATCGACTCCCAAAGATCGCCGGCCATGGTGGCCAGACCCGTGAGAAGACCGATCGGCGCGGCCCAGCGCAGCGAGGGATCGGCGTCGCCCTTGGCCAGGAAGACCACCAGCACGGCGGCCAGGGCCGAGGCGACCAGGCCGCCGACAAAGCCCGACCAGGTCTTGTTGGGCGAGAAGCGCGGCCAGAGCTTGGGCCCCTTCAGGATCGAGCCGACCACGAAGGCGAAAATGTCGGCGAACCAGCAGCAGGCCAGCAGCATCAAAGCCCAGTCTCGGCCGCTGTCGGCGACCCGCAGCCACAGGAGGGCCATGGAAGGCGCGCCGATATAGAGGACGCCAAAGGCCGCGTCCGCCGAGCGATCGCCCCAGCCGCCCAGACGAGCCACGGCGGCGGCCAGCAGGGCGCCGATCGGCAGGAGCAGCCAACCCAGCGCGACATTGCCCAGATAGGCGCAGAAGACCCCGGCCAGGACGCCGATGCTGATCAAAAGGGCGGTGCGGTAGGGCGCCTCGGGAGCCGCCATCGAGCCCCATTCGGCGGCCAGCAGGGCGATGGCGAGGCTGAGCAACACGAGGAAGGCCGGGCCGCCGAGCCAGAAGATTGCGACCACCAGCGGCACGAGCACCGTCGCGGACAGCACGCGCAGCCGGAGGTTCTTCCAGTCGAAGGGTTTACCGGACGCCATGGGTCACCCGATGCAGCGGGGCGCGTTCACCCGGCCGCCAGAACATCGTCGGCCTCGGCGCGGCCGTAGCGGCGCTCGCGCGCCTTGAACTCCTCGACGGCTGCCCGCAGGGGCTCGGCGCCGTAGTCGGGCCAGAGCACGTCCTGGAACACCAGCTCGGCGTAGGCCGCCTCCCAGAGGAGGAAGTTGGACAGCCGCCGTTCGCCCGAGGTGCGGACGATCAGATCGACCGGCGGCGCCTCGGCGGTGGAGAGGAAGCCGGAGAAGGCCGCTTCGGGGTCGCCCTCGTCGCTGATCTCGCCGGCGGCTAGGGCCCTGGCGTAGCGCCGGGCGGCGTCGGCGATATCGGCCCGGCCGCCATAGTTGAAGGCGACCTGCAGATGGAACCTGTCGTTGGCGCGGGTGCGGCTCTCGGCCCGCTCGATCACCTCCAGGATGTCGGCGGAAAGCCCTTCCCGGCGGCCGATCACATGGACGCGCACGCCCTCGCGCTCGAGCCGTTCGAGGTCTGAATCGACGTAGTGTTTGAGCAGGCTCATCAGCTCCGCCACCTCGGCCGGCGGACGGCTCCAGTTCTCTGTCGAGAAGCCGAAGACGGTCAGCCATTCGATCCCGAGCGTGGGGGCGGCCTCGACCGTGCGCTTCAGGGCCGTGACCCCGGCGCGGTGGCCGAAGGTGCGCGGAAAGCCCCGCCGCTTCGCCCAGCGTCCGTTGCCGTCCATGATCAGGGCGACGTGCCGGGCGATCGCGCTTTCTTCGCCCTGGGGCCCAGACGGCTTGGCCATTTCCTTGATCCTTTGGTCCGGCGCGGGGGCGCTAGACCTGCATGATCTCTTGCTCTTTGGTTTTCAGGGTTTCGTCAATCCGCTTCACCGCCGCGTCGGTGAAGCCCTGAACTTCCGTCTCGTAGCGCTTCAGCTCGTCCTGGGAGATTTCGCCCTTCTTCTCCTGGGCCTTGAGCGCCTCCATCCCGTCGCGGCGGACGTTGCGGACGGCGATCTTGTGCTCCTCGGCGTACTTCCCGGCCAGTTTCACCAGTTCCTTGCGGCGCTCCTCGGTGAGCGGTGGGATGGGGATGCGCAGGGTCTGGCCGTCGACCTGGGGGTTCAGGCCGATGCCGGCGTTGCGAACGGCCTTTTCGACCGCCACGGTCAGGCCGCGGTCCCAGACGTTGACCGTGATCAGGCGCGGCTCGGGCACGCTGATGCTGGCGACGGCGGTGATCGGCGAGGTGGTGCCATAGGCCTCGACCACAATGTGCTCGATCAGGCCGGCCGAGGCGCGGCCGGTGCGCAGGCCGCTGAATTCATCCTTCAGGGCGGTGATGGCCCGGTCCATCCGGTCCTTGTACTGGTTCAGGTCGGGCTTGCTCATGTCGGCCTCTATTGCTCTTCGGCGTGCTGAGGTTCTTCGGCGATCACCGTGAAGGGCCCCTGGCCGGTCATCACGTCCAGCAGGCCGCCGCGGCGGCGGATCGAGAACACAACGATGGGAATAGCGCTCTCGCGCATCAGGCTGATGGCGGAAGCGTCCATGACCTTCAGGTCCTTCGCCAGGACGTCGAGGTAGGTCAGGGTGTCGTAGCGGGTCGCCTTCTTGTCCTTCTTCGGGTCGGCCGAATAGACGCCGTCGACGCTGGTGCCCTTGAACAGGGCGTCGCAGCCCAT
>CANJKM010000233.1 GCA_947474805.1 Caulobacterales bacterium | reverse complement strand
GGGCGCAGGGCGGCACGGTCGACACCCTGTTCGACGTGCTGGAGGCTTGGAAGGGCTACGCCGCCCGCGTCACCGGGCGCGGCGTGCCCGGCTCCCATTATCTGCAGGAAAGCTCGCCCGACGCCGTGGTCGAGGAGATCAAGGCCTTGCTCAAGGCATAGACACAGGGGTCGCCGGCGCCGGCGGCACGGGATGGTAGCGCGCGCCCTTGATCCACATCTTGAGCGCCTCCCAGTGGATGCCGACGATCACCTTCAGGGTCATCAGCGGATAGGCCAGGAGGGCCGCCAGCAGCTGGCTGTCGCTGAGCGGCCGCCGCTCGCCGGCGAAGACGGCGTCCAACACCAGCCCTTCCGGATCGGAGACCACGATCTTCACCACCGTCGTCTCGCCCGGCGGCTTCACCGCGAAATCGTAATGCAGGCCCATCGGCAAGAAGGGCGAGACATGGAAGCCCTTGTCGCAGGTCTGGCGCACCGTCTCCCCCTCGCCCGCCTCGACCGGCAGCAGATAGCTGTGCCGCTGACCGAAGGTGTTGTTGACCTGGTAGAGGAGGGCGCGAAGCCGGCCCTCCCCATCGTGGCAGAAGTAGACGCTGAGCGGGTTGAAGGCGTAGCCCAGCATCCGCGGCATGCAGAACAGCGCGATCCGGCCATCCGCCGCGATCCCGGCCTCCTTCAGCAGGCCCCGGACCCAGCCGACCAGATCGCCCGATCCGTCGCCGTGGTCGCGGTCCCGGAAACTGACCAACCCCGGCCGGTTGTGGGAAAACAGCGTCAGGCGGCGCGCGAGCTCGGGCAGTTCTTCCAGGTCGAACAGGGCCTGAACCAGGCGATAGCGCAGGCGGTGCAGCGGGGCCCGATGGCGCGCGTGGGTCACGACGCCCGCGTAGAGGGCAGAGATCACGCCCCGAGCCCGATCCGTCCGGACTCGTTCTCCACCGTCCAGGGCCTGCGCACACCCGCCAGGGTTTCGGCGACCCATAGGCCCGACTGAAGTCCGTCCTCGTGGAAACCCGCCCCGAACCATGCGCCGCAGTACCAGGTGTTCTTGACCCCCTGAAGCGAGCGCAGCCCCGACTGGGCGGTCAGGGCGGCGGCGTCGAAGATCGGGTGGTCGAACTGGCGGGTCTCGAACACCGTCTCCGGCGCGGGCTCCAGCGCCGGATTGAGGCTGACGAACAGGTCGCGCCCCTTCAGGCCTTGCAGCTGGTTCATCCAGTAGGACACCGAACAGGGCGCGTCGGACCGGCGCCGGCCAAGATAGTTCCAGCTCGACCATACACCGCGCCGGCGCGGCATCAGCCTCGGATCGCCGTGCAGGACGACGCGATTGGCGCCGTAGCGGATCGCGCCTAGCAGTTTACGCTCGGCGGCGGTCGGCTGCTCGAGCAGGGCCAGCGCCTGATCGGGGTGGACGGCCAGCACGACCTCGTCGAACACTTCGAACCAGCCCGAGGCGGTGCGCACGGTAACAGCGCCGTCCTTGCGCACCACGTGTGTCACCGGCTCGCCGACACGGATGCGGTCGCGGTAGGGCGCGGTCAGCTTGTCGGCATAGGCGCGGGCGCCGCCGACCACCGTGCGCCACTGCGGCCGGTTCCACAGTTTCAGCAGGCCGTGGTTCTCGAAGAAGCGGATGAAGGCGCGGGCGGGATAGTCGGCGGCCTTGCCGGCCGGGACCGACCAGATGGCCGCCGCCTCGGGCAGGAGATGGTCGTCGCGGACGGCCTCGCCATAGCCGTTCAGGGTCAGATAGTCGTCCAGGGTCAGATCATCGCCGGTCAGCGCGGCCAGGTCGCGCGGCGCCGTGCGGTAGAAGCGCACCAGATCAAGAAGCATCGACCAGAAGCGGCGGCTGACGAGGTTGCGAGGCTGGGCGATGAACCCGCGCAGCCCCCGGCTGCCATATTCCAGCGCCCCGTCGTCCAGCGAAATCCCTAGCGACATGCAGGTCTCGCGCGTCTCGACGCCAAGATGGTCGAACAGGGCGCAGAGGTTTGGGTAGGTGGCCTGATTATAGACGATGAAGCCCATGTCGACGGGCTGGCCCTCCACCTCGACCGTGCAGCTGTGGCCGCCGGGGCGGGATTCGGCTTCATAGACGGTGACATCGCAGCTCTGGTCGAGCAGCCAGGCGGCGGACATGCCGGCGATGCCGGTCCCGATCACGGCGACCTTACGGCGGGGATTAACGTCGTCAGTGGTCAAGAGAGCCCTATCAGCCGATACTGGCCGGGTGGCGGCCTCAGCAAAATACTACGCGGAAAGGGCCGCCCTGGATCACCTTGGCCTGGTCGTGATCCAAGCCGACGACCGGCGCGTAATGGGGTCATGCTTGTCGCTGTCGAAACCAGATCCCAATCTCTGCCGCGGTCCCGCAAACCGGTGACGCCCGAGCGCGAGGCCGAGGCCTGGACCACAGCGAGCCACATCGTGGCCATCGCCGAGCGCGCCGACCGTTCCGCCTTCACACTGCTGTTCGCCCGCTACGCCCCCCGCATCAAGGCCATCCTGATGCGGCGCGGAGCCAGCGCCGCCGCCGCCGAGGAGCTGGCCCAAGAGGCCATGCTCAATGTCTGGCGCAAGGCCGACTCCTTCGATCCCGCGCGCGGCTCGGCCGAGGCATGGATCTTCACCATCGCCCGCAATGTCGCCATCGACGCCCGTCGGCGCGATCGCGGCGTCCCGCCGGTGGCCTTCGAGATCGAGATGAGCCCCGAGCCGGCCCCGCTCGGCGACGCCGTGGTCGAGGCCGCCCAGGTGTCTGAACGGCTTCGCATCGCCATCCGGACCCTGCCCGAGGACCAGTTGGAGGTCATCCGCCAGTCCTTTTTTGAAGACCGCTCGCACGGCGAGATCGCCGAGGCCCTGCACCTGCCGCTCGGAACCGTGAAGTCACGCCTGCGCCTGGCCATGGCCCGGCTTCGCGGCCTGGTCGGAGACCTGAAATGATCCGCCATCACCCCAATGAAGAGACCCTCGGCCTGCACGCTTTCGGCGGCTTGAAGGCCGGCGCGCGTCTGGTCGTCTCCGCCCACATCGCCGCCTGCCGCGAGTGCCGCGACGCCGTGGCGGCGCTGGAGGCCGTGGCCGGGGTCGTGCTCGAAACGGCCGAGACGGCCCCCCTGGCGCCGGACGCCCTGGCCCGCGCCCTCGAACAACTGGACGCGCCAGTCGCGCCCGCTCGAACGCCCATCGACGTGCAGGCGTTGATGGACAAGGGCTGGTGGCTGCCGGCCGCGCCCGGCCTCTGGTTCAAGCCCCTCTCGCGCCGCGTCGACACCGGCGAGAAGCTCTATCTCCTCAAGGCCAAGGCCGGGGTTCCCCTGCCCGAGCACGGCCACAACGGCTACGAACGACTGGTCGTGCTCAAAGGAACCTTTGGCGACCATGACGGCCTCTATGGTCCAGGCGACTTCGCCGAGTGCGACGAGTCGACCGTGCACGAACCCTTCGCCAAGACCGACTGCGTCTGCCTCGCGGCCACCGAAGGCCCGCTTCGCTTCAGCGGCGTGGCGCGCTGGGTCCAGCCCTTCCTCGGCGTCTGATGCGGCCCTGGCTGCTCGGCCTGATCGCCTGTCTGGGCCTTGGCAGCTGCTCGGCCACAGGCGCGCTCGCGGCCCTAACCGCCACTCCCGCCGTCGCCGCCAGCCGTGACCTCGCCTATGCGACCGGCCCCTGCCACGGGCTCGACCTCTACCGCCCGCGCGGTTCGGGACCCCACCCGGTGGTGGTCTTCTTCTATGGCGGCAGCTGGGACAGCGGCGCGCGGCGGGACTACCGGTTCGTCGGGCAGGCTCTGGCCGCCCAAGGCTATCTTACCGTCATCCCCGACTACCGCCTCTATCCCGAGGTCCGCTATCCGGCCTTCCTGCAGGACGGGGCCATGGCGGTGAAGTGGGCGCGCGACCACGCCGCTCAATATGGCGGCGATCCCGGGAAACTGTTCCTGATGGGCCATTCGGCCGGCGCCTATAACGCCGCCATGCTGACCTACGATAAGCGGCTCCTGCGCGCCGTCGGCCTAGACCCGGCTAAGGATATTATGGGGCTCGTCGGCCTCGCCGGTCCCTACGATTTCCTGCCGCTGCAAAGCGGGACTCTCAAGACCATTTTCGGTCCCGAGGCGCAGCGTCCCGCGACCCAGCCGATCAACTACGTCGACGGCGACGAGCCCCCCGCCCTATTCATGCACGGCTGGAACGACAAGGTGGTCGAGGCCCCGAACGCCACCCGCATGGCCGCCCGCATCAAGCAGAAGGGCGGCAGGGTCGAGACTGTCTTCTTCGACAGACTCTCCCACCCGCTGATCGTGGCCTCGCTCGCCTGGCCGCTCCGCTTTCTCGCCCCGACCATGAAGACCGCCTCGTCCTTCATCGATCGCGAGGCGGCGTCGTGAGCCTCATCCTGATCCTGGCCGTCTATCTCGCCCTGGCCGCCGTCATGTCCGCCGCATGGTGGTGGCAAAAGCGGACCCGCAATATTGGCTGGGTCGACGTCTTCTGGACATTCGGCCTGGCGGGCGCCGGCGTGGTTATGGCGTTCGGCATGCCGCTCGGCGAGGGCTC
>CANJKM010000232.1 GCA_947474805.1 Caulobacterales bacterium | reverse complement strand
GAGCGGATCGCTACCCTGATAGGTCCGTCCTCGGAGGGTCTGCGCTGGCTCGGCACCTTCCACTCGGTCGCCGCCCAGATCCTGCGCAAGCACGCCGAGCTCGTGGGCCTGAAATCCAGCTTCACCATCCTGGACACCGACGACCAGGAACGACTGATGAAACAGCTGATCGAGGCCGAGAACATCGACGCCAAGCGCTGGACCCCGCGCGCCCTGGCCGGGATGATCGACCACTGGAAGAACCGGGGCTGGACGCCCGACAAGGTGCCGGCGTCGGAGAGCGAGCCCTTCGCCAACGGCAAGGGCGCCCACCTCTACAAACTCTACCAGGACCGGCTGCGCACCCTGAACGCCTGCGACTTCGGCGACCTGCTGCTGCACAACCTTACCCTCTTCACCCAACATCCGGACGTACTAGCGGAATATCATCGCCGCTTCGCCTACATCCTCGTCGACGAGTACCAGGACACCAACGTCGCTCAGTACCTCTGGCTGCGCCTCCTGGCCTCGGCCCGGCGCAACGTCTGCTGCGTCGGCGACGATGACCAGTCGATCTACGGCTGGCGCGGCGCCGAGGTGGACAACATCCTTCGCTTCGAGCGCGACTTCCCGGGCGCCAAGGTGGTCAAGCTCGAGCGTAACTACCGCTCGACCGAGCACATCCTCGCCGCCGCCTCCGGCCTGATCGGCGCCAACAAGGGCCGGCTCGGCAAGACCCTCTGGACCGAGGCGCAGGGCGGCGAGAAGGTCCGCGTCCGCGGCGTCTGGGATGGCGAGGCCGAGGCCCGGCTGATCGCCGACGACATCGAACAGTTTAAGAAGGGCCGCCGCTACAAGGACGTCGCCGTCCTGGTCCGCGCCAGCTTCCAGATGCGCGCCTTCGAAGAGCGGTTCATCCTCCTCTCCATCCCCTACACCGTGGTCGGCGGCCCGCGCTTCTTCGAGCGGGCCGAGATCCGCGACGCCCACGCCTATCTGCGGCTGATCCAGTCCGAGGACGACGACCTAGCCTTCGAGCGGATCGTCAACACACCCCGGCGCGGCATCGGCGACTCGACCGTGCAGAAGATCCTCGCGGTCGCGCGCGGCCACGGCATCTCCGCCAGCCTCGCCTCGCGGGGCTTGGTCAACACCGACGAGTTGCCCGCCCGCACCCGCACGGCGCTGGCCAATTTCCTGCGCGATCTGGACCGCTGGCGGGTCGTGGCCGAGACCCTGCCGCACGCCCAGTTGGCCGAGCAGGTGATGGAGGAGAGCGGCTACACCGACATGCACCGCGCCGACAAAGGCCCGCAGTCGGCCTCTCGCCTCGAGAACCTGAAAGAGCTCATCCAGGCGATGGGCAATTTCGATACGCTCGGCGCCTATCTCGAGCACGTGTCCCTGGTCATGGACCTTGATCGCGGCGCAGGAGAGGACGCGGTGCAGATCATGACCCTGCACTCGGCCAAGGGGCTGGAGTTCCCGCTGGTCTTCCTCCCAGGGTGGGAGGAGGGGGTCTTCCCCTCCCAGCGCAGCATGGACGAGAAGGGCGACAAGGGGCTCGAGGAAGAGCGGCGCCTGGCCTATGTCGGCATCACCCGGGCGCGCGAGCAGGCCCGCATCTCCTTCGCCGCCAACCGTCTGGTCTATGGCCGCTGGACCAGCCAGCTGCCCTCGCGCTTCGTCGACGAACTGCCGCTCGCCAATGTCGAGGCGGCCAGCGAGACCGGCTACTACGGCGGCGGCCCGGGCATGATGGAGGCCAAGAGCCGCTGGGACACCGCGCCGGACTTCGGCTCGGGCTACACCTCGCCCGGCTGGAAACGCGCCCAGGAGCGCGGCGTGTCGGCCCCCACGCGCGCCCGCGTCATCGAAGGCGAGGGCCGCCTGATCGCCAGCGCCGACCCGGCGTCGTCCAGCGGCGCCTACGCCCGCGGCGACCGCGTCTTCCACCAGAAGTTCGGCTACGGAAAGGTCACCCTGGTCGAGGGCGCCAAGCTGACGGTTGTCTTCGACAAGGCGGGCGAGAAGCGTGTGTTGGAAGGGTTTGTGGATAAGGGGTGATCCCTTCTCTCCGTCATCCTCCGGCCGCGAAGCGGACCGGGGGACCCAAACGGCCTACCCGCTTCCGCCGCCGTAGCTTGGGTCGCCCGATCAAGTCGGGCGATGACGGTAGGGTTAGGGTGACGGAGGGACGTGGGCCGCCCACCCCAACGCCGCCACCCGACAGGCCGAGGCCAATGGCCGCTCGCCCCGCTCATCGTCGATCCGGCCGATCAACGCCGCGAGGCTCAATCCCTCCGCCGCCGCGCGCGCCTGCAGCACCGCCCAGAACTCGGGCTCCAGCGCGATCGAGGTCGCGTGGCCGCTGAGGGAGATCGAACGTTTCCGCAAACCTGGCATCAGATAAGCTTAGCGGAACCGCCGGGCCCGCGCCCCGTTAGTTCGCCATCACAGAGGCGGAGAACTTCGATGGCGGACGGAAACAGCGGCGGCGGCAACAGCTTCCTGGCCTTCATCGTCGGCGGCCTCCTGGTCGTCGTCGCGGTGGTCGGCTTCATGATGTACAGCGGCGGCGGCTTCAGCCCGGCGCCGAAGAAGTCGATCGATATCACGGTCAGCACGCCCAACCTGCCTAAGCCCGGGAGCTAGTCCTCGCGCTTCTTGCCGGCCAGGGCGTCGCGCGCCTTGGCCGCCCTCGCGGCCGCCAGGTCGCGCACCGCCTTGGGCAGGCCGTGCACCACGCGGTTCTGCGCCGCCTGCGATTTTGCCTCGACCTTCGCCCGCGCCTTGCGCGCCTTGTTGAGATTGATCGGCTCGACCATCAGGGCGCGCCGTCCTTGGCCATGGACCGCGCCAGCGCCGGACGCGGGTTCAGCCGCGCTAGCCATTCGTCATAGACGGCGTGCGGCGGCATCACCGTGCGGAAAAACTGCAACAGGCTGCCGAACAGGATGTCGACGGCCGAGAATGTGTCGCCCAAGAGATAGGGCCCGTGCTCCAGCGCCGCCCTCCACTGCGTGTCCAGCGTCTCGAACGCCGCCTCATACTGGGGCGTGTAGCCCGCCGTATCGCGGAACTTCTTGGTGATCACCGGCTCCAGCACGCCCGTGTAGAGGCCGAGCCAGGCGATATAGTCCGCCCGCTTGGTGTCGCCCACTCGCGGGGCCAGCCCCGCCTCGGGATAAAGATCGGTCAGATAGAGGAAGATGAAGCCGGACTCGACGATGGTCTGGCCGTCCGCGGTCGTCAGCGCCGGCGACTGTTTCAGCGGGTGCGGATTGTTCGGATCACAGCCGCCCGATCCGTCCGCCCGCCGGATGTCGATATAGTCGATGGCGTAGTCGGCGCCGAGCTCCTCCAGCAGCCAGAGGGCGCGGGTCGAACGGCTCTTGGGGGCGTGGTGCAGGGTCGGCATGGACGCGACGATAGGCCCGGGCCGTTAGCGGTCAAGACGGGGGATGACGGCGGTCAGGGCCCGCGTGCTTCGATACGCGCCCTTACGGGCGCTCCTCAGCCTGACGAAGCTTTTTACTATCCACCACCTACGTCATCCTGAGGAGCCGCCAAGCGGCGTCTCGAAGGACGCACCACGCCTCACCCAGGCGAAATCATCTTCTCCGGCCGCACCAGGGCGTCGAACTCGGCGTCCGTCACATAGCCGCCGCCGACCGCTTCCTGGCGCAGCGTCGTGCCGTTCTTGTGCGCCGTCTTGGCGATCTTGGCGGCGTTGTCGTAGCCGATCTTGGGCGCCAGGGCCGTCACCAGCATCAGCGAGCGCTCCAGCGCCGCCTTGATATTGTCCTCGCGCGCCTCGATCCCGACCACGCAGTTGTCGGTGAAGCTGATCGCCGCGTCGCCCAAGAGCTTGCACGACTGCAGGAAGTTATAGGCCATCACCGGGTTGTAGACGTTCAGCTCGAAATGGCCCTGGCTGCCGGCGAAGGCCATGGCGGCGTTGTTGCCGAAGATGTGCACGCACACCTGGGTCAGCGCCTCGCATTGGGTCGGATTGACCTTGCCCGGCATGATCGAGCTGCCCGGCTCATTCTCCGGCAGAGCCAGCTCCCCAAGGCCCGAACGCGGGCCCGAGCCCAGGAAGCGGATGTCGTTGGCGATCTTGAACAGGGCCGCCGCCGCCGCGTTGATCGCGCCGTGGCTGAACACCATGGCGTCGTGCGCGGCCAGGGCCTCGAACTTGTTGGGCGCGGTGACGAAGGGCAGGTGGGTGATGGCGGCGATGTTCTCGGCCACCTTTTCGGCGAAGCCGATGGGCGCGTTCAGCCCGGTCCCGACCGCCGTGCCGCCCTGGGCCAGCTGATACAGCCCCTCCAGCGTCAGCTTGATCCGGTGGATGGCCGAGGAAACCTGCGCCGCGTAACCGCCGAACTCCTGGCCGAGCGTCAGGGGCGTGGCGTCCTGGGTGTGGGTGCGACCGATCTTGATGATGTGGTCGAAGGCCTTGGCCTTGGCCTTCAGCGCGACTTCCAGGTGCGACAGGGCCGGCATCAGTTCCTTGGCGACGGCCTCGGCGCAGGCGATGTGCATGGCCGTCGGGTAGGTGTCGTTCGACGACTGGCTCATATTGACGTGGTCGTTGGGGTGGACCGGCTTCTTGGAGCCCAT
>CANJKM010000231.1 GCA_947474805.1 Caulobacterales bacterium | reverse complement strand
GTTCAGACCCAGGCGTCGGAAGCCCTGCGGATTCTGAACAGCGGCCAGCCGCTGGCCGCCAAGCGCCTGGCTTTCCGCGCCCTGGTCGATCAGGTAGCCGACGTGCCGCGCATAACCAACTTCGTGCTCGGCAAATACGCCCGCAGCGCCACTCCGGCCCAGCGGGCCGAGTTCGCGCCCCTGTTCCGGTCCTACGCCAACAATGTCTATGAAAGCCGCCTTGGCCAGTACAAGGGCGAGACGCTGAAGGTGACCGGTTCGGTCGCCCGCGCGCCCGGCGACGTGGTGGTTTCAAGCCAGGTCGGCGGCGGTCAGCTGAAGACCCCGTCCAAGGTCAACTGGCGGCTGCTCAAAGCCCCCGACGGCCGCTGGCGCGCGGTCGATGTCCAGGTCGAGGGGGTGTGGCTGGCCATCACCCAGCAGCAGGACTTCGTCTCGACCATCGACAACGCCGGCGGCAAGGTGGACGTCCTGATCGCCCAGCTGAAGAAGCAGGTGGCGGCGCAGGAAGCGCCGGGAAAGTAGCGACGCCCTCGGGCGGCCGTCTCGAAGGACGCACGCCCGTTCAGCTTTCGAAAGCCTCCTCCGCGAACCGCAGCGCCTCGTCGCGAATATCGTCCGGCCACGCCCCAACCCTCGTCTCGAAGCCGGCGCGATCCCGGGCGAACAGCGATCTCGCCGCCTCCTCATAGCCCTCGCGATCGCCCGCCATCACGGTGAGGAAGCGATAGGCCGCCTCCTGGGCCGCGCGGGCCCGGTCGCGGGCCGAGCCCTCGCGGGACGCCTGCTCGACCAGCCGCCGCAGCGCCGCCGAGGCGCCGCCGGGCTGGGCGGCGAGCCAATCCCAGTGGCGAGGCAGGAGGGTCACTTCCCGGGCGCTGACGCCGAGCTTGGGACGCCCGGGTCCGCGCGGCGGCGCCGCGAGCCGGGCGCGCACCGCCTCGGCCGACCCGCGCAGGTCCGGCTCGACCACGCGGGCGGTGCGGGCGTCCAGGATCAGCAGCCTGGCGTGAGGATCGGCGGCCTGGGCGGCGTGGGCGGCCAGGGCCACGGCCTCGGGCGGGCCCGAGACCAGTCGACGATCGCCGGTGAAGGCGATCCATTGCGCCTCGGGGGGCGCGTCCAGCGGTAAAGGCGATTGGGTCATTCCCGAGGTTTTACCCAGGATTTATTTGCGCCACAAGGCTTTTTGTCCGGGTGTTTTATCGGCCCGCGTCGCGTAAGCTTACACAGGCGAAATCGTCGCTCAATTCTTTCAGGCTGACCATCATTACATAGAGCTTACAGAAATGTAGGTTTATCGCCTCTATTCCGCCCGGCGCGGGCGTGATCTCTTGATCGCCGCCAGAGAGGCGGTGGAGAGAGAACGGCAATGAATACTCGCATGATCGCCATGGCCGCCGCCGCGACCGCCCTGATCGCCGCTCCCGCCGCCTTCGCCGCCGCCAAGCCCGCCGCGCCCACGGCGTCGGCCCCCGCGGTTTCGACCGCCGCCGCGCCCGCCAAGGCGCCGGCCAAGAAGCACAAGAAGGGGGCGCACAAGTCCACGGGAGCCGCCCCGGCCGCCGCCCACTAGCGCCGGCGCGGCTTGCGTGCTTCGGCCCCCTCAAGAGGCTGAAGTGGAAGGGCCCGGCGCCCCACGGCCGGGCCCTTTTTCACGTCTGGATTACGAGATCAGAAGATCGCGAAGCTCGGCTGGCCGTAGACGCCCACCAGGTCGACCCCGCAGGCCGCCCCGTCCGCGAGGTCGGTGAGGAAGGCGTCAGACGCCTTCGAATACATCCCCAGGTCCGACTTGGCCGCCTCGGCCAGCAGCCAGCCGACGGCCGCCGCCTTTGTGCCGATCCCCGAGGACCCGTCGCGGCCGAAGCCGGCGAAATAGTCGATCCGTCCCGCCAGAATCGACGCCGCCTTGGCGTCGTCAGCGGCCACGCCGAAGATGGTCTGATAGGCCGCCTTGACCGTCTCCCCGAGGCTCTTCTGCCCATACTGGGCCTCGAAGCTCGCCCGGCCGTCGCCCAGCTTGCCGAGGTTGACGGCAAAATTGATGTAGCGGTTCTCGATGTTGAAGGCCTGGTAGTAGGCCGAACTCAGATTGTTGGGATTGCCGCCGGTCGGCGAGACCAGATAGTCGATCCCCGCCGCGCTCGGAATCTTCCCGGTGAAGAATTCATAGTTGAGCGTCGCCACCGTGGTGGTCGCGTCGGCGAACTTCACCACCTCCCCCACCGCCTGGGCCTGGGTCAGCTGGCCGGCGCTCAGCCTGGCCGTCAGGCTGGAAGCGAGATCGACCGCGCCCGCGCTGGTGGGGCTGGCGCGCAGGATGTTCTGGATCGCCGCGCCGAGGGTGGGATCGACGGCGACGCTGGGGCTCCCCGTCGTCGGCGCGGCGGGGGTGGGCGTGGGCGTGGGCGTGGGCGTGGGCGTATCGTTGTCGAGCAGCTTCACGTCGACGGTGATGCTGGAGGCGCCGTTCTGGAAGGTCAGGCCCGGCGCGGTGACGGTGAAGCTCAGGGTCTTGGTGGGTTCCGCGATCGCGTCGTCCAGGATCGGGAAGGCCGAGAAGGTGTAGCTGTAGGGTCCCGCCGGGGACTGGCTGACCTTCACATGGTCGGTGACGTCGCCGACCGGCACGTCGACCCCGCCGACGGCGGTCGCGCCCTGGTTCAGCTTCACCGTCACCGTCGAGTCGACATTGGTCACGGCGGCGAAGTTCAGGGTCAGCTTCAGGACGCGGTCGGTTCCCTCGGTCACCGCGCCCGGCGCCGACAGGATGGTGAGCGTACCGGGGCCGGCGACCAGAGGCGCCGCGGAGTCCGCCGCGGTCGTCACGCCGCTGGTGAAGTTGAAGGTGGCCATGCCGGGCGGCTCGCTCCGGGAAAAACCGAGGTGTCGTCGCCCCGCGCTGCAATCGCCGGGCCAAGCGCGCTTGACTCTGGATTACAGATGTAGCTCATTTGGCGTACAAACGTAATCCAAGGAGCCACCCCATGTCTGGATTTCGCCTCACGCTCGTCGCTTCCGCCGTCGCCGCCGCGCCCGCCATTGTCCTGGCCGCGCCCCTGACCCCGGCCCTGGTCTTCGTGGACGCCGCGCCGCCGATGAAGTTGATCATGCTGACCCTCGCCGCCGGGACCGTCGCCGCCATCGTCATCTGCGTCCGCAAGCTGATGGCCGGACCCGCCCTGGTCGGCGGCTCGGCCTTCCTGTCGTGTCTGCGGCTCGGCGGCCCGCTCATCGGGGCGCTGGGCGCCTGCTATACCCTGCTCAATTCGATGCTGGGCCTTTCCAACGTCGCCGAAACCCCGCCGATGAAGGTCTTGGCGCCCGGTTTCGCCGAGATGGTGCTGATCTTGGGCATGGGGTTCTGCGCCGGCGCGGTGGCCGCCATCTGTCACTGGCTGGTCGAAGCCCGGATCGACAAGGCCGTGCTCAAGGTCTGATCCGCGTGACCATCCATATCACCGAGGCCGAGAGCGAGGTCCTGGCCGCCCTCTGGCGCGAGGGGCCGCTGACCCCCGCCCGCCTGATCGCGGCGGTGCAGGCGCGACGCGACTGGGGCGGGGCGACGGTGAAGACCCTGCTCGGCCGGCTGATGCAGAAGAAGGCGATCCGCTCCGAGCGCGACGACGGACGGCTGCAGTACCGGCCGCTGGTGACCCGCGAGGCCTATGTCGAGGCCGAGGTGCAGGCGTTGGTGGATCGGTTGTTCGAGCGGGACCGCGCGGCGCTGGTTCGTCACCTAACGAGGTAGCGCTCCTGCCAAAGAAGGACCAAGCGCAGGCGGGCGCGCATTTACCACCTTGGCCTGCCGTGGTTATTCTAGCTCACTAAGCATCAAGCACCCATGGCGGGGCGGACTTGGCTCGAATGGGTTTTCTCAAGCAATCTGCCCTTTGACGCTACCACTAACGTCCTCAGCGGACCGTGGAAATCAAACTCCCGCTCACCTGGGCTCCTTGGCTAAAAAATAAAAACAACTAGCGATAGGACGATGAGTTGAGCTCACTTCCAATTCACAGCGCCGCTCAAGGAGCAACAAAACTTTTACCAGTGTTAACATTGATCGCCTTTATACTAGGCGTCCTGTTAAATTCTTTTGTTTTTTGGGGTTGGGGCCTGAGTTTTTTGCAGGTAGCCACCCCGACTGACGTGTTCTCGGCCGCTCTGGATATAGCAATAAGAACATTTCCAGATACTTTGTGCGTTATATTTGGTCTTTGGATAATTAGTATTTATCCGTGGAAAATTAAAGGGTTTTACATCGCAACAGCTGTATATTCTATTTTGGCAATGCTTATAGCGTTTCTTGTTATAAAGTACAGATTGGTTATCCCGGCCCTACTCCTTGCGTTTAATATTAATTTTGGCCTCCTCATGGGCCATGCGACAGGTCGGGCGTCCAACTGGCAGAAAAAAGTTGCTTTGGCGGCCGTCCTATTTCTCGCGGTAGGCGGAAATCTCGCTGTCGCGCTTAGCCAAATATCCTCAAAGGGTTTTCTTCCGAAACCAACAACAGCCGCAAAGGCTGAGATAGAGAGCGCGTGTAGCGCCAATGTAATGTGGATCGGAAGCGGGAGCTTTATAGTCGACTGCCGGCCAGGACTTGAAG
>CANJKM010000230.1 GCA_947474805.1 Caulobacterales bacterium | reverse complement strand
GCAAGCCCTCGGCCTGCTCCAGCAGCTCCGAATAGCCGATGATGGTGGTGAGCGGGGTGCGCAGCTCATAGGAGACATTGCCGACGAAATCGCGCTTCAGCCGGTCGGTTTCGGCCAAGGCCGCCGAGCGTTCGGCCAGGGCCTGCTCCAGCCCGCGGGTTGCGGTGATGTCGGAAAAGGCCAGCAGCGTCGCCCCGTCCGGCAGGGGCCGGGTCTGGTAAGCCACCTCGCGCCGGTCCGACAGCCTTATCTCGCCCGCCACCGGCGCGCGGCCCTGTGGATCGGGATCGCCGATCCGGGCCTTGAGGTCCCGCCAGAACTGGCGGTCGTGCACCAGCGGCGTGCAGAGCTCGGCCACCCGGTCGAAATCCCCCGCCGCCTGCAGCGCTGCGGGCTCTATGCCCCAGAAGCGTTCGAACGCCTCGTTGTGCAGCCGCATCCGCCCGTCCGAGCCGAACACGGCCACGGCGTCGTTCAGCTTGTCGAGCGTCGCCTGCTGGACCTGCACGAGCGCGTTGTACTGGGCGCGCAGCCGCAGCTCGCCGGTGATGTCCGAATAGAGCAGCTGTAGCCCGCCGAACGGGTGGGGCTGGCGGATCACCCGCAGGGTGCGGCCGTCGGGCAGGGTCCACATCTCATCGGGCGTGCCGTCGAGCGCCTCATAGAAGCCGAGCTCGCGCGCCTTCCAGCCGGCATAGTCGGCCGTCTCGGGCAGACGGCGGCGCTGGCGCAGCCGGTCGAGCACTTCGGAATGCGAGGGCGCCTCGGCGAGCCACGCCGGCTCCAGCCCGAACAGCTCGGCGAAGGCGGTGTTGTGGAAGGCGAGCGTCTTGTCCGGCCCGAAGATCGCTACCGCGTCGGCCAGGCGATTGAGGGTGTCGTCGTGGGCGGCAACGTGGCGTTTCAGCGTTTCGCGCGTCTCCTCGGCCTCGGTGACGTCGAGCGCCACCGCTCCGGCCCCGCCGCCTTCCAGCGGCTCGGCGGCGACCATGAAGGCGCGGCGGCGTCCGTCGACCTGGGCCCAGCGCAGCCCGGCGCGATGCTGACCCAGGCCCGCGGCCTCGGCGGCCAGGGCCTCGGCGCCCGCGTCCCAGGCCCGGTCGCGGTGGGCGGCGTCCTCGACCGAGGCGGCCCCGGCGGCGCTGAGAAAGGCGCGGTTGGCCCAGGCCAGCCGTCCGCCCGTTCCCACGATCCAGGCGGGTTCGGGCAGGGCGTCGAGGAAGGCGGCGAAGCGCGCGGCCGAGGGCAGGCCCTCGCCGGCGGCGGTCGACAGTCTTATCCAGGCTAACGCCCCTGAAGTCCTGCCCTCCACAACCACGGCGGTGCGGCCCTGCGGCGGACGGGCTTCGAAGTCGCAGGGCTCGCCCTTGTCGATCAGGGATTTCAGCCGGCGGGCGTTCTCGGGGTCGAGCTTGGCCAGAGCCTGCACCACCTCGGGCGCTTCCGCCTCCTCGTCCAGCCCCAGCGCGGCGGCGCAGGCGGCCAGGGCGTCGGCGCCCGAGGCGAGGCGCGCGGCCCCAGCCTCGATGGTGACCACGGCGGAATCGAAGGCCTCTGCCGAGGCGTGGGCGGCGTCGGCCCGTCCCTCGAAGCGCGACAGGGCCAGGGTCAGCTCGCGCACCCGCATGGTGGCGCTGCGCCGCTGGGCCAGGGCCCACAACGTGGCCGCCAGCGCCAGGCTCGCGGCGCCGCCGGCGGCGACGAAGGCTGCGTCCAGGGCCATGGGCTCCTCAGGCTCGAATCAGCGAACCATAGCGCAAACGCGGCCCCTCCGCGCTGAGACCCGGTGCGTGCTTCGAGACGCGCCCCGGCGGGCGCTCCTCAGCATGACGAAGCTTATTGCATTCCACTCAGACACATCATCCTGAGGAGGCGCGAAGCGCCGTCTCGAAGGACGCACTACTTTGGCCGCCCCGCCTTCTCAGCGATCCCCGACTGGCCCTCGCGGGCGGCCAGCTTCTCCGCCACGGCGCTCGTCTCCACCCCGCAGGCCTGCAGCAGCACCAGCCAGTGATAGATCAGGTCGGCGCTCTCCGCCGCGATGGCGTCCTTGTCGCCGGACATGGCGGCGATCACCGTCTCGACCGCCTCCTCGCCGAACTTCTTGCCCGCCAGCGCCGGGCCGCCGGCCAGGAGTTTGGCGGTGTAGGAGCTCTGCGGATCGGCGCCCGCGCGCGCCTTCAGCGTCGCCTCAAGCCGCGCCAGGGTCTGTGAAAACTCGGCCATCAGCCCCTCCGCACCGGCAGCCCGGCCTGGGCCATGGCCTGTTTCGCCTCGTCGAGACCGACCTCGCCGAAGTGGAAGATCGAGGCCGCCAGCACCGCGTCGGCGCCGCCGAGCTTCACCGCGTCCACCAGGTCCTTGGCCGAGCCGGCCCCGCCCGAGGCGATCACCGGCACGCTCACGTCCCCTGTGATCGCCCGCAAAAGGGCGATGTCGTAGCCTGTCTTGGCGCCGTCGCGGTCCATCGAGGTCAAGAGGATCTCCCCCGCGCCTTTTTCGACCGCCAGCCGCGCATAGTCCACCGCATCCTTGCCGGTGTCGTTGCGGCCGCCGTAGGTGAAGATGTTCCAGCGGCCCGGCGAGACCTGTTTGGCGTCCACCGCCGCGACGATGCACTGCGAGCCGAAGGCGTCGGCCCCGCGGCTCAGCAGGTCGGGGTCCTCGACGGCGGCGGTGTTGATCGAGACCTTGTCGGCCCCGGCTAAGAGAAGTGCGCGCGCGTCCTCGACCGTGCGGATGCCGCCCCCGACCGACAGCGGCATGAAACAGACGTCGGCGGTGCGGGCGATCACGTCCAGCATGGCGCCCCGCCGCTCGTGGCTGGCGGTGATGTCGAGGAACATCAGCTCGTCGGCGCCGGCGGCGTCATAGGCGCGCGCCTGCTCGACTGGGTCGCCCGCGTCGCGCAGGGCGACGAAGTTGACGCCCTTGACCACGCGCCCGTCCTTGACGTCGAGGCAGGGGATGACGCGGACCTTGACCATCAGAGCTTCATCCTGCCGGCTAGGCCGCGCGGCGGGCGGCGACCAGCGCCTCGGATGGGTTGATGGTGCCGGCGTAGAGCGACTTGCCCAGCACCGCCCCAGCGATCGGCCGGCCCTTGCGGGCCTTCAGCGCCAGGAGGTCGCTCAGGTCCTTGATCCCGCCCGACGCGTTCACCGGGATGGAGACGGCGTCGGCCACCTCGCCGGTCAGGGCCACATTGACCCCCGTCAGCGCGCCGTCGCGGCCGATGTCGGTGACGATCAGGGCGGCGACGCCCGCGTCCTCATAACGCTTGGCCAGCTCGACCGCCCGCAGATCGGAGGTCTCGACCCAGCCATGAACGGCCACCCGGCCGTCGCGCGCGTCGATGCCGACGGCGATCTGCTCGGGGAAGGCCGCCGCCAGCCGCTTGACCAGCTCCGGATCGGAGACCGCCGCCGTGCCGAGGATCACCCGGCGGACGCCCGCTTCGATCCAGGCCTCCGCCTGCGCATAGGTCCTAATCCCGCCGCCGACCTGGACCGGGATCGAGACGGTGTTGAGGATCGCCTGGACTGCTTCCTGATTGACGCTCTTGCCCGAGACCGCGCCGTCGAGATCCACCACATGCAGCCACTCGAACCCCGCCTTGGCGAAGCGGGCGGCCTGGTCGGACGGGCTGTCGTTGAAGACCGTGGCCGCGTTCATGTCGCCATAGAGCAGGCGCACGCACTGGCCGCCCTTCAGATCGATGGCGGGGTAAAGGATCATTGCGGTCGCCATTCTAAGAACCGACCGATCAGGGCCAGGCCGTTCGCCTGACTCTTCTCGGGGTGAAACTGGACCCCCGCCACATTATCCAGCGCCACCGCCGCGGCGAAACGGCCGCCGTGGTCGACGCTGGCGACCGTGGCCGAGGGATCGGCCGGAGTCATGGCGTAGGAGTGTGTGAAATACATATCGGTCTGGTCGCCCATCCCCTCGAACAGCGGGTGGGGCCGCTCCAGCTCAAGCGCGTTCCAGCCCATGTGCGGGATCTTGGCGTGCGGATCCTTGGGCTTGAGGATCTTCACCTCGCCCGGAATCCAGCCCAGCCCCTCGTGCGCCCCGAACTCCAGCCCGCGCGAGGCGAGAAGCTGCATGCCGACGCAGACGCCGAGAAAGGGGGCGCCCCGTTCCCGGACGGCGACATTCATCGCCTCGACCAGGCCGTAGCGGATGGTGAGCGCGTCCATACAGGCCTTGAAGGCGCCGACGCCCGGCAGCACCAGCCGGTCGGCCCGGGCGATATAGTCGGGGTCGGCGGTGGCCACGATCTCGCGTTCGCCGGCGAGGGTCCTCGCCACCGTCTGCAACGCCTTTTCGGCCGAGCGCAGATTGCCCGAGCCGTAGTCGATGAGCGCGATCCGCTCCATCAGGCGAAATTCCTTACAGCACGCCCTTGGTCGAGGGGGCGGCCCCCAGGGTCTTGGGGTCGAGCTCGACCGCCGTGCGAAGCGCGCGGGCCAAGGCCTTGAACCCGCTTTCGGCGATATGGTGGCTGTTGTCGCCGTAGAGCAGCTCCAGGTGAACGCAGGCGCCGCAGTTCATGGCGAAGGCCTGGTGGAATTCCTTGAACAGCTCGGTGTCCATGTCGCCGACCTTCGGGCGCGAGAAATCGACCTTCCAGATCAGGTAGGGGCGATTCGATAGGTCGATGGCGCAGCGCGACAGGGTCTCGTCCATCGGCACATAGGCGTG
>CANJKM010000229.1 GCA_947474805.1 Caulobacterales bacterium | reverse complement strand
GGTTAACGCCTTGGGATCGACTAAGGTAATCCTGACACGCTGGATGTCATCCTCCGCTAGTCACATACATTCATAAACGATCGGAACTGACAAGCTAATTCGGGGGAGCTGACAAGTATAAGGGTACTGATAGATTAAATCGGAAAGGGTTCTGTCAGGCTAACCCGACATGGCGGCGCGGATCCCTTGCCCAGCTTGGCGTTCAGGCGGGAGCTATCGCCGCCGCCTGATCTGCAGGGTGGGGAAGAGGCCGTTGCGGACTGCGGAGGTTAAGTTGTCAGCCCCCCCCCCCCGGGCATCACCTGATGGCGGTCGCGCCCGCCCGGGCAACTTCGTCGTCTGAACCGCCGGTGGCGCCGATGGCGCCGATGACCTGACCATTCGAGATGATCGGCTGGCCGCCTCCGAACGGAAAGATTTCATCGGAGGCGGTCAGAGCGGTCATGCCGGAGGCATAGCGGTCGGCGTCGTACTTGGTCGGTCGTCGTGAGCGGGCCGAGGACCGAGCCTTCTTCACAGCCATTTCTTCAGCATTGTAAGCCGCCCCGGTGGCGCGGGCGTAATAGACGATCCGGCCGGCCGGGTCGGTGATGGCGATGGTCGCATCGACCTTGCGCCGGATGGCCTCCGCTTCGGCGGCCTGGGCCACAAGGCGCGCCTGTTCCAGGGTTATCGGCGGCCCATAGGGATGGTCCGTCGGACGAGCCGGCGCGGCCGGAGCGTCGGCAAATTTGAAGGCCTGCGGCGCCTGCGCTCTCGCAGCGGACGCGAGCACAGCGCTGGCCGTCATGGCGAGCGCCAACGGAAGCCTCCCGCGCGACATCACCATCTTCACTTCAACACCGCCGCGCCAGCCTCAGCCACCTCGACATCCGCACCGCCGGTCTCGCCGATGGCGCCGACGATCTTCCCGCCGGACACCAGGAGCACCCCGCCGCCGCCCATGCCGGTGGCGCCGGGCAGCATCATCGCCAGCAGATTCCCGGCCTTGATCTGATCGGCGAACACCTGAGTGTCCCGCCTGTAGAGGACGGTGGAGCGCGCTTTCATCATGGCAAGCTCCACGGCGGCGTACTGTGCGTCTGTAGCGCGCTCGATGAGCACCGCCTCCCCATAGGGGTCGACGACCGCCAGGGTCGCCGCGACCTTACGTCGACTCGCCTCCGACTGCGCGGCGGCGACAACCCGCTTGGCGTCGGCAAGGGTGATCGGTGTTCCATAGGCCATTGGAGATGCCGGCGCGCCCGTGCCTCTCGGATCGACCGAGGTCGGCTTGGTCTGAGCCGCCGCCCCACTGGTCAGGGCGGCGACAGCCAGGGCCACGACAAGTTCCTTGCTTTGCATCGACGCTCTCCATCCGGCAGGTCGCTTGGCGCATTGGGCGGGTTAGAGCCGAGCTTGGCAAGGGAGGTCCGCCCTTGATCCGGGAACTGACATGTTGGTTCTGTCAGGTTAACTCGTCATGGCGGCGAAAGGCCCCTGCCCGGCTTCGTTTTCAGGCGGCGGTCGTCGCGGCCGCCCACGTCCGATGGGCCTCGGCCCGGAACTGGCGCAGGGTCGGCCAGCCGATCAGATGGGGTTGCAGGTTGAACACGTTGTAGACGGCGGCGTGGGTTGCGAGGAAACTCTGAGCAGAGGCTCGGGATTTGAACTTCTGCTGCTTTCGCTCCCGCCGTCGAATCGGCAGGCAGGAGCTTTCCGGCTACTGCTGGGTTAAGTCGGAAATGCCATTTTCCGGCGGAATCGACTGCTTTTCGGGGGCGAGAAAACGGGCGCAATCAACACCTCTCGAGTCGCGCCTTTAGACCAAAACGCTAGAATTTCCGCGCAAGAGGCGAATTGTGGCTTTAACTTGTCAGTCCCCCTCAGCGCGCGCGCACTGAGACCTTGAAAGGGACTTGGATCGCGGCCGCGGCGTCGGGACGGCGCTCCGGCGCGCCTGGGGCTGCTTCGAAGGCGCGTCCGGGACGGTTTCCGGCGGGGTCCTCGAGTTGTCGACCCACGGCGACCGCATAGACGCCCCTTTCCCACGATGCCTCGGGCGTAAAAAGCCAAGCGGCTTCGCCTTCAATGACCGTCACACGGCCGGCGAGCGGAAAGCCATCCTTGGTGACTCCCAGGGCGGACATCAGGAGCGCGCGGTCGAGAGCACGATCGAAAGCGACCTTGATGGGAGTGCGCGTCCCAACGGATGGCGCCGATATCCGCCAGCTGGCCGGCTCAAGCGGCCGGCGCTCGGCGGGGCCGATTTGAACTGTCTGTCGATAGCTCCCGCCGAGAGTGAGGCCCGCCGCATCCCGCCAATCCCCGCCAACGACTAGGCCGTAGCGTCGGCCGGCTTCCAGCACCGGCTCCCCCAGAACGCCTCTCTTTACCCGCCCGGGATCGAGCAGAACAGTCAAACGTGTTCGGTCGAGGCTCCAGAACTCGTAGCCAAGGGGGAGGAAGGGCTCCTCGAGGGGCCGACCCTTGTCGTCGATCAGTTGAAGCTCTCCCATGGAGACGGGCGCCATCGGAGCCGAGAAATGGATATAGAATCGGAGAAGGTTTTCCGGCCAAACACGACTGGAGGGATAGACGCCCGTGACCCGCGTCGCCGCGGTGGGCCGACCGGCGGCCGGCGCCAGTTCCGCCGTCAAAGGGGGCGCGGGTCCTGGCGGATCGAATCGCACCCGGTAGCTACGCCCGCGCTCGAGCGGAAGTCCGGGAATGAATCTGACTGTGCGGCGCCTGACTTCGTAGCGTCCGCTTACCTGCGGCAGACCTGCCCCGACGGTGACCGACAACACCGCGGGCCATTCTTCAGGCCTGAAAGACCGCAGCCATCGGGCTGTGGGGGCATCCAGCCCCCTGACCTCCACCACGGCGGGCCCATGGGGGGATTCGTCCAACGCAAGCGTCGCCGGCTTTACCGCCGGGCGCCCGCCGCAAGCCGCCGTCAGGAGCAGCGCCAGGAGGATCGCGGCCCGCGGGCTCACGGCAGGGTGGCTACCTTCAAATCCGCCCGCCCGCCGTAGGGATGAGATAGCGCCACGAACAGGCCGCCGCCCGCCAAGTCGATCTGCTCCACATCGCTGATCGCCTGTACCCGCTGGGATCCGAGATCGCGGGTATCGATCGCGCTGAAGCCGTCTATCGCCGGCGCCGCCTCGATCGCCGCGATAGGCGTCTTAAGTAGGCCTCGGCGGCTGTTAGCGGTCAACAACCAGTCGGCGCCGTCCTTGGTGTAGCGAACCATGTCGAGGGGCCGGTTGTGGCGCCCCATCTCGGCGATCGTGGTTCCGTGCACGTTGCCGCCCGGTTTCAAAGCCTCGATCGGAAGGCGGACCAGCGGCGTGCAGATGTAGGCGGCGAGGAGTTCAGCGCGCCCCTGAAAGCGCATCGGCAGAAAGGTGTAGACCGGCGATCGGGTCTCCAAGTCGCCGTGGCTGGTGTGGAAGATTTCAATCCCCGTGCCCCGGTCGGCGTGGCGGAAGGGATAGGGGATGGAGCGGAGATTGGAGGCGAACTCCTCGTTCGACAGTCCGGCGACGTAGAGGCTCCCGTCGTCATACGCCATATCGGTAACCGTATTCACCCGATTTCCACGATAGCCAGGCACCAGCGGCGGCGGGTTCGGCAAAGTCACTGAGGTATAGGGGCGCCCCGCGAGCGACACCGGTTTCACAGCGCCATTCCCGTCAATACGAAAAAGAGCGCTCTCGCCGGATCGGCGCATAGCGGCGACATAGGCTTGGCCGGATTTGGGATCGACGGCGAGATCGGTGAAGAAGACCTGCTCGGCCCCGGTCCCCATCATAGCGGCGACCAGGGTGTCCAACCCCTCAATCGGCTTCAGCCCGGGCGCCGCGCCTGAGCGATCAAGATCGATTGCGTAGATCGTCGCGCCTTGGTTGTCGGCGACGAAAAATGCCCCGTCGGGACCGAAGGCGAGACGGTCGATGGAAACGGGCTTGGGACCGACACCCACTCTCACGTCGGAGCCTTCCGCAGCGCCACCCGGCGCCCCTGTAAGCGCCAAGCCGACAACAATCGTCGCGGCTAAAGCTAGCGAAATCCTAGCCATGGAATCCTCCGTCGTCCGTCCCGCCATAGGCTACGCCCGATGGAGGTAGGCCACCAGCGAGCGTCGTCAGGTCAACCCGCGCCCCGCCCGCCCTAGCCTCGTTCCCCCTCGCGGCGGGCAGCGTCACTGGAGACAAGTTCGCGCCCGACTGCTTACACCGCCCTACCTGAACTGACGTCGGTTCAGCCGACCTCAAGCGGCCGGGTCAACATGAACCCGTCGAAGAACGATGAAAGCTCGCCGTGCGCATCAAGGGGCAGGACATGAGCGACATACTGATCAGGACGGACAATAACCATGCAGCCCTGGTGGCGATCGATGCTGCGCATGTCGAAAATATCGCCGCCGGTCACGTCCGCACAGAAAATCTTCTCATAGTCCACCAGCCCGAAACGACCCTTCTTCGGCCTGAGCAACGGAGGCGGCTCGTGCGACTGTAAATCTTTCGGCGACTGCTGAAAGATAGCTCGGACATCGATCGTCGCATCAACGTCGGCGCCGGTCGCCGTGTGCCGGACGATCGGTGAGGTGGGCGCGCTTTCCAAGAAACGGCACAATGCGGCGAGCGTCGAAGCCCCATGCCCCAGTCCCGCGCGCCCCCCAAAGAGGAGCAGCCGCCATCGCCCGTCCGCAAGGAGCAGATCCCCGAGCTGAAGCGGCCTGGCGTCGGCC
>CANJKM010000228.1 GCA_947474805.1 Caulobacterales bacterium | reverse complement strand
CCGACCGTCCAGTCGGGCGGGGGCTCGCTGTTCGGTCGTCGCGACGACCGTTGGGATGGGGCGAGCGGCATCGTTGAGGGCCGTACGCCCCGCTGGACCGACCGCATCGCCAGATCAGCCAGCCGCCTGGGACTACAACCAGCGCCGCCCGTTCAGGCCGCGCCCTCGAGCCTTGACCAAAGCCAGCCGCCCGCCGCGTCGACAAACGCATCCGGCCGCTTTGTCCGGCTGGCGGTCCCCTTGGCCATCCTGGCCTTCGCCCTCGCCACGAACAGCATCGTCCTATCGGTCATCTTGCTGATCGTCTGGGTCCGGCGCCGCGACATCGCGCCCGGCTTCCGGCCACCTTGGGAGGATCCCGCCAGGGTCAGGGATTGGCTGAACCGCTACGCCCCCAAACCAAGCGCCGACCCCAAGCCGATCGATCGACTGCTGCTCAAATGGCTTGAGAGTCCGCCCTATCAGGACTCCGCCTCGCTGAAGGATTGGATACTCATCCGCCTGGCCTCCGCCGCCATCGCGGTCTTTGGCGCGCTCTTCCTGCTCAGGATGGTCTTTCGGCTGTTGAGCCCTGCTTTTGGAGGCGGCGGAACCTCTATCTGAGCTGAGCGGCGCCCGTCTCCTCCCGACAGGGGATGAGCCTCGCCGATATCGCGCCTCGGCCACCCTCTTGCCCGGGGCCCGGGGCGCCCGCCAGTTGTAGCGCCGGGAAGGCGTCGGCCACGCTAAAGGCCGGCTTCCCCTTGCCCGGCAAGGCGCAGCAGCGCTCAGCCGTCTTGACGGCCAAGCTCAGGCGTCGTCAGGTTCGGGGTGGGGGGAATTCGATATGAATCTGATCGGTGATGACCGGCTGACGCCGGCGATCGAGGAATGTCTTCGGCTTTTCAAACTGAACGATCGCGGCGGTCTGGCCGAAACCATCCTAAGGCTACGCGGCCTGCAGGAGATCTCCGAAGGTTTGGAGACCTCCGTCCTGATCAAACTGGCCGCCAGCGTCGCCCGCGCGCGCTCAAATAATGTGCTGGAGGAAACCCTCGACGAGCTCCTGGCCGGCCCAACCCACGCCGCTAGCGACGTGGCCTAACTAGATCGCTTTCAACAGCTCGTTGAGCGGAGCCTGCAGAGCGTCGGCCAGGCGGACCAGCGTGTCGGCCGGCGCCCGCCAGGCGCCGCTCTCATAGTGCTCGATATGGCTCAGCGGCGTTCCAGCCTTGGCCGCCAGCTCGCCCTGCCCCATCCTCAACTCGAGCCGACGCTGACGCACCGCCGCGCCAATCATGACGTCGACCCAGCAACCATTCGTGGCGTCGTCATTGGCCGGTGTGGGCGTCAAAGCGGCAGCTTCTCCTGAACCAGACGTAAGCGTACGGCCCAAAGTCACGCGCCTCCATCTGGCGATACGTCGCGCCCGCCCCCCGTGGTCAGCCCCCCGACCATGGCTTAGCTTGCCGCGCAATCGCCCGTCAGAAGGCATTGGGGACACGCCTCATGACCACCGTCTCGTCCTGGGCCTTTCGCCCGGATCCGACAGAGAATTGGGCCTTTATGGACGGCGTCTTCACGCCCCAGGAATGCCGCCGGATCATCGCCGTCGGCAGCGCCCGGCTGCCCAAGCCGGCCAAGGTGGCGCCCACGGGCTTCTCCTCGGCAGCGGTTCGCGACAGTAGCATCGTATTCCTTCATCCGGCCGATGACATGGAGTGGGCTTTCCGGCGGATGACCGACGCAATCCAGCTGCTGAACGAGCGCTATTTCGGCTTCGACCTGTTTGGCATGACGGAGGGCTTCCAGTTCACCCGCTACGACGCTCCGACGGGCTTCTACGGCATGCACATCGACAAGCACTTCGGGTCCACCGTCCGAAAACTGTCGATGACCCTGCAGCTCTCCCCAAGCGAAGACTACGACGGCGGCGAACTCGCCCTGCAGATCGGCGTCGAACCCGTCGCCATGCCCCGCCAGCAGGGCCAGCTCGTCGTCTTCCCGAGCTATGTCCTGCATGAGGTCCGGCCCGTGACCCGCGGCACCCGCTACAGTCTGGTGTCCTGGGTGACCGGGGCCCCCTTCCGATAGGTAGGCGTCCGCGCACGCCTCTAGGCGCGGTTTGGCCAGATATTTAGTATTTGCTGTAGATTTAGTATTTGCTGTAGATAAAGAGTCCCGGCCTCGCGAGGCCACGGAGCCTCGCGAGGCCACGGAGCCTCGCGAGGCCACGGAAACGTCATGGCCAGTCCGACCACCAGCACCAGCCGCGCGCCCCAGACCGGCGACGCCGCCCTCGACATCGCCGTCAGCGGCTTCAAATGGAACCTCGGCTCCGACCGGACCATCGACTGGTCGCTCTCGAACGGCGCCCTGGGCGAGACCTGGCCCGACCGGGCCGCGATGCTGACCGCCGCCGGTCAGGCCCTGGCCTCGATCGCCACCTTCATCGACGTGAAGTTCAACTATGTCGGAAGCTTTTCCGACCCGGCGTCGGCCGCGGCGGCCGGCAGCGAGATCAATGTCGCCCCCACTCGAGACCGCACCGCCACCCCGGACTCCGTCCTGGGCTTCAGCTTCTATCCCCGCACCGGCGACGGAACGAAGGCGGGGGACGTCAGCATCAATCTGAACAGTATCGCCGCCGACTATCCCCCGTTCACGCCCGGGACGGCGGGGTTCCAGCTGATTTTGCACGAACTCGGCCACTCCCTCGGGCTCAAGCATCCGTTCGAGAGCGACGGCGCCGGCCGCCTGACCATCGAGGCCACAAGGTTCGCCGCCCGCGACACCGACTGGTTTTCGCTCATGGCCTACAACGACCCCTATCAGAGCAACCGGACCAAGTTCGAGCCCGCGACCCCTATGCCCCTTGATGTCACCGGCCTCCAGTACCTCTACGGCCCCAACCGAGCGACCGGCGCCAGCGACAGCGTCTACAGCCTGACTGTCACCGAGACCTACGCCAGCTTCTGGGACGCCGGCGGCGTCGACACCGTCTCCGCCGCCCAGTCGGACGTCGGTTGGGAGATCAACCTGGGCTGGGATCGCCTCTCGACCCTGTCGCCGAACTGGACAGGCTTCGCCATGCCCGCGGCGGACCGCCAGTTTCCCGCACCGCACAGCCTCTATTGGTTCATCGGCGATTTCGAGACCGTCGTAGGCTCCGGCTTCGCCGACAAGATCACCGGAAGCGTCCTCCCCAACCGCATTCGGGGCGGAGGCAGCGACGACTATATCGACGGTTTCCAGGGCCGCGACACGGCCGTCTACGACGGCCTCTCGATCGACTTCTCCTGGCTGAGAAAGGCCAATGGCGAATGGACGGTGGCGGATCTTCGCAACGGCCGGCCCGAGGGGATCGACACACTTCACCGCATCGAGGTCCTGGCCTTCAACGACCGCGAGGTCGAGCTGGCCCCCAGGCTCAGCCCGGCGCTGGAGACGGCCTTCCGCATGATCCTGCGCGCCGACGGCTACAGCCCGACCAACATCCTGCTCGCCACCGCGCTCGCGCCGCTCCCGACCCCCGCCGCCGTCGCCCGGCTCGTGCAGGAGGCCGACGCCACCACCTCGGTCGTCACCCTCGCCTATCAGTTCTTCACCGGCCGGCTGCCGACCGAGCTGAATATTGACGATCTCGTTTCGACCACCAGCCCCAATCTCAGGGGCTTGAATTTGGACGCCTACCAGGCCCTCAGCGTCGAGAACCGCTACATCAGCTTCGCGCTGGATCTCGGTAAGACGGGCGAGGCCCGCGCCGCCTTCCTGGCGGGCTACGGCGCGAAATCTCTACTCGACACCGTCAAGTCGGCCTATCTGACCATCTTCGGCTCCACCCCGTCGGACGAGAAGGCCCACGCCATCCTCGACGGCCGGATCGGCTATTTCACCGCCTGGGGCGGCGACGGCGCGAACGGGATCGGGACCAAAGCCGCCATCGTCGGCTTTCTGCTGTCGGAGGCCGCCAAGACCGACGTCGGCACACTGCAGACTGCCAATATCGCCTTCCTCACCGACCTCGCCGACGGCGCGGCCTTCTCGGTGGACCTTGTCGGAACCTACCAGGGAACCCCCTATTTCGGTTGAGATTTGCCGGACTGCGGAAATCCTGCTGGCTTTTTGATGAATTTGTGCCATCCTGTACGGATTGAATTCGCTTTCGGTTCGGTTGCTCTCCCCGCTTTGTCTTCGGATCGAGCTCCGAGCCTGCTCCAAATCTCCGCGAAATTTGATCTCTCGCCTCATTCGGGGCGCTCGAGCACTTGCACCCGAAAGGTGATAACTATGGCTACCGGTGTTGTTAAATGGTTCAACCCCACCAAAGGTTTCGGCTTCATCCAACCGGACGCCGGCGGGGCTGACGTCTTTGTTCACATCTCCGCCGTCGAGCGTTCGGGCCTCGGCTCGATCCAGGAAGGCCAAAAGCTTTCCTTCGAACTCGAGCGCGACCAGCGCAGCGGCAAGCTCTCGGCCGGCCAACTCCAAGCCGCCTAAAGCTATCTAGAAGCCGCCGGGCTCATTGGGGTCCGGCGGCTTTCACCCTTTCTGCCCAAGGGCGCGGGCGCTGCGCCCGATTTTCACCCTTATGTGACTGACTCGCTTTGGGTTTTTGCCCTACCAATCGCGGGGGCTTATCCAGGCGAACGGTCGTGCGTACATGTTGCAGCGTCACAATATCACCGGCTCCTGTCCGCCGTCATCGCCTTTGAGACAGATTGAGGGTTCCGTTTAGAGGAGGGTTTTGGTCTCGTCGTAGTGACGAAGGAACGAAGATGAGACCAAAACCCTCGCCCT
>CANJKM010000227.1 GCA_947474805.1 Caulobacterales bacterium | reverse complement strand
GCAAGCACCAGGGCGAGGACATCCCCATGGCCGGGGTGCCGGTCCACGCGGCGGAAGCCTATCTCGCCAAGCTGGTCCGCTCGGGCTTCAAGGTGGCGATGGTCGAGCAGCTGGAGGACCCGGCCGAGGCCAAGAAGCGCGGCTCCAAGTCCATCGTCCACCGCGACGTGGTTCGGGTCGTCACCCCCGGCACCCTGACCGAGGAATCCCTGCTCGACGCGCGCGGCGCCAACCGCCTCGTGGCCGTCGCCGTCCGCACCACCCAGGCCGCCATCGCCTCGGTCGAACTCTCGACCGGCGAGGTCGAGGTGCTGCTGCTCGACAAGACGTCGCTGGCCCCGGCGCTGGCCGCCCTGCGTCCGTCCGAGATTCTGGTCCCCGACCGGCTCTTCTCCGACCCCACCGTCTCCGAGGCCCTGACCGGCGCCGGCGGATTGGTCCAGCCCCTGCCCGGCGCCCTGGCCGAAGCGGGCGCTTCGGAGGCCCGCCTGAAGCGCCTATACGGCGTCTCCACCCTCGACGGATTCGGCGACTTCCAGCCCTGCGAGATCGCGGCGCTCGGCCTGATCGCCGCCCACCTGGAGACCACCCAGGCCGGCAAGCTCCCCGCCCTGCTGCCCCCCCGCCGCACCATCGGCGCCGACGCGGTCGCCATCGATCCGGCCACCCGCATGAGCCTGGAGATCGAGCGCGCCACCAATGGCGGCCGCGAGGGAAGCCTGCTCGCCGCCATCGACCGCACCGTCAGCCCCGCCGGCGCCCGCATGCTGGCCGACCGCCTGTCGCGCCCCCTGGTCGATCCGGCCCGTATCGCCGCGCGACTCGACGCGGTCGAGCTGCTGGTCGACGACCGCCGCCTGCGTCAGGACCTGCGCGAGGCGCTCAAGGGGACCGGCGACATGGCCCGCGCCCTCTCCCGCTTGGCGCTCGGGCGCGGCGGACCGCGCGACCTGGGCGCCCTGCGCGCCGGCCTCCTCTGCGGCGAGGCCGTCTGCGCCCTGTTCAAGGCCGCCAAGGAACCCCTGGCCAGCCCCCCGATCGAAGTCGGCCTGGCGCTGAACGCCCTCTCGCTCGCTGACAAGCCGGCCCTGAAGGACCTGCTCGAAGGCCTCAAGGCCGGGCTGGAGGGCGAGCTTTCCACCCTGGCCCGCGACGGCGGCTTCATCGCCCGGGGCTTTCGGCCCGAACTCGACCAGACCCGCCAGCTCCGCGACGACAGCCGCCGGGTGATCGCCCAGCTCGAGGCCCGCCTTCAGTCGGAGACCGGCGTCGGCCTGAAGATCCGCCACAACGCGGTCCTCGGCTATTTCGTCGACTGCACCGCCAAACAGGGCGAGCCGCTGATGGCCCCGCCCTGGAACACGACCTTCATCCACCGCCAGACCATGGCCAACCAGCTGCGCTTCACCACGGTGGAGCTGGCGGAGCTCGACGCCCGAATCGCCCAGGCCGCCGACCGCACCCTGGCCATGGAGATCGAGACCTTCGAGGCCTTCCGCAAGGAGGCCTGCGATCTGGCCCCCTTCATCCTCGACGCCGCCCGCGCCCTGGCCTCGCTCGACGTCGCCAGCGCCCTGGCCGAATGGGCGGCCGAGGTCGGCGCCGTCCGCCCCATCGTCGACGATAGCCTGGTCTTCGAGGCCGAGGCCGCCCGCCACCCCGTCGTCGAGGCCGCCGTCAAACGCGAGGGCCAGCCCTATACCCCCAACGACTGCAAGCTCGACGGCGGCGGGGTCGGCTGCCCGCGTCTGGCGCTCGTCACCGGCCCCAACATGGCCGGCAAATCGACCTTCCTGCGCCAAAACGCCCTCCTGATCGTCATGGCTCAGGCCGGCGCCTTCGTGCCCGCCAAACGCCTGCGCCTCGGGGTGGTTGACCGCCTGTTCAGCCGCGTCGGGGCGGGGGATGATCTGGCGCGCGGCCGCTCCACCTTCATGAACGAGATGGTCGAGACCGCCGCCATCCTCACCCAGGCCGGGCCGCGCGCCTTTGTCGTGCTCGACGAGATCGGCCGCGGCACCGCCACCTACGACGGCCTCGCCATCGCCTGGGCCGCCGCCGAGCACCTGCACGACCAGAACCGCTGCCGCGCCCTTTTCGCCACCCACTATCACGAGCTCGCCAAGCTGGAGGACCGGCTCTCGGCCGTCGCCAACCTGTCGATGAAGGCCAAGGAGTGGAACGGCGAGCTGGTCTTCCTGCACGAGGCCGGTCCCGGCGCCGCCGACCGCAGCTACGGCGTCCAGGTCGCCAAGCTCGCGGGCGTCCCCGCCGCAGTCGTCGCCCGCGCCAAGGAAGTTCTGGAGCGGCTGGAGGACACCCCCGGCTCCCCCGCCAAACTCGACGACCTGCCGCTGTTCGCGGTCATGGCGCCGCCCGCCCCGGCCCCGCGCGGACCGAGCAAGGTCGAGGCGGCGCTGGACGAGATCGAACCCGACGACATGACCCCCCGCGAGGCGCTTGAAGCCCTCTATCGATTGAAGGGACTGAACTGATGCGCCGTCTTCTCCTGGGCCTCGCCGCCATCGCCCTCGCTTGCACCGCCCAGGCCGCGCCCGCCCCGGCGGACGCCGTCTCCCCGCAAGCCCGCTGGGAGGCCGGCCAGGCCGCCTACGAGGCCTGGAGCAAGACCCGCCCCGGCTGGCATGTGACCGCCAGCGGCCTGCAGTACAAACGGATCAAGCGCGCCGCGCCGTGGAAGAAGCGCCCCGAGCCCGGCGCGGTGGTGACCATCCACTATGTCGGGACCTTCATCGACGGGACCGAGTTCGACAGCTCCCGCAAGCGCGGCGAGCCCGCCACCTTCCCGCTGGGCCAGCTGATCCAGGGCTGGCAGGAGGGCGTGCCCCTGATGCGCAAGGGCGAGCGCTTCCTGTTCGTGATCCCGGCCAAGATCGGCTACGGCGCGCGCGTCCGCCCGCCTATCCATCCGAACAGCACCCTGCTGTTCGACATCGAGCTGATCGACATCCCTAAGGACGAATAGGGAGCGGCGGCCCTAGGCCGCCCTTCGACGCCGTTACGAGCCTTCGAACGTCCTCAGATAGGCGGCGAGCGCGACGATCTCATCGTCGGCGAGCGGGAAGGCCGGCATGCGCGGGTGAACCCGCCGGTCCGCTTCCGCGAGCGGCCTGGGCATATCCTTGATCATGCCCTTCTGGAGCAGCTCGACCAGCCCGCCGGCCCCGTAGCGATTGTGGAGCTGCGCGAAGGGGGGCGCGTCCGGCGTGGGGCTCTTGCCGTTGGCGATGGAGTGACAGGTCGCGCAATGCCGTTCGGCGACCAGACGGCCGGCCGCGGCGGAGGCGGCGCCGTTGGGCTTGGTGACGCAGCCTGCGGTGAGCGCCGCTACCGCCGCTAAGGCCACCAGCGAGAGGATCGATCTTGGCATGACAGCTCCGATTGAGATCGAGCATGCCAACAGTTCGTCCTCGCGCGCAATGACGAGCGCGCCCAGCGGAGGGTCATGGCGCGTGGAGGGCCAGGCTCCCTACTGCGGCCCGCCCAACGTCCGCTTGAAGAACGCCAGATAGGTTTCCCACAACTGGGTCTGCCGAGCCGGGGCCTGGATGCCGTGGCTCTGGCCCGGATAGAGCATCAGGTCGAACGGGGTCGATTGGGCCTGCAGCGCCGCCATAATCCGGGTCGAGTTCTCGAACACCACATTGTCGTCGGCCATGCCGTGCAGCAGGAGGAGCCTCGGCGCCCCCGGCTTGGCGAGCTCCGGCAGACGCGGCAGCAGGGCCGAGGCGTCATAGGCCGCCCCATCCGTGCGCGGATCGCCCATGTAGCGTTCGGTGTAGTGGGTGTCGTAGAGCCGCCAGTCGGACGGCGGCCCGCCCGCCGCGCCCGCCGCGATCCCCGACCCCGGCTCGGTCAGGAGGCGGATGGTCATGTAGCCGCCGTAGGACCAGCCCATCACCCCGATCCGCTTGGGATCGACATAGGGCAGGCCCGCCAGATGCTTGCGGCCCACGAGCTGATCTCTCACCTCCGGCCCGCCCATCGCCTTGTGGATCGGCGCCTCGAACCTCATCCCCCGGTTCGAGGTCCCCCGGTTGTCGAGCTTGAACACCACGAACCCCGCCTGGGTCAGGAGCTGGTCGGTCCCCGCCGCCCAGCGCTTGGTCACATAGGGCAAGGCGCCCGGCCCGCCGTAGAGACTGATGATCGCGGGGTAAGTCTTGCTCGGATCAAAACCGTCGGGCTTCAGCACCGAATAGTGGAGGGTCTGGCCGTCCTCGGCCTTCAGCGTCCCGTACTCGGGGTAGGTCTTGTGATCGAGATAGGCGAAATAGGGGTGGCCGGGCTTCAGGGCGTTCTCCTCGATCCAGGAGAGCCGCTCCCCCGAGATCGCATAGAGGGCTGTCTGCGAGGGCGTCTTCTCGTCGGTGTAGGTCCCGACGAAGCTCTTCAGGTCGCGCGAGAGATCGACGCCCCACCAGCCGTCGCCGCCGGTGATCTTCCGGGGCGCGCCGGGCTTCTTGTAAGACACGTTGTAGAGGTCACGCACCATCGGGCTCTCGACCGAGGCGCTGAAATAGAGGACGCCCGCCGTCTCATCGACGCCCGCTATGACCGAGGGATGCAGGCCCGAGCCGTTCAGCGGCAGGGGCCAGTCGCCGCTGGTGACCTGGCGCGCCAGGGTCCCGTCGGCGCGGTACAGATAGAGGTGGTGGAAGCCAGACCGCTCCGAGCCCCAGAGGAACTCGCCGGTCTTCAGCGGGGTGAAGTCGTCGTTGAGGTTGATCCAGGGCGCGCCGGTCTCGGTCAGCAGGACCTTGCTC
>CANJKM010000226.1 GCA_947474805.1 Caulobacterales bacterium | reverse complement strand
TTGATCATGGCGCTCGGCGCCGGGATCGGCCGCGACGAGTTCGACGCCGACAAGGTGCGCTACCACAAGATCATCATCATGACCGACGCCGACGTCGACGGCGCCCACATTCGCACTCTCTTGCTGACCTTCTTCTACCGGCAGATGCCGGCCCTGATCGAGCGCGGCTACCTCTATATCGCCCAGCCGCCCCTCTATAAGGCGACCAAGGGCAAGGCCTCGCGCTATCTGAAGGACGACGCGGAGATGGAGGCCTTCCTGTTCGACGAGGGCGTCGAGGGGGCGGAGCTCGACCTCGCCGACGGCCAGCGCCTGACCGGCAAGGACCTGCGCCAGCTGGTGGTCGAGAGCCGCCACGCCAAGGCGATGATCGACCGGCTGTCGGCGCGGGCGCCGGCCTTCGCCATCGAACAGGCGGCGCTCGGCGGCCTGCTGGCCGAGGGCGGCGGCGACGTCTTGAAGGCGGCGCAGCGGCTGGACCTCTACGCCGAGGAGAGCGAGGGCGCCTGGACCGGCGAGGCGGCGGGAACCAACGGCGTCGGCGGCTATGTCTTCTCGCGCGTCCGGCGCGGGGTGTCGGAGCGGATCGTGCTCGACGACCTCCTCTTGCACGCGGCGGACGCCCGGCGTCTGGGTGAACGGGCGGCGCAGCTGGCGCCCTACTACACCGGAAAGGCCGTGTATCGGCGCAAGGACAAGTCGACCGAGATCCGCGGGCCGCTCGACCTCTACGCGGCGATCATGGACACCGGCCGCAAGGGCATGAGCCTGCAGCGCTACAAGGGGCTGGGCGAAATGAACGCCGAGCAGCTGTGGGAGACGACGCTCGACGACAACGCCCGCACACTGCTGCAGGTGAAGGTAACCCACGCCGACGACGCCGACGATATGTTCTCCCGGCTGATGGGCGATCTGGTCGAGCCCCGGCGCGAGTTCATCCAGGCCAATGCGCTAGACGCGGCGGTGGACGTCTAAGAGCAGGTTGATCTGAGATGGCGCTGACGCTCTACGGCTGGGCCCGGTCGCGGGCCCGCCGCTGCATCTGGATGCTGAAGGAGCTGGGCACGCCGTTCGTGCACGAGCCGATCTCGCATCTCGATCCGAAGCTGAAGGAACCCGAGTTCCTGAAGATCAGCCCCCAGGGCACGGTGCCGGTGCTGGTCGACGACGGCTTCGCCATCGACGAGAGCCTGGCGATCAACCTCTACCTCGCCAAGAAGTACGGGCTCGGGACCCTCTATCCGGAGCGGTTGAGCGAGGAGGCGATGTGCTGGCGCTGGGCGCTCTGGGCGCAGCTGGAGATGGAGGCGCATCTGACGGCGGTCTTCCACCACCGCTTCCTCAAGCCCGAGACCGAGCGCGACGAGGCGCAGGCGGCGGCCGGCGAGGCGGGGCTGCAGAGGCCGCTCGCGGCGCTGGAGCAGGCGCTGGAGGGCCGGTCGTGGCTGGTCGGGCACCGCTTCACGGTGGCGGACCTGAACGTCGCGGCGATCCTGGCCCCCAACCGGATCGAGCACATCCGGCTCGGCAAATACGACAATGTCCGCGCCTGGGTGGCGCGGTGTTATCAGCGCCCGGCGGCGATCGAAGCGCTGAAGATGGCGAGCTGAGGTCCCCCTCACCCTCCTCGCTATCGCGGGTCCCCTCCCTCTCCCCGGTGGGGAGAGGTTAAGTGAGGGGGCTGGCTTTTCCCTCGACCGCTCCCATCTGCTACCCTTGCGCCAATGACCGCTCTCGACCTCACTCTCGCCATGCCTCGGGCGCGGCCCGCACCGACCGCGCCGGTCAACCTCATGGGCCTGACCCGGAAGGGGCTGGCCGAGGCTCTGGCCGCCGGCGGGGCCGTGCCCGCCGACAAGGCCAAGATGCGGGCGAGCCAGGCTTGGCGCTGGATGCATCAGGCCGGCGTCACCGACTTCGAGCAGATGACCAACATCTCCAAGGAGACGCGGCAGGCCATGGCCGAGCGATTCTCCCTGGCCCGGCCGGAGATCGTCGAGCGCCAGGTCTCCAAGGACGGCACGCGCAAATGGCTGATCCGGACCGCGCCGGGGATCGAGATCGAGACCGTCTATATTCCCGACGTCGGCCGCTCGGGGGCCTTGTGCGTCTCCAGCCAGGTCGGCTGCACGCTCAACTGCACCTTCTGCCACACGGGCACCCAGCCCCTGGTGCGCAACCTCACCGCCGCCGAGATTGTCGCCCAGGTGCAGATCGCCAAGGACGACCTGGAGGAATGGCCCTCGGACAAGGCCGACAGGGCGCTCAGCAACATCGTCTTCATGGGCATGGGCGAGCCCCTCTACAATCTGGACGCCGTGTCGGACGCCATCGACATCATCTCGGACAACGAGGGGATCGGCATCTCGCGGCGGCGGATCACCGTCTCGACCTCGGGCGTCGTGCCCGAGCTGATCCCGCTTGGCGACAAGACCCAGGCCATGCTGGCCATCTCGCTGCACGCCACCAACGACGAACTTCGCGACGTGCTGGTGCCGCTGAACAAGAAGTATCCGCTGCAGGAATTGATCGCCGGAATCCGGGCCTATCCGGGCCTGTCCAACGCCCGCCGGGTGACGTTCGAATATGTGATGCTGAAGGGCGTCAACGACAGCCCGGCCGAGGCGCGCGCCCTGATCGCGCTCCTGAAGGGCATCCCGGCCAAGATCAACCTGATCCCCTTCAACCCCTGGCCCGGCAGCCCCTATGAGTGCTCCGACTGGGGGACGATCGAACGGTTCGCCGCCATCATCAACCGGGCCGGCTACGCCTCGCCGATCCGCACCCCGCGCGGGCGCGATATCCTGGCGGCCTGCGGACAGCTGAAGTCGGAGAGCGAGAAGGTGCGCGCCTCGGTGCGGCGGAAGCTGGAAGCGACCGCCGAGGACGTGGGCGCGTGAGCTTCCCGACCCCCAAGGACAAGACCGAGCTGGAGCGGGGGACCGTGCTGGCGCCGAGGTTCGACGCGAACGGGCTGATCGCGGCGGTGGCCCAGCACGCCGAGACCGGCGAGATCCTGATGCTGGCCTGGATGAACGCCGAGGCGCTGGAAAAGACCGTGGCCACGGGCGAGGCTCACTATTTCAGCCGCAGCCGCAATGCGCTCTGGAAGAAGGGCGAAAGCTCGGGGCAGCTGCAGAAGGTCGCGCAGATCCGGGTCGACTGCGACCAGGACGCGGTGGTGCTGAAGATCATACCCCAGGGCGACGGCGGCGCCTGCCACGTCGGCTTCCGCTCCTGCTTCTATCGGGTGGTCGAGGACGGCAAGCTGGTGGAGCGGCCTTGAGCGACGAGAACGGCGACCTCCTGGTCGCCGAGATCACCGAGGAGTTCGCAGGGCAACGGCTGGACAAGGCGCTGACCGCCCTGCTGCCGACCCTGTCGCGCGCCCGCATCCAAGCCCTGATGGCCGAGGGAGCGCTGAGTCTCGATGGGGTGACGGTCGACAGCGCTTCGGCCAAGGTCCACGCTGGTTCGGTCTATGAGATCCTGGTTCCGCCGCCGGTCGCCGCCATTCCGCTGCCGCAGGACCTGCCGCTGACGGTCCTTTATGAGGACGCCCATCTGATCGTGGTCGACAAGCCCGCGGGCATGGCCGCCCACCCGGCCGTCGGGACGGCCGACGGCACCCTGGTCAACGCCCTCCTGTTCCGCTGCGGCGACAGCCTGTCGGGCATCGGCGGGGTGGTGCGGCCCGGCATCGTCCACCGGCTCGACAAGGACACCTCGGGGGTGATGGTCGCGGCCAAGACCGATGCGGCCCATCGCGGCCTGTCGGAACTGTTCGCCGCCCATGACATCGAACGGGCCTATGTCGCCTTCCTGCGCGGCGCGCCCTATCCGGCGCGCGGGACGGTCGAGGGGCGGATCGGCCGCTCGCCGCACGACCGTCAGAAGATGGCGGTGTTGAAGACCGCCGGGCGCGAGGCGACCACCCACTACAAGACCGAGATGACCTACGGCCCGTCCGACAAGCCAGTGGCCTCGCGCGTCGCCTGCCGGCTCGAGACCGGCCGCACCCATCAGATCCGGGTGCATATGGCGTCCAAGGGGACCCCGGTCCTGGGCGACCAGATCTATGGCGCGGGCCCACCCGCCGCCGTGGTGCGCGAGGTGATCGCGGCGGTTGGGTTGAAACGCCAGGCCCTGCACGCCGGCCTGCTGGGGTTCGTGCACCCGATCACCGAAGAGATGGTTCGGTTCGAAAGCCCCATGCCGCCGGATATGGCGGCCTTGCAGGCGGGGCTCGAAAAGCTCTGAAATTACGGCCCGACAAACCGCAACAGAGCTTGTTGCAGAATGTGCGGTCCAGGGCCTTAAAGGGGCCGCAACCGCTCCTATATAGTTTGGGCTGCAAGGAACGCCGTGCCGGCGCCGACCGTTTGGGTTGGTTCAGGCGACGCTCCCTCAGCCTGAACGAGGGGAATACTCATGGCCACCACAAGGTCCCTGGCGCTGATTTCGCCGGAAGGCGGACTGTCTCGGTATCTGACCGAGATCCGCAAATTTCCGATGCTGACCAAGGACGAGGAGTTCATGCTCGCCAAGCGCTGGCGCGAGCACGAGGACACCGAGGCCGCGCACCGGCTGGTCACCTCCCACCTCCGTCTCGTGGCCAAGATCGCCATGGGCTATCGCGGCTACGGCCTGCCGATCGGGGAAGTCGTCTCCGAGGGCAATGTCGGCCTGATGCAGGCGGTGAAGAAGTTCGAGCCCGACAAGGGCTTCCGCCTGACGACCTACGCCATGTGGTGGATCCGCGCCTCAATCCAGGAATACATCCTGCGCTCCTGGTCGCTGGTGAAGATGGGCACGACGGCGGCGCAGAAGAAGCTGTTCTTCAACCTGCGCAAGGC
>CANJKM010000225.1 GCA_947474805.1 Caulobacterales bacterium | reverse complement strand
GGAACCTGCCCTTCTCCAACATCGAGGGGGAGGGTTTCGAGAACCAGATCGCCGGGCTGTTCGCCAGGGATCTGGGACTGAAGCTCGAATACTATTCCTTTCCCCAGCGGCTCGCCTTCGTCCGCAACACCCTGCGCTACAAGCTGCCGGGCGAGGACTATCGCTGCGACGTGATGATCGGGGTCCCGGCAGACTTCGACCAGGTGTCGGCGACCCGGCCGTACTACCGCTCCACCTACGCCCTGGTCTTCGCCAAGGGCCACGGCCTCGACGCGGTCCATTCGGGCGAGGACTTCCTGAAACTCGGCCCGGAGCGTCTCGCCCCGCTGAAGATCGGCGTGTTCGACCTGTCGCCCGCCTCGCAATGGCTGGCGCGGCATAATCTGGTCAATCAGGGCGTGCCCTATCAGCAGATGAACCCCAATCCCGACGAAAGCCCCCACGACGCCGTCCAGCGGGACCTAGCGTCGGGCAAGCTAGACGCGGCCATCCTGTGGGGTCCCATCGCCGGCCATGTCGCCAAGAACATCCGCGAGCGCGAGATGGTGGTCATCCCCCTGCCCTCCGAGCCCGGCGTGCGGTTCGACTACGACATGGCCATGGGCGTGCGCTACGGCGAGCCCGAATGGAAGGCCACGATCCAGGCCCTGATCGACCGACGCAAGCCCGAGATCGAAACCCTCCTGCGGGCCTATGGCGTGCCGCTGCTGGAGCCCAGGCCCGCCCCCGCGGCCGGCGGACGCTAGCCGTGCCCCGGCGCGCCCTTGCGCTGACCTTGCTGGCCTCCTGCGTCCTGGTCTCGGGTCAGGCGAAGGCCGCCGACATCTCCCCGGCCGAGACCCAGCTCTTCCTCGACGAGCACCTGCGGGTGGTGAAGCCGCCCTCCACGCTGCGCTACGGCTTTGAGGAGACGATCGGGCGCGCGGCGCCGGTCAGGGCCGAGCTGGAGCTGACCCTGACCGCCCGGAGCGACGGCGGCTGCTGCGCCGTGTCCGCCGAGCAGACCGGGGGCCCGGCCTTCGCGGTCCTGCCCACGCTCGAGGACGCCAAGGCCAATCCGGTGATCCTGTATTTCCTGGAGCGCGAGATCCGGCAGATGCAGGGGATGACCGGCGGCCAGTCGAGCCATTTCCGGCGGCTGATCCGGCTGGCCCTGGCCGAGAGCGCGCAGCTCCGCGACACCACCATCCGCTATGGAGGCCGCGACCTGCCCGCCCGCGAGATCCGCATCGAGCCCTATCGCGACGATCCGCGGCGCTTCCAGTACCCGGCCCTGGCGGGCAAGGCCTATGTCTTCGTGCTGGCGGACCAGATCGCCGGCGGCGTCTATCAGATCCGGTCCATCGTGCTTGGCTCCGCCGCCGGCGCGCCGCCCCTGGCCCAATCCCTGCTGACCCTGGCTGAAGAGCGAACTCCATGATCCTTCGACCCGCCCTGCATCTGTCAGCCCTCGCCCTGATCGCGCTCGCGCCCACCCAAGGGTTCGCCTTCGACTATCCGACCAACGATCGCGTCGTCTATGTCGAGCAGTGCATGGCCGAGAACCCGGGGCCTCACTACGAGATGGTCAGCAAATGCTCCTGCGCGCTGGACCAGATCGCCAAGTCCACGCGCTACGAGGACTTCGTTTCGATGCAGACCTCGACCAACGCCAACACCATCGCCGGCGAGCGCGGCAACGCCATCCGCGACGCGGCGATCCTGCAGACGGAAATCCGCACCTTCCGCACGCTTCAGGAGGCGGCGAAGAAGAGCTGTTTCATCGGCTTCATGCAGAACATCCGCTAGAGCCCTTTAGGATCGGATGACCTCGTCCGATCCGTTAAAAGGGCTCTGCTTCAATAGGTTAGAGCGTGTCCGGACGGCGGAACCGCTCACACTTCCGCCTGACACGCTCTAGGGCTTCACCCGGACGAAGCGCTGGACGCGCTTGGCGTTGTCGACCTCGCCGGTGAACAGGCTTCCCTTGGAGTCGAGCGCCATGGTGTGGACCCAGTGGAAGTCGCCCGCCTGACGGCCCGAGCGGCCAAAGCGTCCGACCGTCTCGCCGGTCGCGCGCGACAGGATTCGGACCTCATTGTTCTCACCGTCGGTGTTCAGCATCAGGGCCTGGCCGGCCTCGGGCAGGAAGGCCAGGTCCCAGACCGAGCCGCCACCGAGGGTCGCCGGCTCGATCCTGAACTCGCGCACGAAGGTTCCGTCCTTATGGAAGACCTGGATGCGGTCGTTGACCCGGTCGCATACGTAGACCAGCCCGTCGCGGGCGATCTTCACGCAATGGACGGGATTGGCGAAGCTCTTGGAGAGCGGAGCGGCGGGATCATAGCGCCCCGCCGGCGGATCGACCGGCCGGCCGCCATAGGCGCCCCAATGCCGCTTGTAGGCGCCGGTCTCGGAGTCGAAGACGATGACCCGGTGGTTGTAGTAGCCGTCGGCGATATAGACCTCATTGGCGGCGTTATCGACCCAGATGCCCGCCGGCTTGCCCAGCCGGGTGACGTCGTTGCTGTCGGTCTGGGGCCCGATCTTGCCGATCTGCATGACGAACTTGCCGTCGGGGGTGAACTTCAGCACCTCGCCGTCGAGGTCGCCGTTGCTGCCGATCCAGACGAAGCCCTTGGCGTCCACGTGAATGCCGTGCTCGTTCTGGGGCCAGTCATAGCCCTGACCCGGGCCGCCCCAGGAGCGCAGCAGGTTGCCGGCCTGATCAAACTCCAGCACCGGAGGGGCGGGCTTGCAGCATTTGGATCGCGGCGGGCTCAGCGCGGCGCCCTGCTCGTCGGCGGTCAGGGACCTGGGCCGCTGGATCACCCAGACATGGTCCTGAGCGTCGACCGCGACGCCGGACGCTTGGCCCATCAGCCAGCCATTGGGCAGCGGCTTGGGCCAGAAGGGATCGACCTTGAATTTCGGAGGCGCGGCGCCGGCGGCCGCGGCCGTTGTCGCCAAGGCGACGCTGGCCAGTATGGTGATGATCCTCATTGAGCCCTCCCCGGCGCGCTTTCCGCGACTATGCCAGAGTTCCGCCCGATCGGGACCATAACTGTTGGGGGAGGAGAGGTCTTCCTCAAACCCTGCTAGGGTTTGAGGAAGATGGTGCCGCCGGACAGGATTGAACTGTCGACCTCAGCCTTACCAAGGATGCGCTCTACCACTGAGCTACGGCGGCGGGAGGCGCCTCATAGCCCAAAGGTCGGGCCAAGGGAAAGGGACAAATCGCATGAGCGCGTCGGATAAACCCTCGCAAGGCGCAAAGGCCGAGCGGGAAGCCCGTCTGGCGCAGGCGCTGAGGGCCAATCTTCGCCGGCGCAAGGCAGCGCCCCCGGAGACGGCCCCCTCTCCCACCCAGAAGGAGCCGGATTGATTCGCTCCGCCTAAGCGAAGGCAGGCGCGTCGAACGGAGCCTCCGTCTTGGCCTTGATCTCTTCCAGGGCGACCCCCGGCGCCAATTCAAGCAGCTTGGGGGCCGCGTCGCCCTTGCGGTCGAGCTGGAAGACCGCGAGGTCGGTGATCAGGAGATCGACCACCCGCGCGCCGGTCAGCGGCAGGGTGCATTGCTTCATTAGCTTGGGCCCGCCGGACTTGTCGGCGTGCTCCATCACCACCACCACCTTCTTGACCCCGGCCACGAGGTCCATCGCCCCGCCCATGCCCTTGATCATTTTGCCGGGGATGGTCCAGTTCGCGAGGTCGCCGTTCCCGGCCACCTGCATGGCGCCCAGGATGGCCAAGTCGATATGGCCGCCGCGGATCATCGCGAAGCTGTCGGCCGAGGAGAAGAAGCTCGAGGTCGGCAGTTCGGTCACCGTCTGCTTGCCGGCATTGATCAGGTCCGGGTCCTCCTCGCCCTCATAGGGGAAGGGCCCGATGCCCAGCATGCCGTTCTCGCTCTGCAGAGTCACGGTGACGCCCGGGGGCACATAGTTGGCGACCAGGGTCGGGATGCCGATCCCCAGGTTCACGTAGAAGCCGTCCTTCAGCTCCTTGGCGGCGCGCGCCGCCATCTCATCGCGGGTCCAGGCCATCAGACTTCGCTCCCGGCGCCGGCGGTCGCCATCTCAGGGCGCTTGCGCACCGTCCGTTGCTCGATCCGCTTTTCGTAGTTCACGCCCTGGAAGATGCGATCGACATAGATGCCGGGCGTGTGGATGCCGTCAGGCTCAAGCTCGCCGGGTCCGACCAACTCCTCGACCTCGGCTATGGTCATCTTGCCGGCCGTGGCCATCATCGGGTTGAAGTTCCGGGCCGTTTTGCGGAAGACGAGGTTGCCCTCGGTGTCGCCCTTCCAGGCCTTGACGATAGAGAGGTCGGCGGTGAGCCCCCGTTCCATGACGTACCAGTCGCCGTCGAACTGGCGGGTCTCCTTGCCATCGGCCACCACCGTCCCGTAGCCGGTCTTGGTGAAGAAGGCCGGGATCCCGGCGCCGCCCGCGCGGATGCGCTCGGCCAGCGTACCTTGCGGGTTCAGTTCCAACTCCAGTTCGCCCGAGAGATAGAGGTCGGCGAACAGCTTGTTCTCGCCCACGTAGGACGAGATCATCTTCTTGATTTGGCCATTGTTCAGCAGGGTCCACAGTCCGAAACCGTCGGCCCCACAATTGTTGGAGACCACGGTCAGGCCCCTCACCCCATCAGCCCGCAAGGCGTCGATGAGATTTTCAGGATTGCCCGACAGTCCGAAACCGCCCGACATGATCGTCATGCCGTCGAAGGTCGCGCCTTTGATCGCCGAAGCCGCGTCCGAATAGACCTTGCCCGCCATTCCCTGCCTTTCAAATTCGCGCGGGACTTTAGTCGGCGCGGCCCGGCCCGTTCAAGCGATTATGCTGCGCCGCACACCATAGAGCGCGCGCCGACCCCTCGCCCGCG
>CANJKM010000224.1 GCA_947474805.1 Caulobacterales bacterium | reverse complement strand
CGTGGCCGGGGGTGTCGATGATGTTGATCCGGGTCTCGCCGGCCTCGCCATGCCACAGCACGCTGGTGCACTTGGCCAGGATGGTGATCCCGCGCTCGCGCTCCTGGTCGTTGGAGTCCATGGCGCGCTCGACCGTCGCCTCATTGGCTCGGAAGACCCCCGACTGGGCCAGGAGTTGGTCGACGAGCGTGGTCTTGCCGTGGTCGACGTGGGCGATGATGGCGATGTTGCGGAGCGACATGGAGTTTAAAGGGGAGTCCGGAGGCGAGGAAGGCGCGCTTGTAGGCGAGGCGAGGCTTCGCCGCCAGCCGAAACGGCCCTGCGCGACCTATCGCGCCGTTTCTATGCCCCTGCGTTAACCCAGGTCGTTGTGCGGTGCAAACATGATCGTCGATCAGTTATCGAGATAAACCTCGGAAAATACTGCGATTTTCATATTTTCGCGCTGAAAACGTGGATTTTTTTTCCACGCGCGCTTGCGTGATTGTGCACTGCACCGTATATTGAAGTTGTGAGGCGGCCCTGCCGCTTCTGCCCTTCCTGGGCGTTTCCTCCCTAATGAACTGCGCGCCTTCGGGCGCGCTTTTTTTTGGCCTGAGCGCCGCGTTTCGGCAAGCAGATCAGGCCCGCAAACCGCTCCAATCAGCGCCGGTCAGGCCTCGGGTAAGCTGGGTCAGGTCGCGTTGCAGCTTCCCAAACCCCGCCGTCGGCGCGAGCGTCGTCTCGTCCAGATAGAGCGCGCGGTTGATCTCGATCTGCAGGGCGTGGACGCGCCGGGCGGGCCGGCCGTAGTGCTCGGTCGTGTAGCCGCCGGCATAGGGAGCGTTGCGCGCCACGCGGTAGCCCATGTCCTCAAGCTCGCGCTCGACCTTGGCCGTCAGAAGGCCCGCGCAGGCCGCGCCGAACCGGTCGCCCAGGACGAAGTCGCAGGGCCGATCCCGCCCCCCGGACCTAGCCGCCGCCGCCGGCATGGAATGCCAGTCGATCAGGATTGCGAAGCCGTGCGCCCGCTGCGCCTCGCCGATCAGCCGCTCCAGGGCGGCGTGGTAGGGGCGGTGTGCGCCCTCGATCCGGCCGCGGGCCTCGGCGAAGGTCAGCTTGCGGGCGTAAATCTCCTGGCCCTCGGCGACCACCCGGGCGATGGCGCCCAGGCCGGCGGCGACCCGGGCGGTGCGGGCCCTGGCGAATTCCGGCAGCTCGTCGGCGAACATGCCGGCATCCAGCTCGAAGGCCTCACGGTTGAGGTCGATATAGGCGCGGGCGTAGCGGGCGGTGAGCAGGGTCGCGCCGAGATCGGGCGCGGCGCCGATCAGGTCGTCGACCAGGGCGTCTTCGGACCGGCGGATCGTGCGGGCGTCCAGGGCCGCGGCGGCCATCATGTCGTCCGGATAAATCCGGCCCGAGTGGGGAGAGGCGAAAACCAGCGGGGTCGGCGGCGCCTCACCCTCGACGGCCGCGCGGCGGAGCCCGAAGGCCGGGCGCGCAGTCGCGTCCTCGGCGGCGATAGGCTCCCAGGCGTTCATCGCAGCCATAGAACGCTGGGTCGTCCATTGGGTCAAAGGGTTCATGGGGGTCAAAGGATTCAGGGGGGTCAAAGGGTTCATGGCCGGTTTACGCTTGCCCGGCTATTGTCGGGGTTCGCTCCGGCGCCCCCGTTTTTGATGATCGAGTTCCCATGTCCCGCATCCTCCTGGCCGAAGACGACGAGTCGCTGCGCGGCTTCCTGGCCCGCGCGCTCGAACGCGCCGGCTACGAAGTGACCGCCTGCGCCGACGGCGAGGAAGCGGTGGCCGTGCTGGAACAGGACTGGGACCTGCTGCTCACCGACATCGTCATGCCGGGCATCGACGGCATCGAGGTCGCCCGCCAGGCCGCCGCCCGCCACCCGGGTCTGCGGATCATGTTCATCACCGGCTTTGCCGCCGTGGCGCTTTCCGCCGGCAGCCAGGCCCCCGCCGGCGCCAAGGTGCTGTCAAAGCCCATCCACCTGCGGGAGATCGTCTCCGAGGTCGAACGGATGATCGCCGCCTAGGCCTTCATCAGGCGCGCTTGCCTAGAGGCGGGCGCATCGGTATATCCCCGCCTTCCCGAGACCCTGGTACGGACGCGTAGCTCAGCGGGAGAGCACCTCGTTGACATCGAGGGGGTCACAGGTTCGATCCCTGTCGCGTCCACCATCCTTCCCCCAAGCCGAAAAAGCCTGATGCGCCCTAGGGGCGTGCGCGCTTGTCCAGGGCGGCGATCTCGTCGGGGGTCAGCTTCCTGACACTGCGGACCGGGCAGCGCTGGGGGCCGATGGTGGAGGGGGTGACGATGTCGGCGTCCATGCCGGTGCAGATGAAGTCAGAGCCGTGGCTCACGAGCGCCAGGCTGTTGGTCCAGTCGATGTCCGGGCACGAGCCCATGAATTCGAACCGGTAGACGTCGCGAACCCCCACCCGGATGTTGACGGCCCGGTCGTCGGCGGCCGCGAAGCCGTTGGCGCTGCGGGCCCAGAAGCACTGGTTGGCCTTTGGCGCGGGCTTGGCCTCGGCGGCCAGGGCGGGCGCCGTGGTCGCGGCGAACAGGGCGATGGCGCAGGCCGCCAGGGCGATCGGTTTCAGCATGGCTCAGGTCCTCTCTGACCGTCCCCCGAGCGACCAGGATATAGGACGGGCCGGGCGGTTTAGGAACCGCGCCGCGCGGCGCGACGGGCGAAGCGGGCGGGATCGACCACCGCCGCCAGGGCGGCCGGCAGGGGCGAAGGCGCGCCCAGCGCCACGGCCGCCACATGCTCGGCCAGCAGGGGCGCAAGGCTGAAGCCCCGCGAACCGAAGCCGGTCAGGACGAAGAGGCCGGGCCGGGCGGTCCAGGCGCCCGCGCTGGGCGTCTGGTCGCCCGTGGTGGCGCGCACCCCGGCGCGGCCCTCCAGCGGCAGGCCGGCCAGCCGGGCGGCGAGCGTCGGCAGGCTGGCCTCCAGGGCGGACAAATTGCGTTGGTCGTCGGCGGGCCGCACGTCGTCTTCGCCGTCGCCGCGGTCATGGGTGGCGCCGATCAGCACGCCGTCGGCTAGCGGCAGGGCGTAGGCGCCGGCGACCACGGCGGCGGGGGCGTCGGGGAGAGGGGCAAAGGTCGCCTGGCCGCGCACCGGTCGCAGGTCCAGGCCGGGGGCCAGCGCCGCCGAGCCCTGGCCGGCCGCGACGATCACCACGTCGGCGTGCGCCAGGACGGCGCCATCCTCAGTCTCCAGGGCCCAGCCCTCGCCGCTCTGCGTCAGGCGCGCGACTCGACCCGGCTGGAGCCCGGGCGTCCAGGCGGCGAGCAGCGGCGCGGGCGCGATCACGCAGGCGGCGTGCTGCGCCAGGGCCTCGGGCGCGACTTCTCCTACGAGCGCCGAGGCCGCGGCCGGGTCGAGGGCTTCAAGCGCGCCGGGCTCGAAGAGGTCCGACCCGGCGATGCCGGCGAATCGGGCGGCGTCACGGGGCTGTGCGGCCAGCTGCAGGACGCCCCGCGAGAGCACGACGCCGGCCTGGGCCTCATAGAGGGCGACGGCGCGGCGAAAGGCCTGGGCGAACAGGCGGGCGGGGGGCCCAAGTCCGGCGTCCAGACGCGGGGTGACGAGGGCCGCGCGGTTGCCCGACGCGCCGGCGCCGCGGCCCTGCGCCTCGAAGACGAGCGGCTCCACGCCCAGCGCCCGGGCGGCGCGGGCCGCCGCCGCGCCGGCGATCCCGGCGCCGACAATCGCGATCCGGGGCGGGGTGGCTTCGGGCGGAGCGGCGCCGGGGAACCGGGCGGCCAGACGTTCGCGCTTGCGGCCAAAGCCCGGCTGCTTTTCCACGGCGAAGCCGGCTGCTGCCAGGCCACGCCGGACCTGGCCCGCGACGGTGAAGGTGGCCGCCGCCGCGCCCGGCGCCGAGCGGGCGCCCACCAGAGCCAGGACCTCGTCTCGCCACATGGCCGGATTGAGGGCCGGCGAAAAGCCGTCGAGGAACCAGGCGTCGGCCAGGCCGCTCCAGCCCTCCAGGGCCTCGGCGACCTCGACCACGGCGACGTCGACGATGACGCCGAGGTCGGCAAACTCGATCCGGTGCGGGCCGTGGGCGCGGCCCGGCCACTGGCCGAGCAGGCGCTGGACGAGGTCGGCGAGTTCCGGCCAGACCGCCAGCGCGCGGGCCGCCTCGTCGCGGCCGAGGGGGTGGGCCTCCACCGAGAAGACCTGGAGCTGGCCGCCCGGGGGCCTGGTCCGCCGCCAGAGATCGATCAGGGCCAGGGCGTTAAGCCCGGTCCCGAACCCCAGCTCGCCGACCACGAAACGCCGGCGCCCCGCCCAGGCTTGCGGCAGGCCGCAGCCCTGCAGGAAGACGGCGCGGGCCTCGGCCAGGCCGTCCTCTGCGGAAAAATAGACGTCGCCGTAGAGGTCCGAGCGCGGCTGGCCGTCGTCGCTCCAGCTCAGCGGATGATGTGGGGTGGTCGCCATGTTGGAGGGGTCTACCCCAACCGAACGCGGGCCGCCCGAAGGGCGGCCCGGAGATCCGCGGTTTGAAGCGGCCGGCTACTTCTTTTCCGGCGCGGCCGGCGCGTCGGCAGGCGCGGCCGGAGCCGGCGGGGCGTCGGCGGGGGCGGCGGCCTTGGAGGCGTCGGCGGCGGCGTCGGCTGCGGCCGCGGCGGCGCTCTGGGCGGCGTCGGCGGTCTTCGAGGCGGCCGAGGCGTCGGCGCCGGCGGCCGCGGCGGCGGCCTCGGTCTTCTCGGCGGGCTTGCTGCAGGCGGCCACGGACAACGCGGCCACGGCGGCGCCGGCGACCAGCAGCTTGCGGAACAGTTGAGCGGTCATGGTCCTGGGTTTCCTCGATCGGGGTCTGATCGCGCCCGTCGGGTCTTGCTTGCCGCGCGACCCCGGACGCAGGGCGGACTATGCCCTGGTTCGCGGGATGGGTCGCGATATCACGCTTTCGTGATCAGGCGTCCCGGGGGGGGGGGGGGGGGG
>CANJKM010000223.1 GCA_947474805.1 Caulobacterales bacterium | reverse complement strand
GCTGGCGAGGGACGGTGCGGCGACCAGAACGGCGAAGCCGGCGGCCAGGATCATTTTACGCATAGTGTTTCTCCTCCTTGGAGTTCGGGGGAGTAAACTCGGTCGGGCCTGAATGGTTGCTGACGCTGCGGTTTAGGGAAGCGCCCTGTGACCCGTATGACATGGCGCCCGCCGGTGTCAGGCTTCGTCTTCAGCCGCCTCCAACTCCCACGCCAAGTTGACCGGCTCGGGCTTCAGCTCGGCGTTGAGGCTTTCGAACCTAGCCTTCGTCGCCTGGTGCGCCTTGCGATAGACCTCCGAGTCCGGTTCCAACCAGGTCAGGCGTTCGGCGAGTCCCATCGCCTCAGCGTAGCAGTCCCGCGCCCGGCTGCGGTGCCCGCGCGCCTCCCTGCAATCGGCAAGCCGCTCCAGCGCCTTGATCAGGCCGAGCGCGGCGCCCGGGTCCTCCGGCGCCGCCTGGGCGACCGCGCGGTGCAGGGCCAGGCTTTCGTCATAAGTGGGCAAGGCGACCTCCAGCCGGCCTTCGTCCTCCTCCAGCTCGGCGACGGCCGCGAGCGCTTCGGCCAGGTCCGTGGCGGCCTGACCGTGCATCTGGCTCCGGTAGCTGGAGCGGGCCTCGGTGACGGCCGCTTCGGCCAATTCCAACGCGTCGTCCAAGCGCCCCTCGGCGCGGGCTAGTTTGGCCTGATGGAGAAGGTCGAGGAGTTGGGCCCGGCCCGCGACGGGCGGCGGCGTAGAGGCGACCGGCGCGGCGCTTGGCGCGTCGCTCGCCCTGGCTGGCTCGAGACGATGGGGTGTTTGGGGGACGGGCGCCGCCGACACGGGCCTCGCCGGAGGCTCAGGCTGTGCGGCGGTCATATCCCAGGCGATCAGTCCTGCCGACGCCATGCACATCGCCATGCCGCTCAGGAGCCCAGCCGTAGAGCCGTCGACGAAGGTGGGCGGCAGCTGGATGTCCGGGAAGAGGCTGGGGAAAACCAGAACGAGGCCGAGCGCGGCCAAGCAAAATGCGAAGGTCGCGGTCAACGGGCGCATGGTCGGGGCCTCCGGGCGTTGCTCGGCCAGAGTGCTGCAATCAAGCGTGGCTTCATAGGGGGCGACGTCGCCGCGCCCCTGGCTCGGATGGCGCCCGCTGAGGGACTCGAACCCCCGACCTCCTGATTACAAATCAGATGCTCTACCAGCTGAGCTAAGCGGGCCTGTTCCCGATCTAGAGGGCTTCTGCCGCCTCCGCAAAAGGAAAGACGCCCATACTGGCGCACGCCGCTTTCCGTTTACCTGGGCTAGCCCTTATATGCGCCGCCAAGCCTTGTACGAGCCCCCATGCCCCGCACCCTGATCACTTCGGCCCTACCCTATATCAACGGGATCAAGCACCTGGGCAACCTGGCCGGCTCGCAACTGCCGGCCGACGTCTATGCGCGGTTCAAGCGGGCGCGGGGCGACGAGGTCCTGCTGATCTGCGCCACCGACGAGCATGGCACCCCGGCGGAGCTCGCCGCCGCCGCCGCCGGTCAGGATGTGCGGACCTATTGCGACGAGCAACATGCGCTTCAGAAGCGGGTGGGCGATGGCTTTGGCCTGTCGTGGGACTGGTTCGGTCGGTCCTCCAACCCGCCCAACCACCGGCTGACCCAGCATTTCTGTGAAGCCCTCGAGCAGAATGGTCTGATCGAGGAGCGGGTAGATCGGATGATCTATTCACTCGACGATGGCCGCTTCCTGCCCGACCGCTACGTCGAGGGGACCTGCCCGCATTGCGCCTTCCCCAAGGCGCGGGGCGACCAATGCGACAACTGTGGGCGGCTCTTGGACCCGATGGACCTGATCGACCCCTATTCGGCGGTCTCGGGTTCGAAGAATCTGGAGGTGCGAGACACCCGCCACCTCTATCTGCTCCAGTCTAAGCTGGCCGACCGCATAAGGGCCTGGCTGGATTCCAAGACCGACTTTCCAGCCCTGACCAAGTCGATCGGCTACAAGCATCTTGACGAGGGCCTGATCGACCGGGGGATCACCCGAGATCTCGCCTGGGGCGTTCCGGTGATGAAGGACGGGGCCCCGCGCCCTGGCTTCGAGCGCAAGGTCTTCTACGTCTGGTTTGACGCTCCGATCGAGTACATCGGCGCCACGGTCGAATGGTCCGAGGCCACTGGCGGGAACTGGGAGCGCTGGTGGCGCACCGATAAGGGCGCCGATGAAGTCCGCTATGTCGAGTTCATGGGCAAGGACAACGTCGCCTTCCACACCGTCAGCTTCCCCGCGACCCTTCTGGGCTCCGAGGAGCCTTGGAAGTCGGTCGATGTGCTCAAGAGCTTCAACTGGCTCAACTGGTACGGCGGCAAGTTCTCGACCTCGGGCAAGCGCGGGGTCTTCATGGACGCGGCATTGGAGCTTCTGCCGGCCGACTACTGGCGCTGGTACCTCACCGCCAATGCGCCCGAGAGCGCCGACAGCCCCTTCACCTGGGAACAATTCCAAAACACCGTGAACAGCGATCTCGCCAATGTTCTGGGTAATTTCGTCAACCGGATCCTGAAGTTCGCCGAGACGAGGTTCGATGGAGTGGTTCCCGCCGGGGGAGAACCCGGCGAGCTTGAGACCAAGCTGTTCAAGGACATCGCCGCCGGCATCGAGGCCCTGACGGCCTCGCTCGAGGGCATGACCTTCCGCAAGGCCGCCCAGGACCTGCGCGACCTGTGGGTGACCGGCAACGGCTACCTGACCGAGGCGGCGCCCTGGACGGTGATCAAGACGGACCCTGAGCGGGCGGCGATGATCGTACGCACGGGACTGAACCTGGCCTCCCTGTTTGGACGGCTGTCGGCGCCCTTCATCCCATTCACCGCCGCCCATATCGCAGGCGCGTTTGAGGGCGACGACGGGGCTGGCTGGCCGCAGGCGGATGGCGCGGCGGAGCTGTCGCGGCTGAAGCTCGGCTGCAAGGTGACGGCCCCGCCGGTGCTGTTCGCCAAGATCGAGGACGCCCAGGTCGCCGAATGGACCGCCCGCTTCGGCGGCGGCGAGGACGCCTCGGCGTAGAAAAGAAAAGGGCGCGGACCGAAGTCCGCGCCCTGATCCCCCAAAAAATCGCGCCGTGAGGCCTAGGCGGTTTCGCTTTCGGCCAGATCGAACGGGCGGTCGCTGCGCACCGCGCGGCGGGCGGCGCGGCGAGCCGAGGCCGAGCGCGACGGGGCAGAGCGGCCACGGGCCAGGAAGGCGATGATGAAGGCGCCCAGGAGGACGATGATCCCGAAGCCCAGGAGGCGCGGGTTGTCCTTCAGGCCGAACCAGGCCTTGCCGGGGGTGACCGAGCCGAGGTTCAGGGTGTCCGAGCCGCCGCCCAGGAGATCGGCGCCTACATCGGCGTGCAGCGGGCCCTTGGCGTTCGGCTGGGCGGTGAAAGCCCAGTGAAATTCGGTCGCCTGGCCAGCGGCGAGCGGCAGGGACTGGGTCTCGTCCGGGGTCACGGCGTAGCCTTCGCCCGAAAGGACGGCGGTCAGGTTCACCGACTTGGCGGCGTCGGCCAGTTGAGTCTTTTCGGCTTCGGTCTTCACGGTGTCGGCGAAGTCGGCCGGCACGGTCAGGCGCACGTCGGCCGGCTGACCGGCGATGAAGCGCTCGGGTATGACAAGCTTGGCGCCCTTGGCGATGACGGCGGCCAGCGCGGTTTGGAGTTCTCCCAGGCGGGCGGCGCGATCGGCGGTGTTGGCGGCGGCGACCTTCGGGCTGGCGGGAGCCTTCAGCGCCGGAACCACGGGCTTGGCGGAGGACTTTGCCACCTTGGCCGGGGGCGTGACCTTGCCGGGAGCGGTCTTGGCGACGACGCTGGGCTTGGCGGCCGGGGCCGCGGCGACGCGCGGGGCGACGTAGCGCGGCGGGGCCGCGGCGTAACCGCTGGATTGAGCGCGCGGGCGGCGGGCGCGGCGCGGCTTCTCAGGCGGGTTCGGAATCGGGGCCATGGCGATGATCACCGGCGCGCTCGGCTGAGACGCGGGCGGCGGGGGCGGCGGACCGCCCGCCAATTGGGCCGGCGGCGGCGGCGGCGGCGCTTCAGCGACCGGTGTCGGATAGGGGTCGGGGCTGCACGCCGTGAGCACGGCTGCGCCGAACAGGGAGATCGCGATCGCGGCGATCTGGGCCGGATTGAAAAGACGTTTCGTCATATTTGTCGCCATCAATGCCTGCCGGATGTCTCGACGCCCCCGTGGACGATATCCGGCAAGCCAGCAAAGCCTGCGGATTAAGACAAAATCAATCGTGTTCGCCTCTTGCGCGTACGTTAAGTTGACGGTTCGCCTCATAGAGGCCGATTGCGCCGGCCGCCGCCACATTCAGGCTCTCGAAGCCGCCGGGCATCGGAATTCGCACGAGAAGATCGCAGTGCTCGGACACGAGCCGGCGCAGGCCCTCGCCCTCCGATCCCAAAACCAGCACGGTCGGCTGTCCGTCCAGGCTTTCAGCCAGGGTGGCCTCGGCGTCGCCGGAGAGTCCGAGCGCCCGCCAACCGGCGTCAGCCAGGGTCTCCAGGGCGCGGGACAGGTTCGTCACCCGGGCTATGGGAACCTGCTCCAATGCGCCGGCGGCGGCCTTGGCCAGGGCGCCGGAAAAGGGCGGCGCGTGCCGGTCTTGCATGATCACCCCCCGCGCCCCGAAGGCCGCGGCCGAGCGCAACACGGCGCCGACGTTCTGCGGGTCGGTCAGCTGGTCGAGCATGAGCAGGACGCCGTGGGCGTCTTCGGCGAGATCCTCGATGGCCACGGGCTCAAGCGGCGCGACGGCGGCGGCCAGGCCCTGGTGGACGGCGCCCGGCGGCAGGGCTTGGGCGATCTCGCCATTGGTCAGGGTCTCGATCCGCACGCCGGGCGGCGGCTTGCCGATCAGCTTGGCGACCTCGGCGGTGGCCAGGATGCGGCCGATCGGGGTACGCGCCGGGTTGCCCAGCGCGGCCAGGGCGGCGTGCCGGCCCCAGACCCACTCCAT
>CANJKM010000222.1 GCA_947474805.1 Caulobacterales bacterium | reverse complement strand
GCTGGTCGGCGGCCTTCGCGCCTCGATGGGCTATGTCGGCGCCCCGACCATCGCCGAGTTCCAAAAGCGCGCGCGCTTCGTGCGGATCACCGGCGCGGGCCTGCGCGAAAGCCATGTCCACGACGTGATGATCACGCGCGAGGCCCCCAACTACCACCCGACGGGAACCTGATCGCGTGACGACCGAGCTCACAGCCCTGGCTCTGACCCTGGTCCTGGCGATCGTCTACGTCCTGCTGCCGACCCATTTTCGCAACCGGGAAACCGGGATCGAGTGGAACATGGGGCCGCGCGACGACCCCGGCCCGCCGATGGGGGTTGTGACCAGCCGGCTGATGCGGGCCAAGGCCAATCTGCTCGAGACCCTGCCGATCTATATCGGGGCGGTCGTGCTGACCGAGCTGATCGGCCAGCGGACCCTGCTGACCGCCATCGGCGCCTGGCTCTATCCGCTGAGCCGGATCGCCTATCTGCCGCTCTACGCCTATGGCGTGCCCGGACTGCGCACCGCCGCCTGGGCGATCGGCCTGATGGGGATCGTCGCCCTTCTCGTTTCGCTCGTCCTGCCCGGATGACCCCGGCGGCCCGCTTAGCCGCCGCCATCGAGGTGCTGGATCGAATTGCGGCCGAGGCGGCCCCCGCCGACGGCGTGCTCAAGGCCTGGGGCCGGGACCACCGGTTCGCCGGCTCGGGCGACCGCCGCGCCATCGCCGAACGCGTCTATCAATCCCTGAGGGGGCAGGCCCGCGCCCGCGCCTGGCTGGGCGAGGACGGGCGGGCGCTGGCGCTCAATTCGCTGGCGTCCGAAGGCGCGGAGATCGACGCCCTGTTCACGGGCGATGGCCACGGCCCAGCACCCTTGACCGCCGACGAGCGCGCCAGGCTCGCGGTTCAGCCCGCCTGGCCCGACTACGCCCTGGCGGGGGTCCAGCCCTTCGTGGCCGAGGCCCTGAAGGCGCGGTTCGGCGCGGACTGGATCGCCGAGGGGGAGGCCCTGACCCAGCCGCGCGCGCCGCTCGATCTGCGGGTCAATCCCCTGCGCGGGGGCATGGAGGCGGCGCTGCGGCTGCTGGCCCAGGACGAACACAAGCCCGAGCCGACGCCCTGGAGCGCCTGGGGCCTGCGGCTGCCCCCGTCGCAGTCGCGCGACATCCAGCAGAGCCGCGCCTGGAAGACCGGCTGGGTCGAGGTGCAGGACGAGGCGAGCCAGATCGCCGCCGCCCTGGCGGGCGCGGAGCCCGGCATGACCGTGGTCGACTATTGCGCCGGCGGCGGGGGCAAGACCCTGGCCCTGGCGGCCATGATGAAAGGCAGGGGCCGGCTGATCGCCTGCGATGTCCATGGGAAGCGGCTGGCGCATTTGCCCGAGCGGCTGGAACGGGCCGGGGCCAAGGCCGAGGTGCGCAAGGCCGGATACCATGGCGAAGGGACCGAGGACCTCGAAGGTCAGGCCGACCTCGTCTTCGTCGACGCGCCCTGCAGCGGTTCGGGCACCTGGCGGCGGCATCCCGAGGGCGCCTGGCGGCTGACGCCGGAGACGGTCGACCGGCTGTCGGCGCTGCAGGCCGAGATCCTCGCCCGCGCCTGCAGGCTGGTGAAGCCGGGCGGGCGGCTGCTCTACGCCACCTGCTCGGTGCTGGCCCAGGAGAACGACGCGGTCGCCTCGGCCTTCGCCGGTTCCCATCCCGATTTTCGTCCGTTGCCGATCACCCGGGCGGCGCAAACCCCCGCACTGACCGACGCCGGCCGCCAGCGCCTTGCGGAGCTGAGCGGGCCCGGCCATACGCTGCAACTGACACCCCGGAGGGCCGGCACGGACGGCTTCTTCCTGGCTCTCTACGAAAGGCTCCCATGACCGCCGAGCACGAACGCCTGCTGATCATCGACTTCGGCAGCCAGGTCACCCAGCTGATCGCCCGCCGGGTGCGCGAAAGCGGCGTCTATTGCGAGGTGGTCCCCTACGACAAGGCCGAGGCGCATGTGGCGGCGAGGCCGCCCAAGGCGGTGATCCTCTCGGGCGGCCCCGAGAGCGTGCATCTGGAGGGCAGCCCCCGCGCGCCCCAGGCGATCTTCGAGATGGGCGTGCCGGTGCTGGGCATCTGCTACGGCGAAATGGCGATCTGCCACCAGCTCGGTGGACGGGTGGAGAGCGGCCATGACCGCGAGTTCGGGCGGGCCGAAATCGACATCGTCACAGACAGCCCGCTGTTCGCCGGGCTCGACGCTCGCGAGCCGGTGTGGATGAGCCACGGCGACAAGATCGTCGCCATCCCCGAGGGCTTCCAGGTGATCGCCACCTCGCCCGGCAGCCCCTACGCCGCCATCGCCGACGAGACGCGGCGCTTCTATGGCCTGCAGTTCCACGCCGAGGTCGCCCACACCCCGCGCGGTGCGACCATGCTGCGCAACTTCACCCATCATATCGCGGGCTTCACCGGCGACTGGACCATGGCCTCCTTCCGCAAGGAGATGATCGGCAAGATCCGCGCCCAGGTCGGCGAGGGCCGGGTGATCTGCGGCCTGTCCGGCGGGGTCGACAGCTCGGTGGCGGCGGTGCTGATCCACGAGGCCATCGGCGAGCAGCTGACCTGCGTCTTCGTCGACACGGGCCTCCTGCGCCTGAACGAGGCCGAGCAGGTGGTGAGCCTTTTCCGCAACCACTACAACATCCCGCTTGTGCATGTGGACGCCGCCGACCAGTTCCTGGGGCAGCTGGCCGGCGTCTCCGACCCCGAGACCAAGCGCAAGACCATCGGCCGGGTGTTCGTCGAGATCTTCGACCGCGAGGCGGCCAAGGTGGAGGGCGCGACCTTCCTGGCGCAGGGCACCCTCTATCCGGACGTGATCGAAAGCGTCGGCGGCACCTCCCACGTCATCAAGAGCCACCACAATGTCGGCGGCCTGCCCGAGCATATGAAGCTGACTTTGGTCGAGCCGCTGCGGGACCTGTTTAAGGACGAGGTGCGGGCGCTCGGCGTCGAGCTTGGCCTGCCGCCCGCCTTCGTCGGCCGCCATCCCTTCCCGGGCCCGGGCCTGGGGATCCGCATTCCCGGCGCGGTCACGGCGGAGAAGGTGGCCGTGCTGCAGAAGGCAGACGCTATCTATCTGGAGGAAATCCGCGCCGCCGGCCTCTATGACAAGATCTGGCAGGCCTTCGCCGTCCTGTTGCCGGTGAAGACCGTCGGCGTCATGGGCGACGCCCGCACCTATGAGGATGTCTGCGCCCTGCGCGCCGTGACCTCCACCGACGGCATGACCGCCGACTTCTACGAATTCCCCTGGGAGGTGCTGGGCCGCACCGCCACCCGGATCATCAACGAGGTGAGGGGCGTCAATCGGGTGGTCTATGACATCACCTCCAAGCCGCCCGGCACGATCGAGTGGGAGTGAGGTCGTGCCGCACTGGCTGGTGAAGTCGGAGCCCAACACCTACGGCTATGCCGACCTTGAGCGGGACGGACGCACGGTGTGGGACGGGGTGCGCAACAACGCCGCCGCCCTGCACCTGAAGGCGATGGCCGTCGGCGACGAGGTCTTCTTCTACCATTCGCAGGAGGGGCTGGCGGTCGTCGGGATCGCCCGGGTGTCACGCCCGGCCTTTCCGGACGCCAGCGATCCCTCCGGCCGGTTCGTCGCGGTCGAACTCGAGCCCCTGCGCCCGCTGAAGCGGCCGGTGACCCTGGCGAAAATGAAGGCCGAACCGGCCCTGGCCGAGATGGCCATGCTGCGCCAGTCGCGGCTTTCCGTCTCGCCGGTCACGGAAGGGCAGTGGTCGGCGATCCTGAAGATGGCGGGCGGCTAGCGCGCCCTACATCACATGGTCTTGCCCGCAGGCGCGCTCGGTCATGGTGACGCCGGGCAGCTTTTTCAGGGTGAAGCTCGTCTTCCAGGGCGCGCTGTAGAATTCCGGGTCGTCGATCGTCACCTCGCCCCGGATCGTGGCGGGGCCGGCCAGGGTGTAGCGCTCCTGCACCTTCAGCGTCTCGCCGTGCGGCAGGCCGCTCCAGTCGAGCCAGGTCTTGTCGTTCTGGTTGATGGTGTCGAGCACCAGCGTCTTGCCGTCCCATCTGGCCGAGGGGTCGCCCAGCCACAGCGGCGTCGGGTCTTCTGGCGGCGGCGCGTTCCACCAGACCGTCCGCACCGTGTGGTTGGCCGCATAGATGAAGGTGACGAGGCGCGTGGTCTGCAGGATCAGCATCGGATGGGCCGAATAGACCACGCGCGGCACGCCGTGGGGCAGGCAGTCGGCGATCGGGTCGGCCTTGGGGCTGGCCTTCAGCGCCGCCTGGTTCCTGGCGTAGGCCGCCTTGCCGGCGGCGTTCAGCGGCGGCTCGGCGCCCGAAAGGGTGCGCAGGCGCCGGGGCGGATTGGCGATCAGCCATTTACCGGTGAAGTTCGGTGTTCCGGCCAGCGGCTGCTCGAACACCGGCGAGGCCGGCGCCGCGGCGAGCGCCGGGAGCGTGGGCATGGCCAAAGCCGCGGCGAGGGCGAGAGACTTCAGTATCGAGCTCATTTCTCGGCCGCCTTCTTGGCTTCAAAGTCGGGTTGGCGGTTATTCTCCTCGCAGACGTACTCCATGAAATGGATGTCGCCGCGCCAGGCGAAGTCGCGCCGGCCGGTCCAGGGCGCGGTGTAATAATCGGGATCATCCACGGTGACGTCGATGCGGATGTCGGTTCCGCCCAGCGCGTTCCTGATCTTGGTCATCCGCTCGACGACCTTCATCTTGGCGCCGTGCGACAGCGAGGTCTGGTCGATCGTCGTCTTGTCGTTGAAGTGGTCGGTCTCGACCACCAGGGTGTTTCCCTCCCAGCGGCCGCGCGAATAGCCCATGAAGCTGTGCGGCTCGGTCTTCGGCGCGGGCTTTCCGTCCATGTGGATCTGGCGGACGTCGTGGCCGACCTCGAACAGCATGGTGATCAGGCCGGGCGTGTGGATGAACTGGACGGGGTAGGGCGACAGCAGGGTGTGGGGCGTGCCGTTCGGCAGG
>CANJKM010000221.1 GCA_947474805.1 Caulobacterales bacterium | reverse complement strand
CGGCTTCGAGACCGGCCCGGAAGCCAATCCGGTGGTCGCCGTGACCATGCCGACCAAGGAAGCGGCCATGGTCTTCTGGGCCACCCTGCTTCAGTCGGGCATTTATCTGAACCTGGCCCTGCCGCCCGCGACGCCCAATGGCGTCAGCCTGCTCCGCTCCAGCGTCTCGGCCGCCCACACCGACGCCCAGATCGATCAGGTCCTGGCCACCTTCGAGACCATCGGCCGCGAACACGGAATCCTGCCGGCCCGCAAGATCGCCGCCACGGCTTAGATTTATCGTCATTCAGCGCGATGCGGCCGCCCTCACCGGCGGCCGTTTTCGTTTGGGCGCTACTTCACGACCCCGGCCCGCCACAGCCGCCACAGCGCCCAAGGCGCGGCGAGCAATGGGAACCGACGCTTCCAAGGCGACAGAGGCAGCTTGACGCCCGTGTGCCGCTCGACCTTCCAGACAATGTAGTCGGCCGCGCCCTCGAAGGTGAAACAGGCCTTGGCCAGCCGCGCCATGTTGAGCGGCTTGCCGAGCCAGCGCCGCAGCCGCCAGGCCGCGCGCGCGCGCTTTCGCTCAGCCTCGCTAAGCCGGGGCGTGACCAGCCCGCCCTTCTTCTTGAAGGCGAGGCCCTGAGCCTCCCAGGCCTCGGGCAGGAGGGCGGTGTAGCGGTCCTGGGCGTGATCGAGAATAGTGTCCGAGCGGCTGGTCTTCTCGACCCTCAGCTCCGCGGCGTAGGTGGCGGCGAACAGGGCGGCCCAATAGTCGGTTGCATGGCCCTTGGCCGGGCCGAGCGCGGCGGCCCAGCCGGCGGCGGTGGCCACGGCCTGGCCGACGGCCTGTTCGATGGCCTTGCGGGCCTTCTGATCGCGCACCGCGGCCAGGGCGCAGGGCTGGGCGAACCGGGCCCAGAGGGTGGTGTCCAGACTGTAGGTCCAGACCCCGTCGGAAAAGGCGCGAAGCTCGATGATCGCGACCTTGGCCCGGACCCCGAGGTCGGGAAACTCGCGGTATTCAACATTGGGCGGCAGCTCATGGCCGGCCCAGGCGACGAAGGGGCCGCTGGGCCAGTCCTTCATCCGGTCGACCAGGACGTAGAAATCGAGCACCCCCTCCAGCGTCCCGGCCCGGAATCCCGAACCGTAGAAGAGGACGCCCACGGCCCCGCCCTTCGCCAGAGCCGCCAGCCGCTTGGCCGCCTCGCGCGCCGGCTTGGCGACGGGGCCTTTCAGTTCCTTGGCGATCCGGGCTTCGAGCGGTATCACAGGACCAGGAACTCGATCGGGGCGCCCGCCTCGAGGAGAAGCCGGCCGTCTGGCCCGGGCCGATAGAATTCGCCGTCGAGCACAAAGCGCCCCGCCAGGGTCACGTGCAGATCCTCGACCACCCCCGACTGATAGCCGGCGTCGTGCATCCAGGGCCGCGGCCTTCCCTTGAGCGCCGGGAACAGAGCCCGTGAGAGCCATTTGGGCGGCGCGTCGATGTCGAGGAACTTCAGCCCGCCGGGACCCTCGCCCCAGAAGGGCCAGAGGTTCATCATCATCTTCTCCAGCGTGGTGGCCAGGAAGAGAAAGCGGGGCCCCTCGCGGGCCTCGACGGTCATCGGCCGCCCGGCCAGCCACAGCTTGCGCGTGGGTCCGGCGATCGCCGCCCCGAACACGCCCGCCAGGGTGAAGCCGACCGCCCAGCCCTGGGTCGAGCCCCAGCGCCGCGCCCGGTCCACGCCCCGCGCCCTGATCTTGTGCGACAGCTCGGTCGCCCGGACGAAGCTGGCGGCGCCGAAGAACATCCCGGTGGCGGTCTGGCCCGAACCGTCGAGCCAGGTCACTTTCAAGGGACGGCGGCGCCGCAGTTGGGACTCGCCCACCCCGGCGTCGAGCGCGGCGACCAACTTGGGCAGGCCCTCGTCGATCCGGCCCGACCCCACGTCGGCGGCGATCAGATCGGTGGCCCCGGCCGCGAACACGACGAGGCGGGGCGGCGTATCGCCATAGACGCCCGCCAGGGCGCTCAGAACCTCGCGCACGGTGCCGTCGCCGCCGTTGACCGCCACCACCTCGCAGCCGGCCTCGCGGAAGTCGCGCAGGGCGTCGGCGACGAGTTCGCCGGAATAGGGCTCGCGCACCAGCAGCCGGGGATGGCTCGGAGCGGGGCGGTCGCGGTTCCTGGTGGCGTTGGGGTTGTGGATCAACCCGATCCGGTCGCTCATCCGACGTTCGCCTGCATCCAGGAGCCGAGCGGCCTTGCGGTGAGCATGGCCTGGAGAATTCGCACGCTGTGGATGGCCAGCGAGATCAGGGTCCACATCGCCACCGCCGCCATGCCCAGGTCCGGCCGCCCCGCCAGGACGCCCGCCGTGAGCAGCAGGAGGTTGGGGTTGCGGCGCGAGGTGACGAGCCGGAAGCGGCTGTCGAACCGCCGCCAGATATGCATCTCCATCCCGAACAGGCCAATGAACAGCCCCTCCTGGGCGCGCAGCAGGACATAGCCGCCCGCGGCGATCAGCAGGGTCAGGCCCGAGGCGCCGACACTGTAGCCGGAGGCCTCGAGCCCGACGATCCAGGCCCACCACCAGAAGGGCGGGTGGATGAGATCGAGCCCATGGTCGAGCACATTGCCCCAGGGCGACGCGGTCAGCGTCACGCGAGCGAGCTTGCCGTCGACCGTGTCGAGGAAGGTCATGCCCCAGGCGGCCGCGAGGCCCCATCCGAACTGCCCGCGCCAGAACATCCAGAAGGCCAGGACGGTCAGGACGGCGCTCACCACCGTCACCTGGTTCGGACTGACCTTCAGCCGGGCGCAGAGCTTGGTCACCACCTGCGCCGGACGCGGCCAGACGTATTTGGTGACGATGTCGGTGACCCCCTTGTAGGAGCCGTCGAACATCCGTCGCTCGATCGCCGGCGCCGTCTGGGCGGTGAGGGGCATCAGATAGGCGGGCATCAGCTTGCGCAGTTTGGAGTCATAAGCCGGGACGAGTTCGTCCGGCCCAATCCGCGCCGCGTCCTCGGGGAGCGCGCCGGTCGCGAAGGCGCGGGCCTCGTCCAAGGTCAGATTGGCGGCCACGGCCTCTCCGTCCGGCCCGACCAGGACCGTCCCCAGCCGCCGGGCCAGCGCATCGATCAGCGCCTGGTCGAACACCCAGTCGGCGCGCACGACGAGGACCCTCGCCTCGCCGCCCTGGGGGAGCTCGGACACCATCTCCGACACGCCCGCTCGGGTCAGGGAGCGGCGCAGCCGTTCGCCCGAACTCATGCCCCACAGCGGCGCCGCGCCCTGGCCGAGGACCAGGCCGATCTCGGCGGGAGTCGAAAGTTTTGGACTTGAGGGTTTCGCCACCGGCTCGCATGGACTTCGGACGTTGGATCGGTTGATAACCGGGCATCGCTTCCGTTTCCACCTTTGAGACCCGTGACACAGCTTTCTCTCGCCCTGATCTCGGATCTGCACCTGCCTGTTCCGGGCAAACCGGCGCTGAGCCAGCTGTTGTCAAAGCGCGGCCTGTCCTGGCTGTCGTGGGTGAAAAAGCGCCGCAAGCTGCACCGGCCCGAGGTGCTCTCGGCTCTGATGGCCGACATCGCCCTCGCGGCGCCGGACCATCTGCTGATCGGCGGCGACCTGACCAATCTGGCTCTGCCCGAGGAGTTCGCCCGCGCCCGCGACTGGCTGAAGGCCCAGGGCGGCCCCGACAAGGTCACGGTCATCCCAGGCAACCATGACGCCCTGGCGCCGGTCGCCTGGTCCGAAGGCCTGGGTCAGTGGGCCGAGTGGATGACGCCCGACCCTGGCGCCAATACGCCCCAGGACGCCTTTCCCTTCGTGCGCACGCGAGGCCCCGTGGCCATCGTCGGCCTGACCACCGCCGTCCCCACCGCCATCGGTCTAGCCACAGGACGGCTCGGCGAGACGCAGCTGGAGCGCTTGAGATCCACCCTGATCGGGCTGAAGGCCAAGGGGCTGTTCCGGCTCGTCGCCCTGCACCATCCGATCACGCCGGGCGCGGTCTCCAAGCGCAAGCAACTGACCGATCAGGCCGCGCTCCGGGCGGTTCTGGCCGAAACGGGCGCGGAGTTGGTGGTGCATGGCCACGCCCACGAGGCCTCGCTGAACAGCGTGCCCGGCCCGGACGGCGCCATTCCCGTGATCGGGGTGGGCTCGGCCTCGCAAATCCATGGGGCTGGCCACAATCAACCGGCGGGCTGGCGGCTGTTCCGGATATCAAGTCATGAGGACGGCTGGCGCTGCGCCGTGGAGACCCGCCGACTGACGGCGAGCGGCGGCTTCGAGAGCCTGGGGGCCTATGTCCTCAAGGCTGAGGCAGAAGGTTTCTCGCGTCTTTCGGCAGATCGGCCGGCAGCCTCTCCTTGCCGGTCAGATACCGCAGCTTGATCTTCAGGGCGGTAACGCCCGCCTTGGCGACGAAGCGGACGGCGTCGAACGACGGCAGGCCGATCGACGAGGTCGCGTTGTTGGAGAAACCGAAGCCCTCGCGCGGCAGGCCGATGATGCTGCGGTTCAGTTTCCGGTTGGCGTCCTCGTCGTGATAGACGGCCAAAAGATAGGTTCCCGGTCCCGGCAGGGGCACGCAGGACTCAGTCGCCGGCGCGCGGGCGTCGACCCTGATCCGCTCCAGCGAGCCGCCCTTGGCCAGGAACTTGCGCTTATTGTCGGGATACAGGGTGTAGGTGATCAGGCCCTTAGGGCTGCGCAGCCCCTCGACCGTCACGTCCAGCTTGGCTTCAGACGCGGCGCAGTCCTCGGCCGCGCGCGCGGGGGCCGCCGCCTGGAGGACGCCGAGCGCCATCAAGCCCGCCGTCAGACGCAAGGGAAGCCGACAGGGGCCGCCGCCTCGGGTTTGCGCTTTCACAGCCTCGCCTCACTGCCTATGGTCGCGCGTCTTCGTGCACGACGTGTCTTCCTCACCATGTCCAATTCCACCGCGGCGAAATTCGGACACCCCCGGACGCTCGTCGCCGAAACCGAACATTGGCTCGTGCTGGTGCGCCCCTCCCAGGTTAGTTTGGGGTCGCTAGTTCTGGTCTGCAAGGAGAAGGCCACGGCGCTTTCTCAGGTCAGCGCGGATGCCTTTGCTGAGCT
>CANJKM010000220.1 GCA_947474805.1 Caulobacterales bacterium | reverse complement strand
CCTCGGCCAAATAGAGTCGGTCCGGCGCGGGCTTACGAAAAGGATTGAAAGTGCTTGGGGCGCCGCCCCGGCTCTGAATGCACCGCAGCAATGTAAGCTCTCTTCATCGTTCGATGCGTGGGAGAGCTCGAGATGCCGGACCTCTGTTTAATGGCCGCGGCCGCCGTGATGGCGCTGTCAGTAGGCTCAATCGCCCACGCGGCCGCCACCCCCGGGCTGACGGGGATATGGCTGCTCGACCAGCGCATTTACGACACCCAGGAGGGCTCCAACCCACCTCTGAACTCCGTCGCCAAGGCCAAACTCGAAGCCGTCCGCAAAGCCAACGCCGAGGGCGATGTCGTACTCTCCGACAACAACAAGAAATGCCTTCCGATCGGCATGCCGGGGATGGTCACCAACGAGTTCGCGCTCGAGTTTCTGGAGACCCCGGGCAAGGTGACGGTGATCTCCGAAAACAGCCCGGTCACGCGCACCATCTCCCTGACCCGCAAGGCTCACGATCCCGATCTTGAGCCGGGCTGGAACGGCGACTCCATCGGCCACTGGCAGGGCGCGACCCTGATCGTCGAGACCACCAACCTGAACGACCGCATCAGCCACATGCCAGGCGTCCAGGGCCTGTCGTCGCTGCGGACCAAGATCACCGAGCGCTATCACATGGAGGACGCGGGCAAGACCCTGGTCAACCAGATGACCTTCGAGAACCCCGAGCTCCTCACCAAGCCCTGGAGCGTCAGCTACCGCTATCACCGCGCCGAGGGCGACGCCCAGCTCTGGGAATATGTCTGCGAGGTCGACGCGGCCGGCTGGTCCGAGCGCTTCGCCGGTGACCCGCAATACAAGCCCGCCGGCAAGTGACGACCCTCATCCCCTTCAGGAAAGGCGCCCCGACCATGAAGCTTCGAATCCTCGCCCTCGGCGTTATCGGCGCGGCGGCCCTGGCCGGCTCGGCCGACGCCCACCACTCCTTCGCCATGTACGACAGCACGAAGTACACGGCCCTGCAGGGGGTGGTGAAATCCTACAGCTGGCGCAATCCGCACGCGATGCTGGAGTTCGTCGCCCTGACCCCGGCCGGCGAAGAGACCTGGTCGGTCGAGCTGTCGGCCCCCAACATCATCGGCCGCCGCGGCTGGTCGGCCAAGTCGCTGAAGGCCGGCGACAAGATCCCGCTGGTGCTGCATCCGATGAAGGACGGCACCAAGTTCGGTCTGATGGTCAGCGTCACCCTGCCGAATGGCCAGGTCCTGAAGGACAAGACCTGATGCGGCCGGCGCTCCTCATCCTCGCCCTGTCGGCGGGCGCGGCGGCCGCCGAGCCCGACATCACCGGAACCTGGGACTATCAGGGCCGGGTCGAGGCGGTGCGCGACATCAACACCAACAAGCCGCCCGCCGTCCCCGAGGTGCAGGCCCTGTTCGACAAGCGCGCCAGGCTGGCGGCGGCGGGCGTGACCCGCCGGGTGGCCAATATGCTGTGCCTGCCGACCGGCTTCCCCTCGATGATGCAGTGGAAGTCGCCGATCGTGGTGCTGCAGACTAAGGGACGGGTGACGATCATCTCAGAGCATGATCCCGGCAACGATGAGCCGCGCACCATCTACCTGAACAAGACCATGCCCGCCGAACTGGACCCGTCCTGGAACGGTTATTCGGTCGCGCGCTGGGAAGGCGACACCCTCGTCATCCAGACCGCCGGGCTGAACGACCGAGGCGGCGTCTTCGGCCTGCCGCGCGGCGAGAGCACCAAGATCACCGAGCGCCTGTTCCTGCAGGACGGCGGCAAGACCCTGATCGATCAGGTCACGGTCAACGATCCCAAGACCCTGACCAAGCCTTGGACCGTGACGCTGAAATACAGCCGCATGCCCGAGGACACCGAGCGGTTCGAGGCCGTGTGCGAGCCGGACCTGGAGGCCCTGAGGGCCACCGATCTGGCTGCGCTGAAGGAGACCGACGTCGAGGCGGCCCGCATGCTCGACCCCGCGCTCGCCTACAACCCCGGCGGCCGGTGAGCCGCATGAAGGACGCCCCGATGAGAGCCAAGCTTATCGCCGCCGTCGCGGCCCTCCTGCCGCTGGCCGCCGCCACCGGCGCGGACGCCCACCACTCGTTCCAGATGTTCGCGCTCGACAGGCTCGAGACAGTCAACGGCACGGTGAAGAGTTTCCGCTGGGCCATGCCGCACGCCTGGATCACCGTCACCGTTCCGTCCAAGACCGGCGGTGCGCCGGAGGAATGGGGTTTCGAGGGGCACGCGCCGAACCTGATGGCGCGCAAGGGTTGGAAGTTCAACTCGCTCAAGCCGGGCGACAAGGTCGCCATCCTGATGCACCCGATGCGCGACGGCAGCAAAGCCGGGAGTATCGTGCACGTGACCCTGCCGGGCGGGCCAGCAGCTCTGGAACGCCGACTCTCTGAACGCCCCATGATCGTCCTACGCCATGATTGACTGGCTCGCGGCGAGCCCGCTGAGCCAGTTTCTGGCCGCCCACAAGTGGATCACGCCCGCGCTGCAGAGTGTCCACATCCTGGCCATCGCCGCCCTGATGGCCTCGGTGCTGGTGGTCGATCTGCGTCTGCTGGGCGTCGGCGGCGACGCCGGAAGCCTGCGCCAGGTCACCTGCCGTTACATCGCCTGGATCTGGCGTGCGCTCGTCGTGCTGCTGCTCACCGGCGCCCTGCTGGTGGTCGGCGAGCCGGCCCGCGAGCTGGCCAACTGGGTCTTCCAGATGAAGATGGGCCTGGTCATGGCGGCGGCGGGCCTGACTGCTTTGGCCCAGCGGCCGATCCGCGAGGGCGCCGAGGCCTCGCCCCAACGCCGGCCGTCCTGGTCCGCCGCCTTCGCCTGCGTCAGCCTGGCGCTCTGGGTCGGGATCGTCCTGGCGGGCCGATGGATCGCCTATGTCTAGCCTCGCCGACATCCTCATCGCGCTGGAGGGACTGCCGAGCTCGCAGCTGATCTCCTCCACCATTCTGTTTCCATGGATCGAGTCGCTGCACGTCCTCTCGATCGTCCTGGTGGTCGGGACCATCGCCATGGTCGACCTGCGGCTGCTGGGCCTTCGGGCGCGAGAGCGCGGGGCGCGGTCCTTGATCGGCGAGGTGCTCAAATACACCTGGGTCGCCTTTGGCTGCGCGGCCTTAACCGGCCTGCTGCTCTTCTCCTCCGCCGCGACGATCTACGCCGCCAACCCGGCCTTTCGGATCAAGGCGGTGCTGCTGGCGCTGGCCGGGCTGAACATGGCCTATTTCCATCTGCTGCCCTACCGCAGCATCCATCTGTGGGACGAGCTGGTCAGCCCGCCCCTGAAGGCCCGTATCGCCGGGGGCGTCTCCCTGGCCTGCTGGATCGGCGTCGTCGCCGCCGGCCGCTGGGTCGGCTTTATCCAATAGCCCTGAGGTCCGCGCCATACGCGGCCCATCTCTTTGAATATATTATGGAATGCGTACAGTTGCCTGCTGATTGGGCAATGGTGCGGCCTATGAATTGTGCAATTATACTGTAAAGAGCGACCATAGGTAAATATACCTAAAGAGAAAACGGAGCATTCGGAACCAAAAGACAAGTAAAACGCTTGAATGTTCGCCTCGCCGAGGTTACATACGATTCAAGCCGCTACCCATGCGGTTCCAGACATAGGGAAACGTCATGTCCAAGTTCATGCTGGCCGCCGTCGCGGTCGCCGCTTTCGGTTTCGCCGGCCAAACCCTGGCCGATCAGCCCGAGACCCGCGCGGTCTCCACCGCCTCGGTCAACTTCACGGATGAAGCCGCGGTTAAGAGCTTCTACGCCCGCCTGCGCGGCGCCGCCAAAGAGGTGTGCGACAGCTATTCGACCAATCCCGTCGTCGCTCAGAAGGATCGCGCCTGCGTCAACCAGATCATGGCTCAGGCCGTGCAGAAGATGGATCGTCCGCTTCTGACGGCGATGTATCGTTCGAACAGCGCTTCGAACGTCGGGTACGCGACCGGCTTCTAAGGTTTTCGGCCGTGACGGCCGGATTGCGGACACAAAAAAGGGCGGCGCCGCGAGGCGCCGCCCTTCGTCGTTTTCGGAGCGCTGCTAGAACCGGGCGCTGAACGAGGCCCCCACGGTGCGGACGGCCTCCGGGTTCAGGACGTTGGTCCAGCCGCCGTTGTTGGCCTGGCGGCCTGCGAGGAAGAAGGTGTCGAAGGCGTTCCGGGCGAAGACCCCGAAGCGATACTTGCCGTTGGGCGTGGTGATCCCGGCGTTCACATTCATCACCCCATAGCCCGGGTTGACGATGTTCGGGTCCATCGGCGCCGAGAGCCATTTTGAGCGGTTCAGATAGGTGGCGTTCGCATCGAGCACCCACATGTTTCCGAACTCGTGCAGATAGCTCGCGCCGAGCCGGTAGGTGTATTTCGACGAGTTGATCAGCGGCGTTCCGGCGGCGTTGGTGAAGGTGGCGCCGTTCTGGGTGATGCAGCCGTTGATGCCGGTCGTGGCCTGTTTGATCGGCTCCAGCGCGTTCCAGCACGAGGTCAGGAAGTCGGTGTAGCTATTGTCGTTGATCGCAGTGGAGGCCGTCAGGGTAAGGTCGCGAGTAACCTTGCCCTGCAGCTCGATCTCCACGCCCTTCGACAACATGCCGCCGGCGTTGCCGAGCTGGAAGACGTTCGGCACGACCGACTGGTTCAGGACGTTGACCTGGTAGTTTTTGAACTTCTGGTGGAAGGCCGTGATGTTGGCGGTCAGCCGGTTTTCGAACCAGGACGATTTGAAGCCGATCTCGAACATGTTGACCGTTTCCGGCTTGATCGCGTCGAGAATGTTCAGGGCGGTGTCGATCAGCGGGCCCTTATACCCGTGCGCATAGGTGCCGTAGATCTGCACGTCGGGGGTGATGAACCACTGCGGGCCGGCCCGGAAGGTGTAGCCGGTGTTCTTGATCTGCAGATAGCCCGGTGGCCGCAACGCGGCGTTGCGGGTCGCCGGCAGGACGCCCGCCACCGCATAGGCCTTGATGTCCGCCGAGATGACATCGCGGGTGATCCGCGCGCCCATGTTGAATTGGAGGCTCTCGGTGAAGTGGTAGCTGCCGTCGGTGTAGGCGGCGTAGCTCTTGTTGAT
>CANJKM010000219.1 GCA_947474805.1 Caulobacterales bacterium | reverse complement strand
GCACGCCCGCGCCGTGCTGGAGACCTGGCGGCGCGACTACAACGAAGAGCGCCCGCACTCCAAGCTCGGCTGGATGACGCCAAGGGACTACGCCAGCGCCATCTGCGGACAGGCCGGCGACCGCGCTGCGCAGCCTGGAGGCTCCGCGCCGACGCCTCTTGCCACCCACGAAGACCAAGGCTCAGATCAACACAGGACTCTCGTTATGGCTGGATGAGAAAAGGGGGTCACGTCAAGCGACGCCGAGTTTATGGCTGTAGGATCTGCTTTAGCGCCGGTTTCAGGGCGGTCAGGTCGGAGAAATCCGCCGGGCGACGCTCTGTGTCCGGCAGCTCTTGCCTACCGGGCCTTCCGATCGCCCAGAATGTCGGCGGCGCCTTATGCAGTCTAATGGCGTGATGATCGCCCTGGCCAAGGCCAAGCCGGCGAAGGCCTTGGTCGCGGCGGGCCTGCTCTTGACCGGTTGCGTGGCCACCACCGCCGGCCCGACAGGCCGCTACGCCCGTCCGATCGGCGACGCGCCGGTCACCTCCAACCCGACCCCCTATTCGGCCGCCCTCGTCTGCCTTTCCGAATATGGCCGCCGCTTCGGCGTCGCTGCGCCGCGCATCGCCGTCGGCCGGATCGCCGACTACACCGGCAAGGACGAGAGCGACGGCACCGGCCGCAAGCTCACCCAGGGCGCCTCGCTCATGGCCATCTCGGCCCTGGCCAAGTCGGGCGCGCGCCTCGTGGAACGCTACGACACCTCGGTCTCCGAACTCGAACTGAAGTACGCCAACAACAAGCTGATCTCCGACCCCGCCGGCCCCGGCCCGCCGGGCGTCCAGCCGACGCCCTACCGCAAGATCACCGCCGGACAGGTGCCGGGCTCGGACTTCTATCTTGTGGGCGGCATCACCGAGCTGAACTTCAACATCCGCTCCTCAGGGCTCGACGCCCAGGGCGGCAAGCAGGACCTGACCAAGGGCGCGGGCGTCATCACCAATAAGGTGTATGTGATGAATGTCGGCCTCGACCTTCGCCTGGTCGAGACCAAGACCCTGGAGGTCGTGGACGTCATCTCCTACCAGAAGCAGATCGTCGGCCGCGAGATCGGCGCCGGCATCTTCAAATTCCTCGGCAACAGCGTGATCAACGTCTCGGCCGGCGAAGGCGCCCTGGAGCCGGTCCAGCTCGCTGTCCGCTCGGTGGTCGAACGCGCCATCGTCGAGATGATGGCCAACCTCTACGGCGCGCCGGGTCCTCAGGGCTGCCTGACCGACGGCGACCCTCTCGGAGAGCAGACCGGGGTCACCGGCGGCTACTATCCCGCCTACAACAACCTGCAGCAGAACAACGCCTCGACCCGCGAGGATCCCAACCGTTGGAGCGCCCAGCGCAACGACAACGTCCTGCGCGGCCGCTACTAGCGTCGTCAAGACGGCGCCAAGGCGCCGGCTTCCCGCAAAAGCCCCATACAAGACGCTTTTTAGACACCCTCGGCGTCCAATCGGTTGCCTGAGGCCGTCCGCGCGGCGATGGTCGCCGATCGCCCAGACTTAATGGGCTTAAAATAGAGACTGGGATGAAACGCTTTACCCGCCTGGCGCTGGCGCTTGCCGCTGGATTCTGCCTGATCGCGCCGGGCTCGCCGTCAGCCCTGGCCGCCCCCGCCCCGCCGTGGGTGCAGAACAAAAGCGATCTGCCGCCCGACCCCGGCGTTCGCTTCGGCAGCCTGCCGAACGGCATGCGCTACGCCCTGATGAAGAACGCGACGCCCAAGGATCAGATCTCGATCAGATTCCGCTTCGCCACCGGCTCGCTCGAGGAGACCGACGCCCAGCAGGGCTTGGCCCACTTCCTGGAGCATATGGCCTTCAATGGCTCTCAGAACGTGCCCAAGGGCGAGATGATCAAGACGCTGGAGCGTCACGGTCTGGCCTTCGGCGCCGACACCAACGCCTCCACCGACTGGTCCCAGACCGTCTATCAGCTCGATCTGCCCAAGAGCGACGCCGACACGGTCGACACCGGCCTGATGCTGATGCGCGAACTCGGCGGTCGCCTGACCCTCGACCCCGCGGCCGTCGACGGCGAGCGCGGCGTGGTGTTGTCGGAGGAGCGCGCGCGCGACACCCCCGGCTATCGCGTGTTCAAGCAGCGGCTCGATTTCATCCTGAAGGGCCAGCTCGCCGCCCGCCGCATGCCGATCGGCACGGTCGAGGTGCTGCAGAGCCCCGGCGCCGCCGCCCAGCTGCGCAGCTATTACGACACCTACTATCGCCCCGAGCGCGCCACCTTGGTGCTGGTCGGCGACTTCGACCTCAATGCGATGGAGGCCAAGGTCCGCGTCCTTTTCTCCGACTGGCAGGGGCCGACGACGCCCGCGCCAGAACCCGCGCTCGGCCAGCTGGTCAAGCGTGGCTCGGAGACCAGGGTGATGATCGAACCCGGCAGCTCGCTGTCGATCCAGGTCAGCTGGACCTCGCCCTATGAGGCGACCCCCGACACGGAGGCTAAGCAGCGCGAACGGCTGATCGAGCGGCTCGGCCTCGCCGTATTGAACCGGCGCCTCGACCGTCTGGCCCGGTCCGAGGATCCGCCCTTCATCGGCGCCGGCGCCTCGCGCGACGACCTGTTCGACTCCGCCCGGCTGACCAGCCTTTCGGTCACCGCCGACGCCGACGGCTGGAAGGCGGCCATGACCGCCGCCGAGGAAGCCCGCCGTCGCGCGATCCAGTACGGTCTGCGTCAGGAGGAACTCGACCGCGAGATCGCCGAGCTGCGCGCCTTCCTGCGCGCCGCGGTCGCCCAGGCCAATACCCGCCGCACCCCCGGCCTCGCCAACGGCATCGTCGACAGCCTTGACGAGAACCAAGTCTTCACCGCGCCGGCCACCGACCTCGCCCTGTTCGAGCGCGCCGTGCAGGGCCTGACGGCCGCCCAGGCGACCGAAGCCCTGAAGAAGGCCTTTGAGGGCAACGGCCCCCTGGTCTTCGTCGCCACGCCCAAGCCGATCGAGGGCGGAGAGGCGACGGTCGCCGCCGCCTATAAGGCCGCCCAGTCCAGCCCGGTGTCGGCGCTCGCCGCCGTCGAGGCGCGGAGCTGGCCCTATGAGAGCTTTGGTCCGGCCGGCAAAATCGCCGAGGAGAAGGACGTCCTGGATCTAGGAACAACCTTCGTCCGCTTCGCCAACGGCGTGCGGCTGACGGTCAAGCCGACCAAGTTCCGCGACCAGCAGGTCCTCGTTTCAGTGCGCGTGGGCGGCGGCAAGCTGGACCTGCCGCGCGACCGGATCAGCGCTGACTGGGCCGCGGGCTTCGCCTTCACCCAGGGCGGCATGCGCCAGATCAGCCTGGAGGACGCCGAACAGGTGCTGGCCTCCAAGATCTTCTCGGCCGAGCTCAATATCGGCGACGACGCCATGACCCTGTCGGGCCGCACCCGCACCGACGACCTCGACACCCAGATGCAGGTGCTGGCCGCCTATGTGGCCGATCCGGGCTGGCGGCCCGAGGGTTTCCAGCGAATGCGCACCTATGGGCTGAACCTGCTCCGCCAGATGGAGGCGACCCCGGACGGGGTTGTGCGCCGCGATCTTGACGCCCTCCTGCACTCGGGAGATCCGCGCTGGGCCTTCCCCGGCCAGAAGGAGATCGAGACCTCGACCGCCGCCGACGTCCGCGCCCTCCTGGAAAAGCCGCTGGCGCAGGGCCCGGTCGAGGTGATCGTGGTCGGCGATGTGACGCTGGAGCGCGCCAAGGAGGCGGTCGCCGCCACCTTCGGCGCCCTGACCTCGCGCCCGGCCGCGCCGGCCGCCGAGCCAGCCGCCAAGACGATCCGCTTCCCGGGCCCCAACACGACGCCGGTGGTCCGCAACCACAGGGGCCGCGCCGACCAGTCGATCGCCTTCCTGGCCTGGCCGACCAACGACTTCTTCGCCGACCCGCAGAAGGGCCGCGATCTGCGCATCCTGCAGCTGGTCATGGAGATCCGCCTGATCGAGCAGATCCGGATGACGGAGGGCGCCACCTATTCCCCTGGAACTGACTGGGACGCTTCGACCGTCTTCCCCGGCTACGGCTATATTTCGGCCACGGTCGAGGTCCCGCCCGCCAAGGTCCCCGGTTTCTACGCCAGCGTGGCCAAGATCGCCGCCGACCTGCGCGACAAGCCGATCAGCGCCGATGAGCTGGAGCGGGCCAAGAAGCCCCGTATCGAGGCGATCGAGAAGGCCAAACAGACCAATGAATATTGGCTGGGCCAACTGGCCGGCGGCCAGACCGACGTGCGGCGACTGGACGCCATTCGCGCGTCGATCGCCGGCCTGGAGCGGGTCACGGCCGCCGATGTCCAGCGCGCGGCCCAGACCTATCTGACCGACGCGAGAGCCTGGAAGTTCGTGGTCCTTCCGGAAGGCGCGAAACTGCCCTAGCGCTGAGGAGCGGCGGGCGTCGTGGCTACTGCACGATCCCGCCGACGCCGCCGTCGAGCATCATATTGCCGACCACGCTGACGGTGGCCTGGGCGGTGGCCTGGACGGGCGGCCCCTGCACAGTCTCTGTCCGGTAGGCCGTATAGGTCTCTGTCCAGACGATCTTCATCACCTTCAGCCCCGCGCCGAAGCGGCGCAGCAGAGAGCGCTCATTGCAGTCCCGGGCCGCGATCTGCGGCTTGCAGGCCAGCACGCCGTCGCGGGAGCGATAGAGCGACTGACCCTTGTCGCAGACCACCGTCTGGCCTTTGTCAAAGCTGACCTGGCCATTGAATTCGGCGAGCACATACTGCATCCGCGTGCCCGCTAGGCAGCGGAACAGTTCGCCCTCGAATGTGTCCTCGACATCGCGGTCGGGCGTGGTTTGGGAGGCCGGGTGCGGGACCTGTTTGTCATCGAGGCAGACCGCCTGGATGGCCACGAACCGGGTCAGGGTCCGACTGGCCTGATAGGGAATTTGACTGGTGGTCGTCGCGCCGGCCGCCGCCGCCGTGGCGGTGACCTCCTCAATCTCGAGGTTGGGAATATAGCTGGTCGAGCTGCCGACAAAGAAGCTGGATCCGCCGCCGCCGATCCCCTGGGAGCCCGTCACCGAACCCGACATGCCGAACGCTGTGGAGCCCGCGAAAAGGCTGCCGGT
>CANJKM010000218.1 GCA_947474805.1 Caulobacterales bacterium | reverse complement strand
CGGCGCCGAGCACCAGAGAGCCGGTGCAGACCGAGGTGACGAACTTGGCGCGGCTGCCACGGTCGGCAAGGAAGTTCAGCACCTCCGGGTCGTTCATGCAGGCGATGGTCCCTATGATCCCGCCAGGGACGAAGAGGACGTCCAGATCCTTTGGGCAGTTGGCGAAGCTGGTGGTCGAGGTGATCGGCATCAGATCGGCCTCGATAGGCCCGGCCGCTTTCCAGACGTAATGGATTTCGCACTGACAGATGTTAAGTATGGTGGCGGGGCCGATCAGGTCGAGCAGGACCATGCGGGGATGGACCACCATGGCGACCTTGGGCCGGGGCGCGCCCGGCGGAGCCGTCTCGGCGGCGAGCGCTTCAGTCCCCGGAAGGCTGGCTCCGCCCAGCGCGGCGGCGAGCGCGAGAAGCTGCATCAGCTTGCGGCGATCCGCATCCAGAATGTCGCTCATGGCTTTTTCCTCAAGCCTTGTTGGCGCGGGCCTTGCCCGCCGCTACGAGGTCGTCGCTGAAACCGGCGATCATGCTCTGGACCAGCGACACAGATTCCGGCCAAGCATTGTGCGGACTGCCGGAGTCGAACGGCGGCGCTGGATCGTACTCGGCCAGGAGTTGGCAGACGCGAGCGTTGTCCGGGCCCCGCAGCAAGGTTGCGATGTGGAGCCCGAAATCGATGCCGGCGGTTACGCCGCCGCCGGTGATCCGGTTGCCGTCGACGACATAGCGGGCGTCGACCGGAATAGTGCCAACGGCCGGGAGGACCTTGTCGCGGATTCCCCAGTTGGCTGTGGCGCGATAGCCCTTCAGCAGGCCGGCGGCGCCCAGGAGCAGGGGGCCGATGCAGACGGCGGTGACATAGCGCGCCCGCTCGCCCCGATCGGCCAGGAAGTCGATCAGCTGATCGTTCTTCATGGCGTCCAGGGTCGGAAAGCCCGCGCCCGGGACAAAGAGGATGTCGACCGCCTTGGGGACGTCGGCGTAGGTCGCAGTGGGCGACAGGGTGATCCCCTGGCCGCAGGCCACGGGGGCCATGGTCGGGGCGACCAGATGCACCCTGGCGCCGCGCATGGTGCTGAAGAAGTAGTGGGGCCCGATCAGGTCGAGCGCGGTCATGCCGGGATAGAGGACCATGGCGATGTATTCGCCGCCCGTGGCCTTGGTGAAGTAGCTCGGGTCGGCGCTGGGGCGAGCCCCGTGTTCGGTCCGGCCGGCGGGCGGAACCGGGGCGGCTGCGGCCTCGGTCAGGCCGGCGCCCGCCAGCAGGGCCGCAAGAGCGATTTCTCGACGAGACAGCTTCATGTCGACCCTCAACCCGTTATCAGTTTACTTATATAACTGAAGGCCACGGTCATGCCGCGCCAATGTTGCGTCATTCAGTGACAATGACGCCGTCGCGCACCGCGACCGGCCAGGGCGTCAGGGCCGAGCCGACGCACGGCCCGCCCAGGCAGGCTCCGTCCTCGACCGCGAAGACGGCGCCGTGCCAGCTGCACTGGATCACCTCGCCGTCCGCCGCGAGGTAGGCGTCGTGCTGTTGAGCGAGCGGCAGGCCCTGGTGCGGGCAGCGGTCTACATAGCCCTTCAACGCCTCGCCCTTGCGGACCACGAAGCCGTGGAACCGTCCGGCCCGCATCTGGAGCACGAAACTCCGCGCGCCAGGGTCGGGGATCAGGTCCAACTCGCCGAGCGCGACGCCCGGCGGCGTGCGGTAGAGGCGCTCGGCGATCACGCAAAGGGGTCCGCGTCCGGCTGGCAGCTCGGGTGGGCGGCGGCGACGGGCTCCAGCGCCATGGCCGCGTCCGCGACGCGCCGGATGTTGGGGTAGGGGTGGAGCGAGACCTTGAAGCGCTCGGCCGAATAGACCTGCGGGACGAGGCAGCAGTCGGCCAGGGTAATGCTGTCGCCAAAAGCAAAGGCCCTGCCGTGGCGGGCGATCAGGGTCTCCAGCGCCTCGAAACCTTGAACGATCCAGAGGCGGATCCAGGCCTGGACAGCCTCGTCGCCGGCCTTGAACTGCAACTTGAGCTGGCCAAGGACCCGCAGATTGTTAAGCGGGTGAATGTCGCAGGCGATCAAGGCCGCCATGGCCCGGACCTGGGCCCGATCCGCCGCCGAGGCCGGCAGGAGCGGCGGCTCCGGATGGGTCTCTTCGAGCCACTCCAGGATCGCGGTGCTTTGGGTCAGGATCAGGCCGTCGGCGTCGAGCGTCGGGACCAGGCCCTGGGGCGCCAGCGCGAGGTAGGCGGGGTCGCGCTGCTCCTGTCGGCGCAGGTCGCGCGGGACCTGCGAGAAGGTCGCTCCCTTAAGATTTAAAGCGATTCTGACCCGATAGGCGGCGCTGGATCGCCAGTAGCCGTGCAGGGTGATCATGGCTCGGACGGAGCGGCCAGGACAAGGGCGCGGCATTCTCCGAAGCCGATGGAGGCGGCGCCGGGCGCGGTGGCGCGGGCCACGATGACCACCTCATCTCCGTCCGCGAGGAAGGAACGGGTCTCGCCGCTCGGCATGGCGAGGGGCTGCTTGCCGTTTCCGCTGATCTCCAGAAGGCTGCCGAACGCCTCGCGGGTCTTGCCCGACAGGGTGCCGGTGCCGATCAGGTCGCCGGGCTGGAGGTTGCAGCCGCCCGAGGCGTGGTGGGTGAAGATCTGAGCCACCGTCCAATACATGGTGTCGGCCCCGGCGCGGCTGATCACCTGGGGCGCCAAGCCCTCGGCTCGCATTCGCGCCGAGGAGATGCTGAGTTCGAGGTCGATCGCCAGGGCGCCGGCTGCCTGATCTTCGGCGTCGGACAGATAGGGGAGGGGCCGGGGATCATCGGCGGCGCGGGGCGGCTGGGCGATCCAGAAGGGCGCCAGGGCCTCGGCGGTCACCACCCATGGCGATATGGTGGTGTGGAAGTTCTTGCCCAGAAAGGGCCCGAGCGGCTGGTATTCCCAAGCCTGAATATCGCGCGCCGACCAGTCGTTGAGGATGCAGGCGCCGGCGAAATGATCCAGCGCACTGTCGATGGGGATGGTCTGGCCCAGGTCGTTGCCCGGTCCGACCCACAGGCCGAGCTCCAGCTCGTAGTCGAGCTTGCTGCTGGGTGCGAAGACGGGCGGGGCGTCTGATGCGGGCTTGATCTGCCCGCGCGGGCGGATGACTGGCTCGCCCGAGGGGCGTACCGAGGAGGCGCGGCCGTGGTAGCCGATCGGCACATATTTGTAGTTCGGCATCAGGGGCTGGTCCGGCCGGAACAGGCTGCCGACATTCACCGCGTGGTTTATGCCGACGTAGAAGTCGGTGTAGTCGCCGATGCGGGCGGGGTTGAGCAGGCGGCATCCCTTGGCCTCGACCAGAATGGGCCGGACGAGGGTCTCGTGCGCCCGACCGGTCAGGAGGCCGGAGACGGCGGCGCGAAGCGCCCGCCGTGCGGCGGCCGGCAACCCCATCAGCGCGTTGAGCAGCGGCTCGTGCGCGGCCCGTTGCACCGACGGCGGGAGGAGGCCGGCCCTCGCGGCGGCGCGCAGGTCCAGAATGGACTCGCCGATGGCGACGCCGATGCGGGCATCCTCGCCCGGCGGTTCGAACACGCCGAGCGGCAGGTTCTGGACTGGGAAGTCGGGGTGGCTGTCGGCGGAGGCGACCCAGCTTTCAAGGTCGGGGGCGTGGGTCGAATCTAGGGACTTCATTGGGGAAGCTGGGCCTTGGCGAAGCCGGTCCAGCAGCCGTCGTAGTCGAGTTGAAGGTGCGGGCTTTCGAGTGCGAAACGGGTGGGCTGCAGGGGGCGGCGGCCCTCTAGCATGAAGGCCATTGTCCCATCGATCTTATGGGGCGGGTTCTGAGCCTGGATGGCGATCTCGTAGGTCGACCGATCCGGGCCGTGATGGCTCATGCAATTGTGCAGCGAAGCGCCACCGGGCGTGAAGCCGCCGAGCTTGGCGTCATAGGCGCCGGTGATGAGCCCCATGAATTCGCTCATGATGTTGCGGTGGAACCAGGGGGGGCGGAAGGTATGGTCGGCGACCATCCAGCGCGGTGGGAAGATGACAAAATCGCAGTTAGCCGTGCCCGGTGTGTCGCTGGGCGAGGTCAGGACGGTGAAGATGGAGGGATCGGGGTGGTCGAAGCTGACCGTCCCGATCGTGTTGAAATTGGCCAGGTCGTATTTGTAGGGCGCCAGATTGCCGTGCCAGGCGACCACGTCGAGCGGCGACCAGGCGAGTTCAGCGCTCCACATCCGCGCCTGATACTTCTGCACCCACAAAGTCGGCGCCTCGACGTCCTCGTACCAGGCTCGAGGCGTCAGGAAATCGCGCGGATTGGCCAGACCGTTGGAGCCTATCGGACCGAGTTCCGGCAGCCTGAACAGGGCGCCGTAGTTTTCGCAGACATAGCCGCGCGACGGACCGTCGACGCCGACCCGGAACTTCACACCGCGCGGCACGACGGCGATCTCGCCGGGTGCGACAGACAGGCGGCCGAGCTCGGTGTCGATGGCGAGCGCGCCCTCTTGCGGCAGGATCAGCAGTTCGCCGTCGGCGTTGGAGAAGACCTTGCCGGTCATCGGGAGGTCGGCGCGGTAGAGGTGAATCCCCATGCCGGAGCCGTCGGCCGGCGCGCCGCTGCCGGCGTAGGTCGCCAGGCCGTCGACGAAGTCGGTTGGCTTTTCGGAGGGGGGCAGGGGATCCCACCGGAGGCGGTTCGGACCCGCCTCGGCCTCATCGAACGGCCCCGAGCGGAGCAGGGCCGCGCCGTCGTAGGGCTGAAAGCGCGGGTGGCCCACGGTCGGGCGCAGACGGTAGAGCCAGGATCGACGGTTCTCGCTGCGGGGGGCGGTGAAGGCGGCGCCGGAAATCTGTTCGGCATAGAGGCCGTAAGGCACGCGCTGGGGCGAGTTCTGGCCCGTGGGCAGGGCTCCAGTGACTGCCTCGGAGGCGAAGTCGTTGGCGAAGCCGGAAAGGTAGTCTTGCACGATGATCACGCGTCCACCGTGATCACGCCGCGGCGGATCTGGTCGAGCTCGATCGACTCGAACAGGGCCTGGAAGTTGCCGTTGCCAAAACCCTGGTTGCCCTTGCGCTGGATGATTTCAAAGAAGATCGGGCCGAACAGGTTGTTGCTGAAGATCTGCAAGAGGACGCCCTCCCGGTTTACATCGCCGTCGATCAGAATGCGGTTTCGGCGCAGCCGGTCCAGG
>CANJKM010000217.1 GCA_947474805.1 Caulobacterales bacterium | reverse complement strand
GTCCTCGACCATGGCGACATAGTCGTGCCAGGTCATGTCGGCCATGCCGCCCTCGGCGTGGCGGGCGGACAGGTAGCGGCGCAGTAGGTCGAACTGCTCCAGTGTCGCCTCGGCCTCGACCAGGTGGCGGGAAAGGTCGGCGTTGCGCTGAAGGACCTTTTTCTCCGAGCGCGACAATTGATAGTCGGCCACCGGGATGCGCGCGGAGACGCAGGCGTCGCAGGACTCGCAAGCGGGTCGGTAGGCAATGTTCTGAGAGCGGCGGAAGCCGACCTGGGTCAGGGCGTCGTTGACGTTGGCGCCTTCCGACATCGGCAGATGGGCGAACACCTTCCGCTCATCGCGACCGTCCAGGTAGGGGCAGGGGGACGGTGCGGTCAGGAAGAACCTGAGCTGCCTGGTGGCGAAGTGCTGGGTCAACGGCCGACTCTATTCCTCATGCGCCCTCGCGCAGAAGAGTGCCTCGCGCTTCACCCGTCCTGCAAGGGGATGCGACGAGGAGGCGAAGATCATGGCGCCACGTCGCGCGGCAGCACCGGCTTTTCACGCAGCAGCACAATCGCGATGCGGCGATTGCCCGGAAGCGTGGGGTCGTCCGGGAAGAGGGGGTCTGAATTGGCCTTGCCCGACACCTGATAGACGCGATCGGCGTCGACCCCGGCGTCCTGAAGCACCTGACGCGAAGCGTTGGCCCGGTCGGCCGACAGTTTCCAGTCGTCGCCGGACTTGGCGCCGTTGACGGTGGCGGAGGTGTGGCCGGAGACGGTCACGCGGTTGTGGAGCTGGTTGACCACCTTGGCCACGGCCCGCAGCAGCAGGCGCGCGCGGGGGTTGGGCGCAGAGCGGCCGTTTTCGAACATCGATCGACCTTCCTGATCGACCAATTGGATGCGCAGGCCCTCGGGCGTCTGGTCGATGAGCAGTTGCTTGGACAGTTCGGCCAGTTCGGGCATGTCCTGCATGGCTTGGCGCAGGGATTCGGCCGCGCTCTGGAACTCGTCGGCCTCGCGTTTGGCGGCTGCGGCGGCCAGGGCCTTTTCAGCCTCCGATTCGCCGCCCGACTTGGACGCTGTGCCGGCTTCCTCGGTTTCGGTCGGCGGGGCCTCGGGGGCCAGCTGCTGGACCACCGACATCGAACCATCGCCCTTGGCGCCGTCGTCGCCCAGAGCTGTGCCGCCCAGGATGCCGCCCGAGCCCGAAGTCGATTCGGACACCGAGGCGGGAGCGAAATAGTCGGCGATGCCGCGCTTCTGCTCGGGGCTGGTGGTGTTGATCAGCCACATCAGCAGGAAGAAGGCCATCATGGCGGTCACGAAGTCGGCGTAGGCCACCTTCCAGGCGCCGCCATGGTGACCATGGCCGCCACCCTTCTTCACCTTCTTGATGACAATAGGCTGGTCTGCGCCGTACGCCATGGAGCCTTCCGAAACACGCGTTGAACGTGCTTAACGAGAAGTGGATTAACGGCTGGTGTTTTTCGGAGTCTAAAGGATGCGGATCGGCTTTATCGGCCTGGGCGTGATGGGTTTCCCGATGGCGGGCCACCTGGCCAAGGCGGGGCACGAACTCAGCGTTTTTAACCGCAGCCCGGACAAGGCGCTGCGCTTCGCCGCCCTGCACGGCGCGCGGGCTGCCGAAAGCCCCGCCGAGGCGGCGCGGGGCGCCGAAATGCTGGTGCTGTGCGTCGGCAATGACGACGACGTCCGCCAAGTCGTGCATGAGGCGCTCGAACACCTGGCCAAGGGCGCGGTGATCGTCGACCACACCACGACCTCGGCCAGGCTGGCGCGCGAGATGGCCGATCGGGCCGAGTCGCTGGGGATCGCCTTCGTCGACGCGCCCGTCTCCGGCGGCCAGGCGGGGGCCGAGAACGGGGTGCTGACGGTCATGGCCGGCGGCGCGGAGGGCGCCTTCGCCCGGGCCGAGCCTGTCATGGGCGCCTACGCCAAGACTATTCGCCGGATCGGCGCCTCGGGCGACGGCCAGCTCGCCAAGATGGTCAACCAGATCGCTATCGCCGGCCTCGTTCAGGGCCTGGCCGAGGCGGCCATGTTCGCCAAGTCGGCCGGGATCGACACCGACGCGGTGCTGGAGGCGGTGTCGCAAGGCGCTGCGGGCTCCTGGCAGATGAACAACCGCTGGAAGACCATGGTCGAGGGGAAGTTCGAGTTCGGCTTCGCTGTCGACTGGATGCGCAAGGATCTCGGCATCGCGCTGGACGAGGCGCGCTCGAACGGCGCCAAGCTGCCGGTCGCGGCCCTGGTCGACCAGTTCTACGCCGAGGTCCAATCGATGGGCGGGCGGCGCTGGGACACCTCGAGCCTCGCCGCGCGACTGTCGCGCGACAGCTAGTGACGTAGGACGGCTAGACCCTTAGGGTTCCCCAAAACTATAAGGGGAAACCGATGTCGGCTGTTCTGCGCAGGTCGCTGCTGAGCGCGCCTTTTCTGGCCTATCTGCTGGCCAAGACGCCGCTGGCGAGGGCCGCCGCCGCGCCCAATACCGAATGGCCCACCTACGGCGGCAACCTGGCGTCCCACCGCTATGCGCCGCTGGACCAGATCAACGCCGCCAACTTCAGCGACCTCGAGGTGGCTTGGCGTTTCAAGCCCGACGCCTTCGGCCCCCGGCCCGAGTTCAACATGCAGTCGACGCCCCTGGTGGCCAAGGGTGTGCTCTACAACACTGTCGGCGCGCGCCGCGATGTGGTGGCGTTGGACGCCGCCACCGGCGAGATCATCTGGATGCACCGGATGGACGAGGGCGAGCGGGCCGAACGGGCGCCGCGCAAGCTCTCGGGACGCGGCCTGTCCTATTGGACCGACGGCAAGGAAGAGCGGATCTTCTACGGCACCATCGGCTACCGGTTGATCGCGCTGGACGCCAGGACCGGCCTCAGGATTCCGACCTTCGGAACAGGCGGGGTCATCGACCTCAAGCTGGACGACGACCAGCAGATCGACCCGCTCAACGGCGAGATCGGCCTGCACGCGACGCCGCTGGTCGCGAGGGACACGGTGATCGTCGGCGCCGCGCACACGGTCGGGGCGGTGCCCGCCGTCCACAAGAACGTCGTCGGCTATGTGCGCGGCTTCGACGCCCGGACCGGTCGCCGCAAATGGATCTTCCACACCATCCCTAAGAAGGGCGAGTTCGGCTACGACACCTGGCTCGGCGGCGATGCCGAGGAGAGCGGCAACGCGGGCGTCTGGTCGCAGATGTCGGCTGACGAGGAACTGGGTCTGGCCTATCTGCCCGTCGAACTGCCCACCGGCGACAGCAATGGTCACTTCCGCCGCGGGGCGGCCCTGTTCGGCGAGTCGATCGTGGCGGTCGACATCGATACCGGTGTGCGTCGCTGGCACTATCAGACCGTCCACCACGGCCTGTGGGACTTCGACCTGCCCTGCGCCCCGATCCTGGCCGACGTGCCGATCGACGGGAAACTGACCAAGGTCATCGCTCAGCCGACCAAGCAGAACTGGCTCTATGTGCTGGACCGCGCCACCGGCAAGCCGATCTGGCCCATCCCCGAACGCAAGGTCCCCAAGGGCGACGTGCCGGGCGAGTACTACGCCCCCACCCAGCCGCACGTGACGAAGCCCCCGGCCTACGACAAACAGGGGATCACCGAGGCCGACCTGATCGACTGGACCCCGGAACTAAAGGCCCAGGCGCTGAAGCTGGCACAGCACTACAATATGGGCACCTCGCTCTTCTCCCCGCCGACCGTTCTCGACAAGGACGGCAAGTGGGGCACGCTCTCGGTGCCCGTCGCCACCGGCGGGGCCAACTGGCCGGGCGGCTCCTACGACCCGGAAAGCCACATCCTCTACGTCTACTCCAAGACCCAGGCCCAGATGTCTGCGACTTCGCCGCCGGACCCGACCAAGTCGGACTTCGACTATGTGGTCTCGCGGGGCGGCGGGCCGGCCAGCACCGACGGCTTCACTCCAGGCGTGATCCAGGTCCAGGGCCTGCCGGTCATCAAGCCGCCCTATGGCCGGATCACCGCCATCGACCTGACCAAGGGCGACATCGTCTGGCAGGTCGCGCATGGCGAAACCCCTGACGAAATCAGGAACCATCCGGCACTGAAGGGGATCACCATTCCCCGCACCGGCCAGGCGGGATTGGCAGGCACGCTCGTCACCAAGACCCTGGTGATCGCCGGCGAGCCGGCCTTCACCACCGTCAACGGCCGGCGCGGCGCAATGCTGCGGGCCTATGACAAGGCGACCGGCCAAGAGAAGGGAGCGGTTTACATGCCCGCGCCCCAGACCGGCAGTCCGATGACCTATATGCTCGGCGGCCAGCAGTATCTGGTGATCGCCATCGGCGGCGGCAGCTACTCGTCCGAGCTGGTGGCCTTCCGCCTGCCCAAGGCCTAGGGAACGCTCCGATGTCGGCAATCCTGCGCAGATCCTTGTTCAGCGCGCCCTTGATGGCGTGGTTGTGGGCCCGTGGCCCGGCCGCCTGGGCGCAGGCGGCTCCGCCCGCCAACACTGATTGGACCCATTACGCCGGCAATTTGGCCAGCACCCGCTACGCGCCGCTCGACCAGATCGACGCCTCGAACTTCAACGACCTGGAAGTGGCCTGGCGGTTCAAGCCCGACGCCTTCGGACCCCAGCCCGAGTTCAACAACGAGTCGACGCCCCTGATGGTCAACGGCCGGATGTACACCACCGTCGGCACGCGCCGTGACGTGGTGGCGCTGGACGCCGCCACCGGCGAGCTCCTGTGGATGCACCGGCTGGCCGAGGGCGCCCGGGCCGATCGGGCGCCGCGCAAGCTTTCGGGCCGGGGTGTCTCCTACTGGACCGACGGAACCGAGGAGCGAATCCTCTATGTCACCATCGGCTATCAGCTGGTGGCGCTCGACGCGAAGACCGGCCGGCGGGTGGAGGGCTTCGGCCAGGGCGGGGTGGTCGACCTCAAGCTCGATTTCGACCAGGAGATCACGCCCGAGAACGACGACGTCGGCCTGCACGCCACGCCCTGCGTCGCCAAGAACGTGGTCATCATCGGCGCGGCCCACACCACCGGCCGTGCGCCCCGGCGACACCATAACGCCGTCGGCTATGTGCGCGGCTTCGACGTGCGCACCGGCATGCGGCTCTGGACCTTCCACACCATCCCGAAGAAGGGCGAATTCGGCTACGACACCTGGCTGGAGGGCACGG
>CANJKM010000216.1 GCA_947474805.1 Caulobacterales bacterium | reverse complement strand
CGAGCCCGCGCGTCGTGTGGGGAAAGCTTCCGGGTGAGCAAGGTCGATCCAGACGTCTTCGTCGCGGCGGCCGAGTCCGATTCGCAGCGGCGAAACCACGTTTCGGCCCACCCTGGCGCCGAGGCCTGGGGTCCATGGGCCGTCTATGCCCACGATCTCGTCTGGGCCTGCGCGGCCATGGCCCTGTCCATCCTGGCCAGCTACCGCTTCGAGGCCGCGCCCTGGAGCATGGTCTGGCGCGCCAGCGCCATCTTCACCGCCATCTGCGCCTTCGTCTTTCCGGCCTTCGGCCTGCACCGGGGCATGTGGCGGTTCACCGCCCTCAACGACGTCTTGAAGATCGCCCAGGCGGTGATCATCGCCGATCTCTGCGTTGTCCCGATCCTGTTCCTCACCAACCGGCTTGAGGCCTTCCCGCGCTCGGCCAGCCTGTTTCTGATCCCCATCGCCATCGCCGGCCTGTCGCTCGGGCGCGCCTTCCGCCAAGCCTGGGTGCATGGCGACCTCGGCGCCGCCTTCCGGCTTGAGGACCGCGCCGCCCCGCCCGCCGTGGTGGTCGGTTCGCCCGCCGCCGCCGCCGCCTATCTGTCATCCCTTCGCCGCAACCCGGGCTCCGGGGTGCGGGTCGTGGGCATCGTCGGCCTGAACGGCGCGCCGCACGGCCGCACCATCCGCGGCGCCGAGGTGCTGGGCGGCCTGGCCAGCCTCGGCCCCATCCTCAAGGGCCTGGCCGAAACCTCGACCAAGCCGCCCCAGGTCATCCTGGCCGAGCCGCGCCCGAGCCGCGCCCTGTTGGAAACCGTCGTCGCCACCGCCGGCGAGACGGGCGCCCAGGTCTCCCGCATCCGCCAGACCGGAAGCCTCGGCTCCGCCCTCGCCCCGCTGGAGGCCGCCGACCTGCTCGACCGGCCGCCCCGCGCGCTCGATCCGCGCCTCGCCCGCACCCTGATCGCCGGCAAGCGGGTTCTGGTCACCGGCGCGGGCGGCACCATCGGTTCGGAACTCGTCGGCCAGGCGCTGCAGCTCGGGCCGGCCCGATTGATCCTCGCCGACGCCTCCGAGTTCAACCTCTACGCCCTGGATCAGGCCCTCAACGAGGCCGGCGCCCCCAAGGTCTGGACCGCCTGCCTGCTCGACGTCCGCGACCGGGCCGCGCTCAAGGCCCTGTTCGACCGGGAAAAGCCGGACGTTGTCCTGCACGCCGCCGCCCTGAAGCATGTGCCGCTGATGGAGCTGAATCCGGCCGAGGCCGTGCTGACCAATCTGGAGGGCGCGATCAATGTCGCCCGGCTGGCGCGGGAAAGCTGCGAGGCCCTGGTCTTCATCTCCACCGACAAGGCGGTCAATCCGACCAATGTCATGGGCGCGACCAAGCGGATCGCCGAGCGCGCCGTGCGGGCGATCGCCGAGGGCGGCGCGGCCCGGGTCGCCGTGGTCCGGTTCGGCAATGTGCTGGGCTCGGCCGGTTCGGTCGTTCCCCTGTTCGAGCGCCAGATCGCCTCGGGCGGGCCGGTCACCGTCACCCATCCGGAGATGGTCCGCTATTTCATGACCACCCAGGAGGCCGCCAGCCTCGTGCTCCAGGCCGCCGCCCTGCCCAGCCCCGCGGGCTCGGGCCGGGTCTATGTGCTCGATATGGGCGAACCGGTGCGGATCGACCAGCTGGCCCGCCAGCTGATCCGCCTGCACGGCCTGCGTCCCGACCAGGACATCCCGATCGTCTTCACCGGCCTGCGCCCCGGCGAGAAACTCTACGAAGAGATCTTCTACGACGCCGAGGCCGTGACCCCGACCGAGGTCGACGGCGTCCTGTCGGCGTCCGACGCCGCCCAGTCCTGGAGTGAGCTCGAAACCCCGATCGCGGCCCTGATCGCGGCCGCCGTGACCCGCAATGAAACGTCGGTGCTCTGGCACCTGCAGGCGCTCGAGCCCGCCTTCCGGCCGACCGGCCGCTAAACACACCTCGCCAAACAGGCGAGCCGGCGGGCTTTTCGCTCTCCGCCTGAGTGTCCGGCCTCCTCCACTCGCCTGTTTGGCGTGAGAGCTGCCGTGTGGTGGGCAACCTGTCGCCTTTCGGGACGCCCACCATGTCGATCCGCCCTGCCCTGGTCTTCGCCTTCGCGCTGACTCTGCCCCTCGCCCTGGGGGCCTGCGCCTCCTCGCCGAGGCCCGTGGCCCTAGCCGAACCGGTTCCCATGTACGCGCCGCCCCCGCCGCCTCACGATCCGGTCGAGATCCTCGCCGAACTGCCGGCCAACGCCCCTCCGGGCGAGTGCTACGCCAAGGTGCTGGTGCCCGGGCAACGCGAGGCCGGCCCGCCGCACGCCGGCGGCGCCCGCTGGGTTCAGTCCGAAGGTCCCCCCGGCTCGCCCGGCCCGATCTGGTGCCTGGTGCCCGCCGGGCCCGAGCCCATCGTCTTCCAGGCCGACCGCTACGGCTTCATCCGCGTGCTCTGCGACACCGACATCACCCGCGACCGCGTGGTCGGCATCCAGCGCCGCCTGCACGACAGCGGCTATTACGCCGGCGCCTACACCGGCCAGTACGACGCCCCCACCGCCAAGGCGGTGACCCGCTTCCAGTCAGCGCGCCACATCGCGCACGGCGGTTATCTGTCGGTCGAGACCGTCCACGCCATCGAGGGCTCGACCACCAACGTCTATGTCTCGCCGCAGATCTCGGTTTCGCCCCAGATCAGCGTGCAGCAGCCTGCTTATCAGCCGCCCGTCCATCAGCAGCCGGTCTACGCCCAGCCCATCATAGCCCCGCCCGTTTACCAGCAGCCCTACCCCGTCTACGGCGGCGGCTACACCGGCTACCAGGGCGGTTACGCCGCCCCGGTCGCGGCCTCTGCGGCGGCGGCGGCTTCGGCCGGACGCGGCGGCGCGGCGGCGGCGGCCTCGGCCAGCGCCGGCGGCGGTGGTTACGGCTATCCGGGCTATGGCTACAGCGTCCATGGCGGCTACGGCGCGCCTCCGATGCCGGCGCCCATGCCCGCCGGCTACCCGCCCCAGGCCTACGGCCCAGGCTACAACGCCAACTTCTACGGAACCTCAGGCTACGCCGGCTATGGCCAGGGCTTCTGGAGCGGTCCGGGCAATCCTGGCGGCGTCGGAACCTATCCGCAGCTGCCCTATCCCCTGCCCTACGAGAACTACGGCCCGGGCCCCGCCGCCTGGCCCGCCCCCGGCTTCGGCCCGCAGGGCTATCCCCGCCCGGCCTACGCGGCCCCCACCTCGGCGGTGCAGAGCGGCTGGCTCAACTGGAGCGGCAAGAGCTACTTCTAGAGGCGAGGGCCGGTCTGAGAGGGCCGGCTCTTTTCTTTTGACCTAGCGGTCCCCGAACAGCGCCGAGCCCACCCGCACCGAGGTCGCGCCGCAACGGACCGCCGTCTCGAAATCGGCGCTCATCCCCATCGATAGCCTGGCGATCCCGTTCCGCGCCGCGATGTCGCCCAAGAGAGCAAAATGCGCCGCCGGGGGTTCGTCGGCGGGCGGAATACACATCAGCCCCTCGATCGTCAGCCCGTACCGATCACGGACCGTCGCGATGAAGCCGTCGGCCTCGCGCGGGGCGACGCCGGCCTTCTGCTCCTCTTCCCCGGTATTGACCTGCACATAGAGCCTCGGCGTTCGCCCGGTCTTTTGCATCACCTTGGCCAGGGCCTCGGCCAGCCGCTCGCGGTCCAGGGTCTCGATCACATCGAACAGGGCGACGGCCTCCTCGGCCTTGTTGGTCTGGAGGGGCCCGATCAGCCGTAGCTCAAGCCCGTCGCGCCCCAATCGCCCCCAGCGCTCCATCGCCTCCTGCACCCGGTTCTCGCCGAACACACCCTGGCCAGCGGCCAGGATCGGAAGGATCCGCGCGTCGGGCTGTTGCTTCGAGACAGCCACCAGGGTCACATCCCCGGCCTCGCGCCCCACCGATTTCGCCGCCACGGCGATACGGTCCAGGATGGCGGCGCGGGCGAGGGCGGGATCGAAATCGGGCTGTGTCACGGGGCGGGTCTCTCAATCGAACGGCGCGGACGCTTGAGCGTGTTAGGCGAAAGTGTGAGCGGTTTCGCCGCTCGAACGCGCTCAATTTCTATGAATCTAGACCCTTTTCGTCCGGCCTTGTCGAAGCCGCCAAGGCCGGAAAGGGTCTAGGACGGCGCAGCCGCTGGGGAAAGACCCTCCCCGCCCTCGTTTTCGTCGTCGATCCCGCGCGCACGCCCGATGGCGGCCTGGCCATCGCCGCCCGCCTCCCGCGCGGGACCGGCGTCATCTATCGAAGCTTCGGCGCCCCGAACGCGCCACAGATCGCGGCCGCCCTGACTAGGATCGCCCGCCAACGCGGCCTGATCCTGCTGATTGGCGCGGACGAGGCCCTAGCGGCCCGCTGCGGCGCCCACGGCCTGCACCTGCCCGAACGGATGACGGCCGCCGCGCCTCGCATCCGCGCCCGCCGACCGGGCTGGCTGATCACCACGGCCGCCCACTGCCCGCGCGCCCTGGCGCGGGCGGCCCGGGCCGGCTGCGACGCCGCCCTTTTCTCGACCGTCTTCGAGAGCCGAAGCGCTTCTGCCGGCCGCCCCATCGGGCCGGTGCGGTTCGCGGCGCTGTCCCGAGGCGCGAAACTGCCCGTCTACGCCCTCGGCGGCGTCAATGCGCGCACGGCGATGCGCCTGCTAAGCAGCGGGGCGGCGGGACTGGCGGCGGTGGAAGGGGTGGCCGAGGCCTAGAAGCGGAAAGCGGTCTCGAGGTGGACGCGCGGGGTGGCCTGCGGCTTGATCGCCGGGGCGGACACCAGTTTGTCGGTGATCCCAACGCTGCCGCCGAAGCGCAAGGACGGGGTGATCCGGAAATAGGCGCCGGCCTCGACGTCCTGCATGCCCTCGACCCGGTCGGTCGGGGTGTTCATGTCCAGACGCAGACCCCAGCGGCCCTTGGTGTCGAGCTGAACCGTCTTGCGGGGGCTCGGACCGATGAAGGATTGGTTGGCGGGGGGCAGGTTGGAAAGATCGACGACGCCGACGCGGGCGGCCTCGATCTTGATCGGCTGCAGCTTGGTCGTCTCCGCACGCGCTTCCGCCGCCGCTCCGATCAGGAGCAGCGCACAAGCCGCCGCATAGAGGTTCTCCTTACGCAACATCCGCCTCATCCAACTCTGTCCGTCACACTGAACGGACAGAGTTGGATGAGGCGGAT
>CANJKM010000215.1 GCA_947474805.1 Caulobacterales bacterium | reverse complement strand
TTCATGAAGGCGCGGTCGTGCGAGGTCATCAGCAGCGCGCCGTCGTAATTTTTCAGGAAGGCCTCGAGCCAGATCAGGCTTTCCAGGTCGAGGTGGTTGCTGGGTTCGTCGAGCAGCATGCCGTCGGGCCGCATCAGCAGGATGCGGGCCAGCGCCACGCGCATCTTCCAGCCCCCGGACAGCAGACCGACATCGCCATCCATGCGCTCCTGGCTGAAGCTCAGGCCGGCGAGCACCTCGCGGGCCCGCGCATCCAGGGCATAGCCGTCCAGTTCCTCGAAGCGCGCCTGGACCTCGCCATAGCGTTCTATGGTGGCGTCCATCTGGTCGGCCTGCTCCGGATCGACCATGGCGGCCTCGAGCGCGGCCATTTCCGTGGCCAAGGCGCTGACGGGACCGACGCCGTCCATCACAGCGGCGACCGCGCTCTGACCCGACATTTCGCCGACATCCTGGCTGAAATAGCCGATCGTCATTCCAGGATCGATCGTGACCAGCCCGTCGTCGGGTTGCTCCTGGCCGGTGATCATGCGGAACAGCGTCGTCTTGCCGGCGCCGTTCGGGCCAACAAGCCCGACCTTCTCGCCCTTCTGGACGCCCATCGAGGCCTCGATGAACAGGATCTGGTGGCCGTTCTGTTTGGAAATATTGTCGAGGCGGATCATGGGCGGACTGCTAGCCCGAGGGCGGGGAGAACGCCAGCCTCAGCCAAGGGGGCTCGTTCTCCCGGCGCGCCACAATGCGGACTTCGCCAACGCCCCGCCCATCACCCTCCCGGGGCCTACGGCCTACCCCCTACGCGGGCCGGCCCTCCTCAGCCTATCGGCCCGTCGAAGCGACTAGCTGTCCCGTCCCGATCACCGGGATCGTCAAGGTCGCCGGATGAGCGGCGTTCTGGAAAATGGTGACCTTGGCGTAATTCGGGTTCTTGCCCGAGATTTCCGCCCCGGTCTGACCCGGAAGGGGCAAGGGCGTTACGCCGCCGGCCAACGAGAAGCGGATGCGGTGGCCAGGCTGAAACACATACGCGATGGGGTTCAGCACCATCTTGAACTTGCGGATCTCGCCCGGCTTCATCGGCTTTGGTTTCGACATGTTGGGATAGTGCGGCGCGTTGAGGCTTCCCGCGGAAATGTAATGCGACTGGCCGTCCGGGCCGACGTCCGTGACCATCATCATGAAGTCGGTGTCCGCGGCGCTCGACGAGGCCGAGAACTCGAACACGATGTTGCCGGTGACCTCGGTCGGCGCAGACATGGCGTCCGTGGTCCAACTCACCGCCTTGGTCTCGAATTCGGTCTCGTCGACCTTCGGCCAGCCCTCCTGCTGGGTCCAGCCGGTCGCCAGGAAGGGGCCGTTTTCGGGGAAGTAGGTGTAGCGCATCGGCGCTTCGTCGACCGCGGGGGCGGCGGTGCTCAGCGAGCCGTCGTTGGGATTGGGCGGCGGGCTTTCGGTCGTCACCGGGCGCGCAGGGGGTTGCTTGATCGTCCCGCTCGGCTTGGCGCGCAGATACAGCTTGGCGTAGTTGGTGTCCGCGATCGGCCAGGTCTTTTCCCAGCGGAACCTGTTGGGGCCCATGACGTAGATCAGGACGTTGTCCCTATAGATCTTGGGGTCGTTCCAGGCGGTGGTCTCGCCGCGCAGATAATGGGCGAAGAACAGGTCCATATGGGTCTGGTGATGGTACGGACCCAGCATATTGCCGCGGGCGCTGAGGTGGCCGCCGCCGTCGATCATCATCCTCGCCCGCGTGTCGCCGGCCTTCTGGAGCGAGGTGAAGGTCTCCATGGCGCCGACGCTGATGAAGTCCTGCAGGCCGCCGGTGATCATGATGCCCATGCCGGTCTTGGAGATGGCCGCCAGTTCGCTCGGGTCGACGATGTGCATCTCCCACCAGGCGTCGCGGTCGGGATGCTTGGAGACCGACTCATATTCGTGACCGGCGCGCACCTCGCGGCCCGGACCCATCAGGGTTCCGCCGGGATGCCAGACGGTTTGATAGCAGTTGGTGCAGGCCACGTCGGGCGCGATGGCCTTCAGATGCGGCGGCCGGGAATTGGCGACCTGCCAGACCCCGTTGCCGGGCAAGGATGAGCCAAACATGCCGACATTGCCGTCGGCGCACCACGGCTGCTTGGCCATCCACTCGACCGTGTCGTAGCCATCCGGGATGAACTTGTCGTAGAGCCCCGACATCCCTTCGGACTTGAAGACGCCACGCGTGCTGACGTTCAGGACCGCATAGCCCTGTTCCTCGGCGAAGCGGCGGTCACGCGGGTCGAAGCTCCAGCCATAGCCGTCGAAAACCAGGATGCAGCCCGCCGGCTTGGCGCGTTCCGGCACATAGAGGCCCGCGTCCAGCTTGACGCCGTCACGCATCGGAATTTTCACGTTCTCGGTGATCGTGAGCTTGTAGGACGGCGCCGGCTTCGGCGGCGGCGGGGACGGGTCTGCCCACAAGCGTCCTTCGGTGCCCGCGCCCATCTCGCCTTGCGGCACGGCCGGGGCCGGCGGCGCGCGTTGAGCCAGAACCGGCGTCGACAGGCCGATCGCGAGCGCCGCCATCAAGAGCATTCGTCCCGCGCGTTTCATCCAAGGCCGCTCCTGGTCGTGGTCGAGGTCGGTCATTCTTTGTCCTGTCCGGCCCCGCTAGAGGCCCGCCGGGCGGCGGATCACCAGCGACTTGCCGTAGTGATTGGCCAAGGCGACGTTAGGCAAGCGTTGGACCTTGCGCCCGGCCTTGCTCATGAAGGTGACCTCCACGGTTACCTTGCTCTGGCCGGGGACGCCGAAATGCACCGGCGCCGCGTTCTGCGAATTATAGCCGCCGCCGGTCGAAACCTGCCCGGCGCCAAGGATCTTGCCCTTGGCGTCGTAGAGACGCACCTCTGCGCCCGCCTGGGTGAAGCGCCCCTTTGCGTCGAGCACAGTTACACTCAGTGACTGGCGGGCCTTGGCGGCCGGCAGGTTGTTCTTGAACACATAGTGGTCGCCGCGTTCGGTGTAGCCACGGGCGACCGACAGATCGATAGCGCCGTCGTTATTGTAGTCTACCCAGGTCACCCCGTGGTCGCCGGCGTTCAATGTGCTGTTCTCGCCCAGCACATTGACGAAGCCCTTGCCGCCCTCGTTGTGGAACAGGCTGTCCTTTGGCGTCGATTTGGTCGTGTCTTCGCCGATGTAGGACATGACCACCAGGTCGGGGTAGCCGTCGTTGTCGTAGTCGCCCCAGGCCGTGCCGACGGCATGGTTCTCGATGCCGACGCCCGTCTCCTTGGCGACGTTGGTGAAGGTCCCGTTCCCATTGTTATGCCAAAGCGCGTTGTGACCGTAGTTCGGCACGAAGATATCTAGCTCGCCGTCACGGTCGTAGTCGCCGACCGCGCAGCCGACGCCGCCTTCACCCGTCGTCCTCGGCAGGCTCGTCATTCCCAGCTGCGGGGCCACGTCGATAAAGCCCTTGTCGCCGTCGTTGCGGAATAGCTGGTCGGCCTTGCCCGACTGGTTGCCCAGGAACAGGTCGAGATCGCCGTCCTTGTCGTAGTCGAACCAGCAGGCGCCGACGGTCGAGCTTGCAGCGGTGATCGGGCCGTCGGCGAACACCTGGGTGAACTTGGCGCCGTCGTTGCGGTACAGTCTGTTCCCCTTGACCCGGTCGGTGGCGTAGAGGTCGAGGTCGCCATCGTTATCGTAGTCGATCCAGTTGTTTTGCCGCGACGACCGTCCCGGGACGGTCAGGCCGAGCGCACCGGCGAGGTTGACGAACGTCTTGCCGCCCTCGTTGTGAAACACGGCGCTGAGCTTATCGAGCTCGGTCGCGCCGGCGTAGAGGTCGATCCAGCCGTCGCCGTCATAGTCTCCCCAGCTCAAGCCGCGAAACTCGCCGCCGGAGGTGGGCAGCCCCATGGCGGCGCCAATGCTGACCAGCACGCCCTTGTCATTGCGGTAGAGCCGGACCTCCCCGCCCTTGAGCGACACGGCGAGGTCGAGGTCGCCATCATTGTCGAAATCGCCCCAGGAATTGGAGAGCGATCCCGGCATGGCCAACAGCTCCGGCTGGATGCTGGTCATCGAAGGCTCACGCGAGCCGGCGGCGGGCGCCGACGAGGCCGGCGCCGCCAATAAGGCGAGGAGGCCCAGGGCGGCCAAGGTATTGCGAACGGGCACTAGCGGGGCCTCCCAAATACCGGGGCGTGGGCCCCGCTCCCTTAGAACGTGTAGGCTAGACGGCTGTACCAGGAACCCCCGGTGAAGCCGAACGGCGAGGTGCCCGGGAACTGACCCGAACCCAGGGCCGCGTTGTAGGTGCCGTTTTTGTCCGGGTACTCGTTGAACACGTTGTTGGCGCCCACGGTCATGGTCAGCTTTTCGAGCACCCGATAGCTGACCTCGATGTCGGTGATCCACTTGGCTCCGAAGCTGCGGTCCTGGGCCACGAGGTCGGCCAGGATGGTGTATTTGCCGTAACGGGTGGAGCGCAGGTTCACGTTGAACTTGCCGATGTCCCAGTTGGCCCCCAGCGCGACCTTGGTGTGCGGGAAGGAGGTGGTCAGGAAGCCCTGGCTGGCGCGCCCGAACAGGACGAAGCCGGCCCCGAGTGAGGCGATCTGCGGCGGGTTCGGAATGATGCCGGTGATCTTGGTGTCGTTCTTGCTCCAGGCGGCGCTGAACCGGGCTCGGCCGAAGCTGCCGAAGTTAGCCCGATAGGCCGCCACGACATCGACCCCGCGCGTCCGGGTGTCGATGGCGTTGGTATAGTATTGCGCCGACAGGTCGCCCGACAGGCCCTTGGAGACCAGGATGGCGCTGACCGCCGTGCCCGTCAGGGTCGAGGTGATGGCGATACGGTCGTTGACCTGGATCTGGTAGCCGTCGACGGTGATGTCGAGCCCATCCAGCGGCTGAAGGGTCAGGCCGCCCGAGATGTTCTTGGACTTTTCGGGGGTCAGGGGCTGGGAGCCCAGGGCCCGGGCCTCGGCCGAACCGACCGGCAGGGTCTTGATCAGCAGGAGGTTGTTGTTCACGCCGTTGACGGTGCGGAACTGGCTGGAGGTGGCTGCATAATTCTGCTGGGCCAGACCCGGGGCGCGGAAGCCGTTGGAGACGGCGGCGCGCAGGTTGAGCCAGTCTGTGAGCTTGTAGCGGGCGGTGAGCTTGCCGGTCAGGGTGTCGCCCGCGCTGTCGCTGTAGTCCTCGTAAC
>CANJKM010000214.1 GCA_947474805.1 Caulobacterales bacterium | reverse complement strand
CTCGTAGATCGTGCCCACGGTCACGGTGAAGGGCTCGCGGCAGGCGTTGCACTGGTAGAGGCCGGGGCGAGTCGTCTTGCCCTTCATCAGCGTCGCTTCGCCCACCACGCCGCACTTCGGGCAGACGGCGCCCTGCGGCCAGAGCCGAGCTTCAAGCCAAGTGCGGGCCTTCTCGGCGTCGTGGAAGATGGGGTTGCTGTAGTCGCTCGACATGGCCGTCTCCTATGAGGGAAACACTACCAGTTGGAGCTGCTATCTCAAAGGGATAATTCCCCGACGCCTCATTAATTTGAGACGATGCGCCGTGGTTCGCCCACGCGTGTCGCTTTCCCCACCATCACTCGCCTCGCCCCCGGTCTTGGGTGAGCTCATCTGTGGAGAATCGCTTGGCTGACGTTAGTCGACGCTATTTCCCGAGCCCTGATTTCGGACAGCCGGTCGGAGGCGGCCAAGAGCCTCCAAAGCCCGGAGGAGCGCGGAACCATCTGCTGCAAGGCATCCGAATTTCGCGGCCGAATCTGGTCGAGAGCTTCATCCCGGTGGTTGGCCCGGCCTGGGAGGCCGCGGCCGATCTTCAGGATGGCGATTACGGGGGCGCGGCCTTCAATGGGGCGATGGCGGTATTGGACGTTCTTCCCGTTGGCGTCGCGGTCAAGGGCTTGAGGGCCGCCAGCAAGGGCGTCGGGGTCTGGAAGAAAGGCTCGATAACCGCTGAGGCGGCGCGCAAGGCCTATCGAAGGAGGGGAATGGCCAAGGCCAGCGATGAGGTCCATCACGCCTCCGAACTCAAGGGGATCAGCCGCTCGGCCCAGCATTGGAAAAACCACTACGCCTTTCTCAAGCCATTGCCGAGAGACGTCCATAGACGGCTGAGAGGACGATGGGGGGAGCTTTCCCGATACGGACCGGCCAGCCGATTTTGGCACGGCACAACGGACTGGATGAAGGCGTACCCTGTTGGAGCCGCCGGTTACGCTGCCGATAGCATTCAGAACGCCCTTTATCCTTCACGCGACCGGTCTCTCGTTCCCAGCCCGAACTATGGGAACCAGCCGCAGTCGCCTTATCGCGGAGAAGACGAGTGAGGACGTCGGAAACGGAGTTCCAATTTCCCGTGCTGGGTTTCGTAGCTGATCAAGAGTTCCTGGGGTTTCCCGACCGGCGAACTCTGACCACTTGCGGACGAATGACCGCGAAGGGCCTCCTGGCGATCGGGAGCGAATTCATCGACGCCGACTTGCGGCGCTGGGTGGTGCGGGCGATGCCAGTCATACGCAATGCGCACCCGTGGTTCTTGCGGCCCCTGACCTATCTGGCGTCCGGCCCCTTCTACCGGGTCGACCATGAGCTCGAAGCTCTGGAGCCCATCTCGCTAGAGGAGGTGAAGCGGCGCATTCGCGCCTGGATGCAGGCCAATTCACCGGAATGGTCTCCGGATGACGACTTGGATGAGGTGATCTCGGCCAACGTCGCCGACCTAGAGGCGGCAACGTCGATCACGGAAATCTACGAACGGTTTCAGCCTGATACTTTCGAGTCAATTTGAAGTGCTGTTGGGGTTAGCAAACCCAACGCCGTCTTATCCTTTCCGGTTCTTCACCAGGTCGTCGACCACGCCGGGGTCGGCCAGGGTCGAGGTGTCGCCGAGGGAATGCAGCTCGTTCTCGGCGATCTTGCGCAGGATGCGGCGCATGATCTTGCCTGAGCGGGTCTTGGGCAGGCCGGGAGCCCACTGGATCACGTCGGGCGAGGCGATCGGGCCGATCTCCTTCCTCACCCAGGCGACCAGGGTCTTGCGCAGCTCTTCGGTCGGCTCGCAGCCGGCGTTGAGGGTGACATAGGCATAGACGCCCTGGCCCTTGATGGCGTGGGGGTAGCCGACCACCGCGGCCTCGGCGACGTCGTAGTGGGAGACCAGCGCCGACTCGATCTCGGCGGTGCCGAGCCGGTGGCCCGAGACGTTCAGCACATCGTCGACCCGGCCGGTGATCCAGTAGTAGCCGTCCTCGTCGCGGCGGCAGCCGTCGCCGGTGAAATACTTGCCGGGATAGGTCGAGAAATAGGTCTGGATGAAGCGCTCGTGGTCGCCCCAGACGGTGCGCATCTGGCCGGGCCAGCTGTCGATGATGCAGAGGTTGCCCGAGGCCGCGCCCTCCAGCACCACGCCCTCGGCGTCGACCAGCTGGGGCTTCACGCCGGGCAGGGGCAGGGTGGCAGAGCCGGGCTTGGTCGGCACGGCCGAGGGCACGGGGGTGATCAGGTGGCCGCCGGTCTCGGTCTGCCACCAGGTGTCGACGATCGGGCAGCGGCCGTCGCCGACGACGCGGTGATACCAGGTCCAGGCCTCGGGATTAATGGGTTCACCCACCGTGCCGAGCAGGCGCAGGGAGGCGCGGCTGGTTTTGGTCACGGGGCCGTCGCCCTCGCGCATCAGGGCGCGGATGGCGGTCGGGGCGGTGTAGAAGATCTCGACCCGGTGCTTGTCGATCACGTCCCAGAAGCGGCTGACGTTCGGCCAGGTCGGGACGCCCTCGAACATCAGGGTGGTGGCGCCGTTCGCGAGCGGGCCATAGACGATGTAGCTGTGGCCGGTGACCCAGCCGACGTCGGCGGTACACCAGTAGATTTCGCCGGGGCGGTAGCCGAAGACCAGTTCGTGGGTCCAGGCCGCCCAGAAGAGATAGCCGCCGGTGGTGTGCAGCACGCCCTTGGGCTGGCCGGTCGATCCGGAAGTGTAGAGGATGAACAGCGGATCCTCTGCGCCCATGGGCTCGGGCTCGCACTCGCCGAAGACGGCGGCGGCCTCGCGCTCATAGACATAGTCGCGGCCGGGGGTCATGCCGACGGTCGCGCCGGTGCGGGTGACGACCAGGACGGTCGCGACCTCGGGGCACTGGGCCAGGGCCTCGTCGACATTGGCCTTGAGCGGGATGGCCCGGCCGCCGCGCAGGCCCTCGTCGGCGGTGATCACCAGGGTGGAGCCGCAGTCCTTGATCCGGCCGGCCAGGCTGTCGGGCGAAAAGCCGGCGAAGACCACCGAATGGACCGCGCCGATGCGGGCGCAGGCCAGCATGGCGTAGGCGGCCTCGGGGATCATCGGCAGATAGAGGGTGACGCGGTCGCCCTTCTTCACCCCGTGGGCGCGCAGGACATTGGCCATGCGGCAGACCGCGTCGTGGAGCTGGCGGTAGGTGATGGCCTTGGACTGGGCTGGGTCGTCGCCCTCCCAGAGGATGGCGGTCTGGTTTCCGCGCGTCTCCAGGTGCCGGTCGATGCAGTTGACCGAGGCGTTCAGCACTCCGTCTCCGAACCAGCGGATGTGCAGATTCTTGGCGTCGAAAGAGACGTCCTTGACCTCGCTGAAGGGGCGGATCCAGTCGAGCCGCTGGGCCGCCTCGCCGAAGAAGGCGTCCGGGTCGGCGTCGGCGCGTTCGCGCATGGCGGCGTAGGCCGCCGCGTCGGGGCCGCGCGCCGCCCATTCGGGGGGAACGGGATAGAGGTCTTCGCTCACCGGGGTGGTCTCCGCTTTGGTGGGCCTACCCTAGAGCGGCGGAGCGGGGTTTGTCAGGTCCGGGAAAGCCCAATTGTCCGTCATCATCGGGACAAGGCTGAAGCGGCCGGGTTAGAAAGGGTTCTGAAGCCACCCGAGTGCCCCCGATGCTCCTCGCCCTCTCCACCTGGCCCGAGATCGAAGCCCAGCTGGCCCGATCCAAGACCGTGGTCATTCCAATCGGCTCCAACGAGCAGCATGGACCGACGGGTCTTCTGGGCACCGACTGGCTCTGCCCGGAGATCATCGCCCACGCGGCCTCCAGCCAGGGCGGCGACATCCTCGTCGCGCCGACCTTCAACATCGGCATGGCCCAGCACCACCTGGGCTTTCCCGGCACCATCGCCTTGCGGCCCACGACCATGATCGCGGCGATCGTCGACTGGAGCCGGTCGCTGTCGAACGCGGGGTTCGAGAAGCTGTATTTCCTGAACGGCCACGGCGGGAACTGCGCCACCATCGAGGCGGCCTTCTCGGAGGTCTATTCGGAGGTCTCCTACGCGGGGCTGAAGCGGGGCTTCGCCTGCAAGCTGCGCAATTGGTGGGAGCTGCCGGGCGTGACCAAGCTCTGCGTCAAACTCTTCCCCGAGGGCCACGGCACCCACGCCACCCCGTCGGAGATCGCGGTGACCCAGTTCGCCTATCCGCAGGCGGTCAAGTCGGCCAACTACGCGCCCCGCATCGCGCCGACGGGGCCGATCCGCGAGGCCGTCGATTTCCGCGCCCGCTATCCGGACGGGCGGATGGGCTCCGACCCCGGCCTGGCGACGCCGGAAAAGGGCGGTGAGATCGTCGCCCTGGCGGTGAAGGGGCTGCTGCAGGAGGCGGCCGAGTTCGACCGCGAGGTCGCGCCCGAGGGCTATCGGCCGGCATGAACCCGCTGCTGCAGGAAAGCGCCGAGGAGGAGCTGGCCCACGCGCTCGACATCAGCTGGCTCGCGCTCTCCAAGAGCGTGCCCTGGGGCGACACCTATGTCGGCGTGGCCAAGGACGGGCGCGAGGTCGAGTTCGAGCGCCGCTATCTGTGGGCGACGGCGGAGGGCGGCGACATCCTGGTCGAGGTGACGGTGTTCGCCGGCCAGACCCGCTATGAGGACGGCGGCAAGGCGGTGGGGATCATCAAGAAGCCGTAGCCTGAACCGCAAATGCAAAGGGCGCCGACCCTGCGGCCGGCGCCCCTGCAGCTGGATCCCGGCCTGCGCCGGGAACTTCGGATTTGACTAGTAGCGGTAGTGGTCCGGCTTGAACGGGCCTTCGTTCGGCACGCCGATGTAGTCGGCCTGGGCCGGGGAGAGCTTGGTCAGCTGGGCGCCCAGCTTGCCGAGGTGGAGCATGGCCACCTTCTCGTCGAGGTGCTTGGGCAGGGTGTAGACCTTGTGCTCGTACTTGGAGGCGTTGGTCCAGAGTTCGAGCTGGGCCAGGGTCTGGTTGGTGAAGCTGGCCGACATCACGAAGCTCGGGTGGCCCGTGGCGTTGCCGAGGTTCACGAGGCGCCCTTCCGACAGCAGGATGATCTTCTTGCCGTCCGGGAATTCGATGTGGTGGACCTGGGGCTTGATCTCGTCCCACTTCAGGTTCTTCAGGCCGGCGACCTGAATTTCGCTGTCGAAGTGGCCGATGTTGCAGACGATGGCGTTGTTCTTCATCGCCCG
>CANJKM010000213.1 GCA_947474805.1 Caulobacterales bacterium | reverse complement strand
TCAACGCCTTCTCCTACAAGGGCCAGGCCACCCGCTTCGCCCAGGCTCGCGCCGGGGTGACGGTCAGCGGTGTGGACGTCAACGTCTACGTCAACAACCTGTTCAACTCGACCGATCCGTTGAACCTCGCCAACGCCAACCTGTCGCCGTTGATCACCGCGAGCACCTTTGCGCCACGCGAGATCGGGATGCAGATCACGCACCGCTACTAGGACTGACCAGTTCAACAGGGCCGCGCCGGTAGTTGGCCGGCGCGGCCCGCTTCTCTCTTAAGAATGGCGCATGGCACAAGTTCTGGACGTCAAGAACGAGCTGGAGAAGGCTCCCCTATCGAGCCGCCACTGGACGCTGGTGGCGATCCTCGGGCTCGTCACCCTTTTCGACGGCTACGACGTGTTCATGGTCGGCTCGATGATCCCCTTCGTGATGAAGCCCTGGGGTCTTCAGCCGAGCCAGGCGGGGCTCCTCGTCTCCTCCGGTTTGGTCGGCTTCATGGTGGGCTCCCTGATCGGCGGGCCCATCGCCGACCGCATTGGGCGTAAGCCGACCCTAATAGGCGGCCTGCTGCTAGCTACTCTTCTGAACCTCCTCACCCCTCTGTTCGCATCCGGCCTCGGCAGCTTCCTAGCCTGCCGCGTCGCCACCGGCGTCGGCCTCGGTATCCTGTTGCCCCTGGCCGTGACACTTATCAACGAAAGTGCGCCGCGCCGTTCCGGCAACCTCTTGGTGGGCTCCATGATGATCGGCTGGTCCGGGGGCGGCATGCTGGCCGCCCTTGCCGGCGCCACCGTAGCCCGCACCTACGGCTGGCCCGCCCTGTTCTGGGCCGCCGCCGCCGGTCTTCCGATCGCCCTTCTCTGCTGGCTGACGCTGCGCGAGTCTCCCCGGTGGCTGCTCCTGCGTGGGCGCCAGGCCGAGGCAGCCATGGTCGTCGACTGGTTGGCCCCCGGCAAGGGCTACGCCGATGCCGCCTTCACCCTCAACGAGGACGGCGGCCGGCGCGGATCCATCTCCATGCTGTTCGCCCCCCAGGTCGCTCGCTCGACCGTGGTGGTCTGGCTCTGCGCAGCCCTATCGCTCTTCGTCATCTTCGGCATCTCGAGCTGGTTGCCCCAGACCATGATCCAGCGGGGCGAAGCCTTCGGCGCGAGCTTCCTGTTCGGGGCTCTGCTGCAATTCATGGCCATCATCGGCGGTGTGGCATGCGGGATCGCCGCAGACCGGATGAACCGGCTCCACGTCCTAGTCGCCAGTTGGGTGATCGCCGCCCTCGCCGTCGGTGGCCTCGCGGCGATGAACGTGCTCTGGACCAACATCGCCTTCGTGGCCGTGGCCGGCTTCTTCATCATGGGCGCCCAGCCGGTGCTGAACAACTTCGTCGCCAGCCTCTACGACACCGAAATCCGCTCGACCGGCGTGGGTTGGGAGCTGGGCGTCGGCCGGCTTGGCGGCATCCTTGGCCCCTATATCGGCGGCTGGCTGCAGCAGCTCTACGGCGGCGCCAATTCGATGTTCTTCGCCATGGCCCTGGCGCTCGCCGTCTCGGCCCTGATCATCCCGCTGGCCATCCGCAAAACGCCGGCGCCCGTCGCCAAGACCGCCTGAGGAGCCCCACGCCATGATCCGGAACCTGCTCTACGCCTCAGCCCTCCTCGCCCTCGGCGGCGCCGTCGCCACCGCGGCGCCCGCCGCCAAAAAACCCGCGCCGGCGAAGACGGCGCCCTATACCGCCCGGCGTGTGACCTCCACGGTCGTCGACTGGACCGGGGTCTGGGGCAACTACGGCAGCCGCAACTTCGACCCGACCACCGACTCAGGCAAACCTCAGCCGAACGCGCCCCTGACCCCCAAGGCCAAGGCGACCTATGACGCCTATCTGGTCGCCAGGGCCGCAGGCCAGCCGACCGGCGACATCGGCTGCGTGCCCGAGGGCCCGCCCCGGATCATGCGCTCGCCCTACCCGCACGAAGTTGTGGTGACGCCCAAGGAAACCTGGATCCTCGCCGAGTTCAAAGGTGAGAGCCGCCGCATCTACACCGACGGCCGCAAGCCCCCCGCCGACCTCGACCATACCTACGAAGGCTACTCCACCGGTCACTGGGAGGGCGACACCCTGGTGTTCGACACCGTCGGGCTGAAGGCCGGCACCATCGATTCCGGCGGCCTAGCCCACTCCGACCAGCTGACCATTCACGAGCGGATGCGGCGGGTCAGCGACGAGTGGCTTGAGGACGAGATCACCCTGACCGATCCCGTGGTCTTCACCAAACCTTGGACGGTCACCCGGCGCTACCAGCACCAGCCGACTTGGGAGATTAAGGAATTCGTCTGCGCCGAAAACGAGCGCAATCCCGTCGGGGCCAACGGCCAGACCGGCGTCGTCCTGCAAGGCAAATAGGGTAGGAGCATGAGAGCAGTGAAATTCATCCTGGCCGGCGCCGCCGCGACCGCCCTCCTGGCCGCGAGCGCCCTGGCGGCGACAGCGCCCGCGGCGCCGGCCAAGCCCGCGGGCCCGGCTCCGAAGCCCTGGACCGCCACCCTGCCTGACTGGACTGGCGTCTGGATGCAGTCGGACGGCACCAATTTCGATCCCTCAGTGCCGCGCGGTCAGGGCGGCGTAGGCCCCCGCCAGCAGCCGCCGTTCAACGAGCAGTACAAGAAGCTATACAACGACCGGCTCGACTCCGCCGCCGCCGGCAAGCCCCTGGCCGAGCCCGGATGCCTGCTGTCCGGCACGCCCCGGATCATGCGCAGCCCCTATCCGATGGAGTTCGCGGTCACGCCCAAGCAGGTGTGGATCACGCACGAGTACAAGGGCGAGGTCCGCCGCATCTATACCGACGGCCGCAAGCACCCGGCCGGCGACGACCTGGAGAAGACCTACCATGGCCACTCGATCGGTCATTGGGAAGGCGACACCCTGGTGGTCGAGACCGTGGGCCTTCGCGGCGACACCACGATCGACTCCACCTCCATGCCGCACAGCGACGCCCTGGTGGTGCGCGAGCGCATCCGCCGGGTCGACGCCGAAACCATGCAGGACCAGATCACCCTGGACGATCCCAAGGCCCTTGTCCGGCCCTGGACCGTCACCCGCACCTACAAGCTGAAGCCGGACTGGACGATCAAGGAGTTCATCTGCGCCGAAAACGACCGCAACCCGATCGGCGCCGACGGCGCGACCGGCGTCACCCTCAAATGATCCAGTTTAGGAATTAAGACTTGGAACTCCCCACCACCCGCATCGTCGGAGCCGCCTCCGCGGCTGAGGCCCGATACGGCAAACTCAGCCTGTCGGTCGCCGTGGGCGACTACGATCGCATGCGGCCCGTCGTCGACGGCGCGGTGCGGATCGATGGAGTCGACCCGGTCTTCATGCTGCTGGAGCCGGAGGAGATCTTCTTCCGCGCCTTCCGGCACGCCGAGTTCGACATCTGCGAGCTGTCGATGTCGAGCTTCACCGTGAAGACCGCCCGCAGCGAGTGTCCCTATGTCGGAGTGCCGGTCTTTCCGTCCCGCGCCTTCCGTCACACCTCGATCAGCGTCCGCACCGACCGGATCAAGCGGCCCGAGGACCTGAAGGGCAAGCGTGTCGGCCTGCCCGAATATCAGCTCACTGCCTGCGTCTGGGGCCGCGCGCTCCTGGAGGATGACTACGGGGTCAAACCGTCCGACATCACCTGGGTCCGTGGCGGCATCGAGGAGCCCGGACGAGTCGAGAAGATCGCGCTCGACCTGCCGGCCGATGTCCGGCTCGAGGATGCGCCCGCGGATCGTTGCCTGTCGGACATGCTTGAGAAGGGGGAGATAGACGCCATCCTCGCTCCGCGCATTCCGTCCTGCCAGGAGCGCGGCGTCCCCAATGTCGACTGGCTCTTCGCCGACCCGACGGCGGCGGCGAAGGACTATTTCAAGCGGACCGGAATCTTTCCGATCATGCACCTGCTGGGCGTCCGCAAGAGCCTCGCCGAGGCGCACCCCTGGTTGCCGGCCGCCGTGCAAAAGGCGTTCGGGCAGGCCAAGACGATCGCCTTGGCCAAGCTGGCCGACGCCTCCGCCGCCAAGGTCACCCTGCCCTTCATCGAAGAGCGGCTGCGCGAGGCCAAGACGCTGATGGGGGACGACTACTGGCCCTATGGCCTGGAGCAGAACCGGGGAGTGCTGGAGACCTTCCTGCGCCACCACCACGCCCAGGGCCTGTCGCCGCGCCAGCTCAAGGTCGAGGAGCTTTTCCACCCCGCCACCTTCGAGACCCACAAGATCTGAGGTCCTCGCCCACTGCCCGATGTTTCGCTGGAGACATTCGCGGATGCGTCGTTCTGTGGTAAATTAGTTCGTTTATCGACTCCATGTCCGATTATCGGACAACCTTGAAGAAGACCAACAAACGCCTGCGATGAGTTCGAACGGGAGATTTCGTCTATGCGTAAGTTCGGCCCGGCCCTTTATCTAGCCGCCGGAGGTTTGGCCGCCTCTGCTCTGCTGTTGGCCGCCTGCCAGAACTACGGGCAACAGAAGGCCAATCTGGCCGATGCATCCGAGGCCATCCCCGACAGGCCCGACTACAACTGGGATGTCCGCCCGATCCTCTCCCAGAACTGCTTCCAGTGCCACGGCAACGGAGCCAAGAAGGCCGGCCTGCGCCTTGACCGGGCCGAAGCCGCCTATGGCAAGATTCCCGAGGACCCCGGCAAGCGCGCCATCGTTCCGGGCAACCCGAAGCGCAGCGAACTGTTCAAGCGCATCACCTCGACCAATCCCGATATCCGCATGCCGCCCATGGAGGCGCATAAGACGGTCTCCGTCCGCGACGTCGCCATTCTGGAGCGCTGGATCAAACAGGGCGCCAAATACAAGGACCACTGGGCCTATCTGCCGGCCAAGGTGGTCAAGCCCGCCCGAACCGAATGGGAGAAACGGGCGGTCAACCAGATCGACCGCTACGTCTTCGCCAAACTGAAGGAGAAGGGTCTCAGCCCCTCTCCCGAGGCCGATAAGGAGACCCTGATCAATCGGGTCACCATGGACCTGACGGGACTGCCGCCGACCCTGGCGGAAGTCGACGCCTTCGTGGCCGACTCCCGGCCGGACGCTTATGAACGGCTCGCCGACAAGCTTCTCGGCTCGACCGCCTATGCCGAGCGCCAGGCCAATATCTGGCTGGACGTGGCCCGCTACGCCGACAGCGGCGGCGGCCTGAACGACAATGAGCAGTCGATCGCCCACCCCTATCGTGACTGGGTGATCACCGCCTTCCAGCGCAACATCCCCTACGACAAATTCGTCACCTGGCAGATCGCCGGCGACCAG